>CAISWQ010000039.1 GCA_903889245.1 uncultured Lentisphaerota bacterium | reverse complement strand
CGAGACGGGCACGTCGGGATATTTCTTCATGAACTCGCGCCAGCGGGCGACCTGCGCGGCGGCGCCGGCGTTGACGAAGTCGGGGTCGGCGAGCAGCTTGGCCAGTACGGACTCGCCCTCTGTCTTGAGCTGGGCGCGCAGCTCGGCGGTCCGGGCCGCCTGTTCCGCGCGCGTCCTGGCCTCGGCCGCTTTCTTCTCGCGGAGCTGGTCGGGGGACAGGAGTTCGAAGTTGGCGACCTTGCCGTTCTGGAGCTGGATGGTGCCGCGTTCGTAGTAGAGCGTTTCGCCGGTGCCGCAGCGGATGAAGCCGCTGGGCGCGCCCAGCTCGGCGACCACGTCCAGGCGCGTAGCGCCCAGCTTGACCGCGCCCGCCTCCCCCCCGGAGAGGAGCGCCGCCACCAGCCCCAGCTTGAGCCACGTCTGCATCGCGCCGGAATATACGCCGCCGGTTGGTTGGTGTTAAGCCCCAAAGGGAGAGATTGAAGTCAGAGATCAGAAGTCAGAGGTCAGGGAACAGGAGTCAGAGGATAATGGATTCTGCTCTCGCTGATTTCGGGTCCCGCTCACGCGCGGGGGTGGGCCTGGTCGTAGACGGCCTTGAGGCGCTCGATGGAGACGTGGGTGTAGATCTGGGTGGTGGAGAGGCTGGCGTGGCCGAGCAGCTCCTGCACGCTACGCAGGTCGGCGCCGGCATCGAGCAGGTGCGTGGCAAAGCTGTGGCGCAGGGTGTGCGGCGAAAGCCGCGGCGAGAGGCCGACGAGCACGGCGTACTTCTTCAGCATCCGCTCGATGGAGCGCACCGTCAGCGGGCCGCCATCGCAGTTGAGGAAGAGCGCGCTGCCGCCGCGTTGGCCGAGCACCAGCAACCAGAGCTCGCGCGCGGCCAGCGCGGCCTTGAGCGCGCGCGCCGCCGGGTTGCCCATCGGGCACAGCCGCTCCTTCTTGCCTTTGCCGCGGACCTTGATGACGCCGGAGAGATAGTCAAGGCGGTCGGCGGTCAGGCCGGTGAGTTCGCTGACGCGCATGCCGGTGCTGTAGAGGAGTTCGAGGATGGCGGTGTCGCGGTGGCGGGCGTAGTCATCGAAGGCCTTCCACTTGGGACTCTCGGCGACGCCGGGGGCGGGCCCGGCCTTGCGCGGCGCATCGAGCAGGCGGCCGACATCCACGACGCTCAAGACCTGGGGCAGGCGCTTGGGGAGCTTGGGGGACTGGACGGCGCGGAAGGGGTTGAGGTCGGTGTGGCCTTCGCGGATGAGGAAGCGGTAGAACGAGCGCAGGCTGGAGAGTTTGCGGTTGGTGGTGGTGGCCTTCTGGCCCGCGCGCTGGAAGCTGGCGAGGAAGCGGCGGGCGGCGTAGCGGTCGGCCTCGCGCCAGCGGAAGGGCGGCGGCGCGTCGGCGCCCCACTGGCCGGCGGCGAACTGGAGCAGGTCCAGGCGGTAATTGCGCAGGGTGTGGGGCGAGGCATCGCGTTCGCCCTGCAGGTAGCGCAGGAAGTGTTCGAGCAAGGGGTCGCTGGCGGATGGGGGCGGGGTGGGCATCGGGGGTGTCCTCACAAGCGCAGCCAGGTGGCGGGGACGAGGTCGGTGGCGTCGAGCGCGGGGTCGCGGAACCAGGCGCGCGGCGCGCAGATGAGTTTATCGGGCCGCGGATTGAGCCACGCGCCCCACCAACTGAAGCTGCTGTTCGCGGTGATGTGGTGGCGGCAGCAGGTCATCAGCGCCAGTTCCTCCGCGGGCGCGCGCCGGCCGTCGGAGATGACGTGCAGGGGGTGCTCCAGTTGCAGGTGCGCCCGCGCCCAGTCCGGGTCATCGGAGAAGAGGAAGAACTGCGGCCGGCCCACACGCTCCGCGAGGTGCGCCGCCGCGCGGTGATAATAGTCGAGCGGGCAGAGGCCGTGGACGCTGTTGATGGTGGCGTCGGCCGCGTAGTCGCCGCGCCGGATATGCAGCGCCACGGAAGGCGCCGCCGCCAGGCGCGCGGCCAGCGCGGGGTCGGGGGCGGTGCGCGGGGCGAAGTCGCGGCGGATGAGGTCGGCGCAGTCGCTGAAATATTTCTCGGTCTGCCAGTAGCCGACGAGGCAGAGGCGCTGGAAGCGCGCGGGGAAGAGGTCCGGCTGGAAGCGCAGGCCGTGTTCGCAGGCCATGGTCAGGTCTGAGGCGAGGGGGCGGCCGAACCGCCGCCAGAGCAAGGCGGGCAGGGACTGCGCCTCCGCAGTGTCCGCCGGGGTGGCGAGGCGCGCGGCGATGGGGAAGGCGTCGAGGCTGAACCGGCGCGGCGCGGTGGGGTGGCGCGTAGCGAGGTGGCTGGGGTCCAGCACGAGCGCGTGGCCGGTGCGCCAGGCCAGCGCGCGGCCGCACGCGTACTGGAACATCTGGTTGCCCAGCCCGCCCATGAGTCGCACGAGGATCATGGCGCGCCTCCGCCGGGAAGCGTGCGCCGGGCGCCACTCGAGCGGCTCGCGGGTACGCTCGCCCTCCCGTCAGTTCGTTCCAAGGATGGGAAAGTGACGATGCCGTTTTTTCCAAGGCTTGGAAAAAACACCGCGCGCGCTGGAGGGGTGTCAGACATGGTAGTGGTGATAGGAGGCGGCGCGGTAGTGGCGGCCGAGGCGCGGGAGGTCCCAGGCGTGCCGCCAGAGTTTGCGGCGCGGGACGGCGATGTTGAACCAGTATTCGAGTTCCACCTCGTCGCGGTGGCGTTGCAGCAGCCACTGGCCGTAGGTTTCGTACTCGGAAAAGCCGGAGCCTTCGTGCGGGTCGAGCTGATCCACGATCGCCTGATACCAGGGGCGTTGGTGGCGGCGCTCCAGTTCGCCGCGCAGTTCGGCGAGCCGCGGGCGGGATACGCAGAGGTGGTGCGAGGTCAGCGAGAAGCGGGCCGGCGGGAGGAAGCCGAAGAGTTTCTGGATGATGACGTAGTAGGGCCAATGGTATTCGTCGGAGATGACCATGAGGCTGCGGCCGGCCACCTCGAACTTTTGCGGCCGGAGCAGGATGGTGTCGGCGTCGAAGAGGAGGATGTGGCCGGCGTCGGAAATCTGGTCGGCGTAGAGCTGGAGCAGTTGCTTGAAAAGCCAGCCGGCGCGGTTGAGGCCGTTGACGGTGTAGTGGAGGTCGCTTTTGCGCAGCGGCAGGATGCTGTTCTCATCGCGCCAGGCGCAGTCGTGCCGCCGGCAGAAGTCGCGGATGGTTTCGTCGGGCGGACTGACCAGGATGATCCGGCCCAGCGGATGGCGGAGGTGCTGGCGGAGGCCGGCGACGGCGAGCGGGAGCGTGTCGAGGTCCTTGCGGATGACGGGCATCAGGACATCGAGCGGCCTGGCACTGGGGACGAGGTCCGGGCCGGAGGTCGCGCTCTTTTTCAGGTAGCGGTAGTAGGCGAAGGGACTCAAGGCTTCCAGGTCATAGCCCCAGCCGGCCGGCGCGAGGTTCAGACCGTGCGGGAGGCGGCGGACGGGCGTGGGTCGCCACTGGTTGAGCACGGATTCCTGGCCGAGGTGCTCGATGTAGCTGGTCGCGGTGCAGAAGTTGCGGACGCCGAGCCGGTCGAAGTGCTGCGTCATCAGCGTTTCCTCGTCGGGATTCTCGGCAAAGAAGCCCAGCTTGAGGAAGTCCTCGCGGAAATAGAAATAGTTGACCATGCCCATCTGGCGCTTGACGACGAAGTTGCCGTGCGGCGAGCGATAGGTGCCGAGGATGCGGTGAT
Source organism: uncultured Lentisphaerota bacterium (assembly GCA_903889245.1). Classification (GTDB taxonomy): domain Bacteria; phylum Verrucomicrobiota; class Kiritimatiellia; order CAIQIC01; family CAIQIC01; genus DP16D-bin41. The sequence goes on along the minus strand of CAISWQ010000039.1, from coordinate 28,857 downwards.
AAAGATAATCACTGGAATTGAACGAGGAGAAGGGGCCGAGGACGTGGAGCTTGTGGTGGCGCTTGGCCCAGAGGCAAATCTTCATGGTCTGGTCGAGCCAGTCGGGATGGAAGAGCGCGTCGGGATCGCACCAGCCGATGATGTCGAAGTCGCCCAGTGCGAGCAGACGGCGGACGGCCTTGTTGATGGCGGCGCCGGCATTGTTCGGGCCCTTGGGCGTGAAGGCACGGACGATTTTATAGCGCGGGTCGCGCGGGCGGTTGATGAGCTCGCGCACGCGCGGATCCTGCGAGCCATCGTCGCTGATGAGGAAGGTGATGTCGTAGTCGTGGAGGTTGGTCTTGAAGAGGGAGTCGAGGCAGAGTGCGAGGTAGTCGGGTCGTTCGTGGGCGAGGATGGCCATGCCGATCTTGCATTTCGGCGGCACCGTTTTCTGCACTTTATAGCCCAGGCCCAGCAGGGAACGCGCTCTTTCGCGCAGGCCGCGGGCGCGTGTGGCGAGTTGCTGGCAGACCGGCCACCAGCGCAGCGCAAGCTGGTTCAACTGTTCCGCCGTGCGCCGGGGGAGCAGCGGCTTCACGTGGTCCTTGGCCTTGCCCAGTACCGTCAGCCAGCCCTGGCCGCGCGCGGCGCGCCACGACATGGCGGCGCGGATGGCCAGACGCTGTTGCAGGATGACGCGCTCGAAGGCGGCCTCGGGGAAGCAGTGCGTGCGCCGGTTGGCGACCAGCAGCCGGTCCAGCCACGCCTGAGCCCGGCCGGCGAAGTCGGCGCTGGCAGACAACCGGTGATGGCTGAGGGCCTCATGGATGGCCAATTCCGGGATGCTGGGGGTCAGTTCCAGGCTTGCAAGCTGGCGCTGATGGATACGCCGGTCGGCGTAACGCAGGCGGGCCTGCTGCACCTTGGTCGAGTTGGCGGGATGCTGGCGGTAGAGCAGCAACACCCTGGGCAGGTTGACCATGCGCGCCGTGGCGGCGATGCGCGTCCAGAGGTCATAGTCCTCGGCGACGCGGCCTTCACACTGCCAGGAGTGGCGGATGAAAGCGGCGCGCCGCAGCATGACGGTCGGGTTGGCCAGCGCGCCGTAGAAGAGCATCGTGCAGCGGATGGTGTCCCAGTCGGTGGGCAGATGCCATTCGGTGCCGGCCTGTTCGCCCAGCAAGCGGACCCAGGTGCCACAGACGCTCACCTCGGGATGCTCGTCGAGGTAGGCGACCTGCGCGGCCAGCCGCTCCGGCAGGCTGACGTCATCGGCATCCATGTAGGCGAGGTAGTCGCCGCGGGCCAGCTCCAAGCCTTGATTCCGCAGAGCGCCCACGCCCTGGTTCTGCGGGTTGGCCACCACGCGGAGGCGCGGGTCGCGCTGCCGGTAGGTTTCCGCGATCTGCAGGCTGTGGTCGGTTGAGGCATCATCAATCAGCAGGAGTTCAAAGTCGGTGAAGGTTTGCGCAAGGATGCTCTCGATGGCCGCGGGCAGATGGGCGGCGGCGTTGTACATGGGCATCAACACAGAAAGGCGCGGCGGAGTGCCGGGCGCCGTGGGCGGTGGCGCCTTGGGCGTCAGGTCGCCCGGTTCCACGACCGCCGGGCGCGGTGCGAGCAAGGCGGCGGGCGCGCGGCGGCAGTGTTGCCCCCAACGGCGAAGGCGGGTGATCAGGTTATCGGTGGCGGGCTGGGGCAGGACGCGCTTGATTTCGTCCTTGAGCTTGCCCAGCAGCACCGCGTGGCCGAGGGTGCCGGCGGCGCTCCACGGCAGCACCGCCCGCAGTTGCGTCCGCTGGCCGGCCACGCAGCGCTCAAAGGCCTCTTCCGGGAGAAAACCGGAGCCGTGGTTGGCCGCCAGCAGTTTCTCCAGCCAAGCGAGCGCGTCACGGATGAAGGTGGGCTCAACCTGTCCCTCCCAATGGCTCAAGCGTTCATGCACGTCCATTTCGGCGGGCGTGGGCTGAAGGTCCATGCGTTCCAGTTGGCGCAGGTGCAGCCGGCGATCATCCGCGCGCTGCCGCTGGAAAAATGCCTTGGTGTAGCTCTGCGCGTGGGTGCGGTAGAGGAAGAGCACCTCCGGCACGTTCGCCAGCCAGGCCGTTTCGGCGATGCGTGTCCACAACTCATAATCCTCGGTGCTGAACGCGGGATCATAGTGCCACTGGTGGCGCTCAAACTCCGCGCGCCGCCACATCACGGTGGGATGGGCAAGGGCCCCGCAGAAGAGCATCGTGCAGCGGATGCTGTCCCAGTCGGTGGGCAGATGCCACTCGGCGCCGGCCTGCTCGCCGATCAACCGCACCCACGTGCCGCAGAGCGTGACCTCGGGATGCGCCTGCAGGTAGGCGACCTGCCGCTCGAGGCGCGTGGGCAGGCTGAGATCGTCCTGATCCATGCGCGCCACAAACACACCCGCCGCCGCCAGCAGGCCGGTGTTCAGCGCGCCGGCAAGCCCTTTGCCCTGCGTGTTCTCCAAAACCCGGACGCGCGCATCACGCCGGGCAAATTCCCCGGCGATGGCGCGGCTGCCATCGGGCGATTGGTCGTCCACGATGAGCAGTTCAAACTCACGGTGCGTCTGGCCCAGCAGGCTCTCCACGGCTTCACGGAGGTGGGCTTCGCCATTGTAGATGGGCAGGATGATGCTGACAAGGGGCGCGCTCATGGTTCAGGTGTGCCCAGTGGCGCCGGCCCCGCCCCGCCACAGAGACTCCAGCACGAAGATCGTGTTGATGTTGGTATCGGCGAACGGCAGATAGCCGCACGCCCGCAGGGCCTGCACGAGGGCCTCGTCCTTGCGGCCCTGGCCGCCGCGCGAATAGGAGATGGTTTCGATGCAGACGACCTTGGGCTTGGCGGCCTGCGCGGCGAGGGTGGCGACAACCAGTTGATCCAGGCCCTCGATGTCCACCGACAGAAAATCCGGGCAGACGCCACCACAATGCTTTGCGAGAACCTCGGTCAACGTGAGCACCGGGATCGGCAGCTCCTTGAGAATCCGATGCCCCTCCTCGCGGACACAGCGCTCGGCCTCCGTGCGCGAGAAAGTGTTCAAGGTGGCGGCGTCCAGGACATGGTAGGTCAGCGTACCGGCGGCGGCGGCTATGCCCACGTTGAGATTTTGATCGTCGGGGCGGCTGCGCAGAAAGTGCTGGAACTGCTCCGGGTTCGGCTCGATGTTGACGCCCCGCGAGCCACGCAAATAGAGGCGGGCGGTATTGCTCAAGGCCCACGGATCGAAGGCGCCCAGATCGAGATAGGTCGGGCGTGTGATGCCCAGGACGCGGAAAATGTAGTCCACGATCAGGTCTTCGCCGGTCTGGGAAAAACTGAGCTGCCCGCCGTGCCGGGCCAGCGCCGCATCGAACGCGCGCAAGGGCGCGTCGCCGGTCTGCTGCCGGCCGACCTCCAGCACTTCGCTGAACGCCTGCGCATCGCCGATGAAATACCGCGCCAGGTCGCGGCGCAGGGCGGGCCGGAAGGGGACGCGCTTGAGGAGCAAGGCATCCAGACGTTGCCGCAGAGGTTCCAGCCAGCTCATGTCGGTGCTCCCTGTGTATCGGCTGCCAGGGGTTGCAAAACAACCGAGGCCACCTGACAGCGTGACCGGATGTGTTGTGCGCGCCAGCACAGCCAGCGGTAGCGCAGGAGTCCCGGCAGGCGCGCGTCCACCAGGCAGGCATTGCGCAAGGTTTCGATGGCCGGATAACCGGCGCGGCGATGCAGGCTCAAGACGCGGTAGTTGAAGCTATCCATCGCGGCCACGGCCAGCACGCGGAAACCTGTCGCGCCCGCCAACTGTTGCAGGCCGGCCAGCGAGTGCAACACGCGATGACAGGGTTTCCAAAAACAGATGTCATCGGCCGGCGAGAGATCGGCGGGGCCGGCGCTGGCCAGCGGAATCTGGTCCAACACCAGCCGGCCACCGGGCTGCAGCCGCTTCTGGATGTCATGCAGAAAAACCCGCGGGTCATCCAGATGCTCAAAGAGGGCGGCGGCATAGATGAGGTGGAAGGCGCCCGCCGTGGCGCCCGGAAGGCCTGCACGCCGGGCATAACCCGGATGCTGCTCCTGGAAATTCCGCACAGCGGTCAACGCGAGGTCCTCACCCCAGGCGTCCACGCCGGACTGCAACAGGCGGGCGAGCACGTCGCCGTCTCCGAAGCCGATCTCAAGCACACGCTGGCCCGGCTGCAGGAGTTGCGCCTGCAGGTTCTGCACGTGGGTCAGAAAGCGGTCCTGCTCCGCAGCCCGCCGCGCATGGTCGCGTTGCTCGGCCGCCTGAAAAATGCGGCGCTTGCGCTCATCGGGCTGTGCCGAGGCTTTCTCGCGGAAGTGCGCGTTGAAATACGCCGCGTTGTCCTCCCCGGCCGGGGCGTCCGCCTGCAACACCCACGTGCCACAGGCGGGGCAGACCACGTAGGCGTTGCTGGCCTTCTGGGCGAGGGCGGCGTCGCAAGCTGGGCAGGCGCACATCATGGACGGCCCGCCTCCCACCGGACGGACGGCTGGAACAACCCGTGCATCAACGGACTTTCGGCGCTGATCACGGCAAACCGGTAGGCGCGCTCATGCCAGTCGAGCACGTTGTCCAGCGCTTGTTCCTCGAGATTGACCGTGCAGTCATAGTTGCCCGGCTTGAGGGCGAGCTGGGCAATTTCAAAATCCACCCAGCCGCGGCCTGCGGCGGTCGCCAGCAGATGCGGGGCGTCCAGGTTGGAGTAATTCGCCACGGCGGTGATGTTCTCCACCGTGGTCAGGGCCAGGGTAAAAATGGGCGCGGTCACCTGGCGCCGGCAGTGGTAATGGATGCGGGCACGGAACCGCGCGCCGACGGGAAAGGCCGCGCAGGCCCGGCCCTGTTCATCGAGAAACTCCACCCGCTCGATCTGCACCAGTGGATCGTGATTGATGCGCACGATGTCCTCGCGGCTGGTGGCGGTGGCGCTGCGCTGCAGCACGTCGCGTTCGTAGGCGTCGCAGACCGCCTGGGTTTCGCCCAACTGCCGGACGCGCCCGTGCTCCAGCCACAGCGTCCGGTGACAGACGTTGCGGACCAGTTGCATCGAGTGACTGACCAGCAGCAACGCACCGCCGTTGCGGCGGTATTCCGCGATCTTGCGGTAGCACTTGAGCGCAAAACGCAGGTCGCCGACGGCGAGCACCTCGTCGGCCAGCAGGATTTCCGGCGTGGCGTGAACCGCGATGGCAAAACCCAGCCGCACCGTCATGCCGGAGGAATAGGTGGCCACCGGGGCGTCGAGAAATTCACCGATGTCGGCAAACTCCACGATCGCCTCGAACCGCTCCTCGATCTCGCGGCGGGTCAGGCCCAGAATCGTGCCGTTGAGCCGGATGTTCTCCCGGCCGGTCATGTTGGGGTGGAAGCCGGCGCCGACGGCGATCAGCGCGCCGATCCGGCCCCGGACCGCCGCCCAGCCACGGTCCGGCGGGAAAATGCCGTTGAGAATGCGCAGCAGCGTGGTCTTGCCGGAGCCGTTCGGCCCGATGATGCCCAGCGCCTCGCCCCGCTTGAGCTCGAAGCTCACGTCCTCCAGCGCCCAAAACTCACGCGGCCGCAACACACCGGTTGCGTAGCGCCAGCCGAGCATGTCGCGCGTCACGTCCAGCGTGCCATAGAACATGCTGCGCCGCAGGTGGCGGCAGAATTTCTTGTGCAGCCCCGCAACCTGAATGACGGTGTCGTGCGCGAGTTCCATGCGTCCTCAAAAGAGCTTTTCGATCACGCGGTGTTCCGAGACATAAAACAACCGCCAGGCCAGCAGAAAGACGGCCAGGGCAAAGAGGCTGGAGCAGGCGAACGCCAGCGGGTCCGGCACCGTGCCGGCGAGCATCGTGCTGCGCGCCGTGTCGAGCAGGTGCGTCAGCGGATTCCAGCGCAGCACCTCCTGAAAGCGCGGACCGAGCGCGGCCGGATTGTAGAGCACCGGCGTGATGAACAACATCAGGCCCAGTGCGACCTCGCAGAGGCGCTTGAATTCCGCGGCCACCACGCCCAGCACGGCCATGATCAAACCCAGTCCCGCGCCCAGGAAGAACAACGGCAGGGTGGTCAGCGGCAACAGGAGCAGCAGCCAACTGGGCCGCACGCCGAACCACAGGAACGCCAGCAGATTGACCGCCAGCGCCGCCGCGAAATTGACCGTTTGTTCCAGCGCCTGTTTCACCAGCAACACTTCGTGTGGATAGCGGACCTGGAGAATGTAGCTCTGGGCCGCCGTCAGGGTCTGCGTGGCCGATTGGTAGAAACCGGTGAAGAGGCCCCACAGCGTTGTGCCCAGCAGGACATAAACGGGGTAGGGAACGCCGGTGGTCCCCGGCTGCAGGACGCCCGCCGCGTTCATGAACAGCCATGACAAGGTGGCCACCACCGGCGCGAGAACGATCCACGCCAGGCCGAGGAAGGACTTCTTGTGTACCGCCAGATAGTCGCGAATGAACAGTTGCCGGATCAGCTCGCGGGCGCGGCAGATATTGCCCGCCATGCCCGCCAGGCTGCGCCAGAAACCCGTGCGCCGCCGCGAGTCCGCGGTATAGAGCACCACCGCACTCGCGGCCGTTTTCATGGGAGAACGGGCTGGCATCGTGTTCACCGGTTCGGGATGAGCAGGGAGAGCAACGGATGACCGAGCATCTTGTCGGCCCGCTCGCGCAGCACTTGGGCGCGCTTCACGCGCCCCGCCAGAAACTGGAGGTCGGCCTCCTGACGTGAGCCCGCGGCCAGGGCGGCCTGCGCGGCATCCAACTCGCCCGCCATGGCCTCGATCTTGTTGAGGACGATGCTCAACAGGCCCTGGCGCAGGGCGATGCCGATGTTGTCCGCGGTCCGGTAGTACTTGCGCCGGTCGCCCTCGCGCCACGTCCGGCGGATCAGGCCAAGGTGTTCGAGCTGGCGTGCGGCCACACTGACCGCCGCCTTGCTCAAGCCCAGTTCCTCCGCGATCTGATCCAGGGAGCAGTCGCCCTCCCAGAGATAGAGATAGACCACCATCTGCCCGACGATGCGGCCGAGACCGAGGTCGTGCGAGGTCCGGCCGCCGGCGGCCGCCAGGCGCCGGCGCACCTCGCGCGCCAGCGGTCGCGCCGCCGTTTCGCTTGTGTCCTTGGTTGTTCGTCCCATAGGCCCGCCTTTCCCGCCGCCGCGGTCGGCCGCGGCATTGTGAACTTTCAGAAAAGTGTGAAACTTGTAACCGGCGGTGACGCGGTTGTCGAGCCCCAATTTCACCCGTCCGGCGGCAGCGGGATTTCCAAGCCTTGGAAAACAACCGGCCTGCCGTTCCCAACCTTGGAACGTCGGCCCCGGTCGCGCCGGCGCGGCAGCCTGATGGCGCCCCGTTTTCTTGTTTGTGGCGCTACGCCGGAGCCGCTATCCTCCCGCCGACGGCACGAGGCAAGACCATGGATCACTGGCAACGCGAAACCATACTGCTCATTCCCGCGTTCAACGAGGCGGCCGCGCTGGGCCCGCTGCTGGACGAGGTGGCCGCGCTCTACCCCGGGCTGCCGGTGGCCGTGATCAACGATTGTTCCAGCGATGACACCGCCGGCGTCGCCCGCGCGCGCGGAGCCTTGGTGCTCGACCTGCCCTGCAACCTCGGGGTCGGCGGTGCGATGCAGGCGGGGTTTGCGTTGGCGGTGGCGCGCGGCTGCCGCTATGCCCTCCGCATTGATGGCGATGGTCAGCATCCGCCCGCGGAAATTCCCCGGCTGTTCGCGACGCAGCGCGAGATGGGCGCCGACGTGGTCATCGGTTCGCGCTTCCTCGGCCAGGGCGCGGTCACCAGCACGCGCTGGCGCAGTGTGGCGATCGGCGCGCTGGCCCGCCTGCTGACCTATGCCTGCCGCCAGCGCATCACCGACCCGACCAGCGGTTTTCAACTGGTCAACCACCATGCCCTCCGCTTCTTCGCGGCGACCTACCCGGCGGACTACCCCGAACCGGAATCGCTGGCGCTGCTGACGCGGCAGGGCTATCGCGTCGCCGAGGCGCCGGTCGCCTTCCGGGAGCGCCAGGCGGGGCGTTCGAGCATCGGCCGGCGCACCGCGTTCTATTATGCGCTCAAGGTGACCCTGGCCCTGCTCGTGGATCGTGCGCGGGCTGTGGATGCGCGGCTGGCGCGGCAGGCGCTGACGGGGGACGGCCACCCATGACGCATCTGCTTACCATCCTGGGCGGCGTACTGGTGCTGGTCAGCGGGCTGGCCTTCGTCGCGTTGCGCAAACGGCGGCGTGGGCTGGCCATCGCAGGACTCTTGCTCGGTATTGTGCTGGTGCTGTTCCTGTCGGGCATCACGCCGGGACTCACGGCGGACCGGGTGACAATGGAACTCAAGCTGCGGGTGGTCACCGGGCTCTTGAGCTTCCTGATGCTCATCGCCACGCTGGAGGCGGTGCGCCGGACCCAGATGCACGAGCGCTATGCCTTGCTCTGGGTCGCCACCGGCTTGGTCATTCTGGTTTTTGCGCTCTATCCCACGACCATCCTGGCCTGGCTTCAGCGTGTCACCGGCATGCAGTATGTCACCGCCATTGTCATCGTGGTGTTTGCCTTCCTGCTGCTGGTGTCCTTCCACTTTTCCATCATGCTCTCCCGCGCGCGTGACGATGTGGCGCGCACCGCGCGACGCGTGGCGCTGCTCGAGCAACGCCTGGAGGCGCTGGAGCGCACCCGGCCCGAGGACCCCAAGCCACCCGCGTCCCCACCATGAAAATCCTGCTCACCGGCGCGCGCGGCCAGTTGGGCCGCGATTGTCAGGCGGTGCTCGGGGCGCGCCACGAGCTTATCGCCACCGATCTCCCGGAGTTCGACATCACCGCTGGCGCGCAGGTGCGCGACCGCGTCGCCGCGGCGCGGCCTGACGTGATCGTGAACTGTGCGGCGTTCACGCGTGTGGATGCCTGCGAGGTGCAGCGCGCACTGGCCTTGCGCGTCAACGCCGAGGCCCCGCGGCTCCTGGCCGCGGCGGCGCGCGCGGCCGGAGCGCTGCTGGTGCAGATTTCCACCGACTATGTGTTTGATGGCGCGCGGCCGGTACCGCAGCCCTACCAGGAAAACGACGCGCCGCACCCGCTCTCGGCCTATGGCGCCTCGAAGCTGGCCGGCGAGCAGGCCGTGCAGGCCAGCGGCGCCCGCTTTGCCATCCTGCGGACGGCCTGGCTCTATGGGCGGTACGGCGGCAATTTCCCCAAGACGATGCTGCGCCTCGCCCTCGCGGAACCGGAGCGCGAGCGCCCGGTCATCGCGGAGCAATGGGGCTCGCCGACCTGGTCCTGGCGGCTGGCGGAGCAGATTGAGACTGTCATCAGCGCGGGCGCCACAGGTGTCTTCCACGCGACCGCCGGGGGCCACGCCACCTGGTTCGACTTGGCGGAGAAGTTTCTGACGGCGCTGGCGGTGCCGCACAAACTGGCGCCCTGCACGGTGGCCGCTTACCCGTTGCCCGCGCGGCGGCCGCTGAACTCGATCCTGGAAAATGCCCGGCTGAAGCAGGCCGGCTTACATGTGATGCGGTCGTGGGAGGCGGAACTCGCGGAATTTGTTGCGCGGCATCGGGACGAATTGTTAGAAGAGGCGCGGGCGTGGCTAACAGCAAAAGGACAGACGTCATGAAGGGTATCATCTTGGCAGGCGGGGCGGGCACGCGACTGCATCCCATCACACGCGTCGTGAGCAAGCAACTGCTGCCGGTGTATGACAAACCGATGATCTACTATCCCCTGTCGGTGCTCATGCTCGCCGGCATACGCGACATTCTCATCATTTCCACGCCGCAGGATTTGCCGCGCTTCCGCGAGTTGCTGGGCGACGGCACGCAATGGGGGCTGCGGTTCGCCTACGCCGAACAGCCGCGCCCCGAGGGGCTGGCGCAGGCGTTCATCATCGGCCGTTCGTTCATCGGGCGTGACAGCGTCTGCCTGATCCTGGGCGATAACATTTTCTTCGGCCACGGTTTCTCCGCGGTGCTGCGGCGCGCGGGCCGGTTGCGCAAGGGCGGCCTGATTTTCGGCTATCCCGTCCGCGACCCCGAGCGCTATGGCGTGGTGGCGTTCGACCGGCGCGGCCGGGTGCTGGGCCTCGAGGAAAAACCGGCGCAGCCCCAGTCGAACTTCGCCGTGCCCGGCCTTTATTTCTATGACAACTCCGTGGTCCAGGTTGCCGCCGGACTCAAGCCCTCGGCGCGGGGCGAACTGGAGATCACCGATCTCAACCGCGTGTACCTCAAACGCGGCGCGCTGCGGGTCGAGTTGTTCGGGCGCGGGCTGGCCTGGCTCGACACCGGTACGCACGAGTCGCTGTTGCAGGCGGGGAATTTCGTCCAGACCATCGAGGAGCGGCAGGGGCTGAAGATCGCCTGTCTGGAGGAGATCGCCTACAGCCAGGGTTATATCACCCGGACGCAATTGCGCCGGCTGGCCGAGGGGCTGGGCAAAACCGACTATGGCCGTTACCTGCTGCGGTTGCTGCAAAACTGAACCAGGATGGAATGATGTCTGATCTGCTCTGCCAGCCGACGGTCCTGCCGGGGGTGCTGTTGTTCACGCCCCAAACCTATCACGACCCGCGCGGCTACTTTCGCGAGACGTATCACGCCGACAAACTGGCCGCGCAGCAGGTGACCTGTGCCTTTGTGCAGGATAATCATTCGCGGTCCATCCGCGGCGCCTTGCGCGGATTGCATTATCAGGTGCGGCATCCGCAGGCCAAGCTGGTCAGCGTCATCCGCGGTGAGGTTTTTGATGTGGTCGTGGATATCCGTCGGGGTTCACCCACGTTCGGACAGAAGGCGTGTTTTCCGCTATCCGATGAAAACCAGCAGTTGGTGTTCATCCCCGCGGGCTTTGCGCACGGCTTCTGCGTCATGAGCGAGCTGGCCGACGTCCATTACAAGTGCAGTGACTTTTACCGTGCCACTGACGATGGCGGCCTTGCCTGGAACGATCCCGCCTTGCGGATTGCCTGGCCGGTCACCCAGCCCATTCTCTCCGGCAAGGATAGTTCCTATCCCTGCCTCGCCGACATCCCCGCCGACCGCCTGCCGGTTTTTCAGGCGCGTTGATCAGTGGAACAACAGCACGATGCCGGCAAAGGCCAGCACCGCGCCGGCGAGCGCGCGCCAGGTGATGCGCTCGTGATAGAGCCAGGCGGAAAAGGGAATGATCATCACCGGCGCCAGCGAGGCGAAGGTCTGGGCCGGGCCCGTCGGGATGCGCGTGATCGCAAACAGCAGCAGCGAGACGCCGAGGAAGGGACCAGCCAGCGCGCCCAGGCTGATCTGCGCCAGCGCACGGCGGTCGCGCAGGCCCTTGCGCACCTGCGGATACCAGCCCAGCGCCGCCCCCAGCGCGAGAAAACACACCAGGCCGGTGACCAGCCGGATTTGCGTCGCGGCAAAGGGCGAGGGCACGCCAGCGAGGCCCGGCTTGGCCAACAGGACGCCCGCGGCCTGGCCGAGACAGCCGCCGAACGCCAGCCACCCACCACGCCAGGTGAACGTGTGCCGCGTCCCGTGTTCCGGCGTCTCCGTCACCACCCACATCACCCCGGCGAGCGTCACCGCCATGCCCAGCAGATTCAGGCCGGTGAGCTTTTCGTCGAGCGTCAGCCAGCCGCCGAGCGCGGTCAGCGGCGGTGCCAGCGCCATGATCAGCATGCTCAAGCGCGGGCCGATTTCGATAAGGGCGCGGAAAAGAAACAGATCACCGAAGAAAAAACCCACCAGGCCGGAGAGCGAAAGCCAGAACCACGCCGCCGGGGTCGCGGAGAACGGCAGCGCCTCGCCCTGCAACACCAAGCCTAGGACCACGAAGCCCGCGAAGGCGAGTGAGAGGCGGATGATATTGACCGCCAGTGAGCCGACGCGCGCGCCGGCCAGCGCGAAACACAGGCTGCTCGCCGTCCAGCAGGCCGAGGTCGCCAGCGCCGCCAGTTCACCCGCGAACTTCATGAGTCCGAACCTTGGAAATTTTTACCATGTTTTTCCGAACCTTGGAAAAAAGCGCGGCGAGTTTTCCAGACCTTGGAAAAAATCACAGCTTTTTTTCCAAGCCTTGGAAAAATTCCCGCCATCAGGGCGGCGTGGAGGTGATGGTGCGCACTTTGTCCCCGAGGCGGAGCCTGACCGGCTGGGGGTGGGGCGAGGTGATGCGGTAGCCGGTGACCTTGCCGTCCTTCCATTCGATGTCCACGGTGAAACCGCCGCGCGCGCGCAGGCCGGTGACGGCGCCGGAGGACCACGCCTTGGGCAGGGCGGGGAGAAGGTGTAGCAGGGAAATTTGAGGCGTGAGACCTGAAACCTGAAGTCCGGCGGACTCATTTTCAGGTTTCAGGTTTCCGGTTTCAGGTATCCGGGTGTGACTCTGCAGCAGCATTTCGCAGACACCGGCGGTGTAGCCGAAGTTGCCGTCAATCTGGAACGGCGGATGCATGTCGAAGAGGTTCGCGGCGAGGCCGCCGCCGCGGTTGTAGTTCATGCGCGTATCGCCGACGAGGCGGAGCAGGTTGTGCATGAGCTTGTAGGCGCGCTCGCCATCGCCCAGCCGCGCCCAGAGATTGATCTTCCACGCGGTACTCCAGCCGGTGCTGACATCGCCGCGCGCGTTGAGCGAGACGCGCGCGGCCTCGGCCCACTGCGGGGTGGTCGCCGGCGTGATCTGCCGGCCGGGATGCACCGCGACGAGATGCGAGAGATGGCGGTGCGTGTCCTTCGGGTCATCGCGATCCACCATCCATTCCTGAAGCTGGCCCCACTTGCCGATCTTCGGTCCGAGCAGTTTATCGCGCTTCGCGGCAAGCTCGTTGCGGAACTCGCGGTCCACGCCGAGCGCGTCGGCGGCCTCGACCGTGTTGTTGAACACGTCCCAGACCAGTTGCTGGTCGTGCGCGACGCCGTCCTCGCGCGGGCCGTGCTCGGGCGAGTAGCCGTTCGGCGCGACGAGCGTGCCATCGGGCAGCGCCTTGAGCCGGTCGAGCCAGAATTCGCAGACCTCCTTCATCATCGGGTAGGCCAGCGCGCGGAGATACTCCTTGTCGCCGGTGAACGCGTAATGCTCCCAGATGTTCTGCATACACCACGCGCTGCCCGACTCGACCCACTGCCACGTCGAGCCGCCGAAGACGCCGTTCTCCGCGCGCATCGTCCAGCCGCGCGTCTTGAACTCCGCCTTCGTCGCCTCCTTGCGCACCTCGCGGATCGAGTTGAGCCACTTCGCGTAGGGCCTGAAGCATTCGGACAAGTTCGCGACGTCGGCGGGCCAGTAGTTCATCTGCACGTTGATGTCGGTGTGATAATCGCAGCGCCAGGCCGGGCGGATCGAGTTGTTCCAGACGCCCTGCAAATTCGCCGGCAGCAGCTCGCGCGATGAACTGATCAGCAGGTAGCGGCCGTACTGGAAGACCAGCGCCTCCAGTCCGGGGTCGGGCGTACCCTGCGTGTAGTGCAGGAGTCGCATATCCGTCGGATTGGTCTGCTCTGTCGTATCCGGGTGCTGACCCAGCGTCAGCGTGACGCGGTCGAAGAGCTTCCGGTGATCCGCCTCGTGCTCCGCGCGCAATTTCTCGAACGGCGTTTCCGACGCCGCCTGCAACTGGCGCGCGATCCTCGCGCGCGGGTGTTCGCCGCGCCAACCCCGCGCGCGGTCCTGGACGAAATCCGTGCCCGCGTTGAGGAAGATCGTGAGGCTGTCCGCGCCCGTGAACACGAGCTTTCCATCCGCCGCCGCCAACGTGCCGCCCGTGTTGCGGACGAGCACCTGCGCCTCGTAGTCGAGCGCGAGCTTGTACGGCTTGTGCGGCGACTCGGCCTGCGCCGAGCCTTCCTTATAGGCATAGCCCGCGAGCGAGCCCGACGCGGTCAGCCGGTTGCCCTCCGCGACGATCTTCCCCTGGTGCATGTCGGTCAGCGCAACCGAGCCGGTGAGCGCGCCCGGCTGGTTGGCGGTGAAGCGGAACACCACCACCTCGGCCGGGTGACTGGCAAAAGCCTCACGGCGGAACTGCACGCCACCGCTCTCGTAGGTCACCGTGTGGACCGCGCGGCCGATATCGAGTTCGCGGCGGTACTTTGCGGGAGCGGCCTTCGCGTTCCGTTGCGGCCCAAGCTCGATTTCCGCGACCTGGAAATGCGTCTTCGATCCGTGATCGAAAAACGTGAAGCGGTAGTGCAGGAACTTCGCGTCGTTCGCGAACGTGTATTCCTTCCGCTGTCCGCGTTCCGCAAACGGCGGCTCGTTCTCGTGCTTGTCGAGCAGCTTCCACGTCGCGCCGTCGTTCGAGCCCTCCAGCGTCCACGACCTCGGATCGCGCGCCGGCATGTCGCCGCCGGACGTGAAGGCGTACGAGGGAATGGCCGTCTCCTTCGCGAAGTGTCCGATCCACACGGCGGGCTTGCCGCCATGCTCCATGCACCACTTCGTCGCCGGCTTGCCGTCAACGCTGGCCTCAACCGATTGACCGCCCGGCGATGCCTGCCCGCTCGCACACTCCGCCGACATCGGCCCGCCGCCGAAATCAACGAACACATCGCCGAAAGCCTGGTAGGCGCCGGTGTCGTTCTCGTCGCCAAGCCAGAGGGTGGACTCGTTGAACTGGATGTGCTCGCGCTGTACGCCGCCGAAGAGCATCGCGCCGAGGCGTCCGTTGCCGACCGGCAGCGCCTCCTTCTGCCAATCCTGCGCCGGCTTGTCATACCACAGGGTCAGCGGGTCGCCCGCCTGCGCCATCCCCGCCAACATCACCACCGCGACCGCCAGATACCTGTTGTGCATAGGTCATGTCTCCCATTTTTCCAAGGCTTGGAAAACGCGGCCGGATTTTTTCCAAGCCTTGGAAAAAAGCAACGCTTACTTTTTCAGCAGCGGATCGAGGGTTTTGACGACCGCGGCAGCGAGGAGCTTGATGCCGGTCTCGTTGAAGTGGCAGTTGTCGCTGCTGCGGGCGGTGGCGACCACGCCGTTGACCGCGGCGTGGAGATCGGTCAGCGGGATGTTGTGCTGCTTCATCACCGGGTCGCTGACGGCGTTGAGCGCCGGGCTGTCGTCGGTGTTCTTGCTGCCCTTGCTCTGGAAGGGTGTGGTGCGCGCCCAGACGAGTTTGGCGCCGGTCGCCTCCAGCAGCGCGATGACCTTCTCCAGGTTCGCCGCGTACTGCTCCGGTTTCTTCGTGCGGTCGTGGATGGCGAAGTTGAAGACGATCACGTCCCATTTGCCGTCGCCAAGCCAGACCGGCATGTTCTTGAGCCCGTTATCGGTCGGGCCGCAGTTGGCTGGCGCGCGGTGCACGTTCGCCTTGCCGGCGAGCAGGCGGCGGACGTCCACCGTGTAGGAGCGCGAGATGGAGTCGCCGATCAGCAGGACGCGCGGCAGGGCGGGGTCATCCCTGACGAAGCTCCACGCGGTGATGCGTTTTTTCAGGCGCTCGCTGACGTGGATGGGGAAGTAGAAGCCGCCAAGCTGGTCTTCCAGAATTTTCTCCCACGCCTGCTCATCGGGCGGCAGCGCGGCGACGAGTTGCTGGTAAGCGGCGTAGTCCTGCACCTTGAGCTTGTCGCCATATTTTTTCTGGAGCGCGGCTTCCTGCGCGTTGGTCGGCTCGCCCTTGGGCGCGGTCTGGGCCATGGCCAGCAGGGGCAACAGCGCGGGGATGATCAAGCAGGCGATGTGGTTTTTCATCTTTTCTCCTTCAGGGTTGTTGGACGATGCGGACGGTGGGCGCGGCGAACCCGGGGCCGGTGTAAGCGGGCGGGTTGTGCTGCCAGCGGTTCTCGCGCAGCAGGATATCGTGGTTGTTTTTTTCGATGCGGACCACCGGGACGGTGTTGCGCTCGATGAGAATATCGGCGACCGGGCTGACGCCGGGATGCGAGGAGCCAATGGTGATGGAACTGCCGGCGGCGGCCTCCGGCCGCGCGCTGTTCCGGCGGAAGACGCTGCCGAGCATGACGGGGCCGGTGTACCAGACATGGTCCAAACCGACCCGTGCCGAGCGCTTATTGGTGATGTGGCGGCCATTGCAGCCGATGCGCGTCGGGCCGCGCACAAGGAGGTTGTCGAGCGCCTGGAAGTGAAAACCCGGCAGCAGCCCGATGTTGTGCGTGCCAGCATCGGCATCGAGGCTGCCGCAGGCCGTGCCGTGGTGACTCATGCGGTTGCCGGCGAAGATCACATCCGCGGTCATCGCATAGGCCTTGGTCCAGAGCGCGTCCGCAAACTCATTTTCCACCAGCAGCACGCGCCCGATAAAGTTCACCAGCGTGACGAGCGAGTCACCGCCCAGCGGCACATCCCACGGCCGGTCCACCTCGATCACCGCGCCGCGGATGGCGACGACGTGGCGGTACTGGCCCGCGCCGGCGCCCTCCATGACGTGCAGGCTCGCGCCGGGCCAGTCGGCAAAAGGCGCCAGCGTCTCGCCCTGCCGGCGCATCGGCGGTTGCGGCAGCGTGACCCGCGTGCCCTCGGCGCGCTCGATCTTGCCCAGATAGAGGCCATCGCCGCCATCGAAGGTGAAGCCGTTGTCATGATGCTCCGGCGACCAGAGGCGGTTATGGGCGAAGTAGAGGTCGCGGGCGACCGGCGCGCCGTAAGCCGTGAAGTTGCTGCCCGTGTCGCGCTTCTCGCCTGTGTAGGAAACGCAGAGCTGGTTCTCCTCAAAGATGACGGCGCGGGTCGCGTTCATCGTCACGCCGTTCCAGCCATAGTGGAGTTCGTTGCCGGCGATGCAGGCGTAGCGCGCCTTGTTCAGTCCGATGGCGCGCGGGACGCCGGTGACGACGCAGCCGGTGATCTCGGTGTTATCGGCGCGGTCAATATAGATGCCGTGCCGGCCGGGCTTGGGTTCGTTGGCGAGCGCCACGCGCACGCGGTGGATGCGCGCCCAGCCGTTGCTATCCGGGGTGCGGCAGAGCCCGGGGCCGGCGTGGGGCTTGAGTGCCGCGAGCGTGAGATCGGCGAGCACAAACGAGGTGCCGGAAAGCAGGCCGGCCGGCTTGCTGCCAGCGCCCGCGCCGGGCTCCGGCCAAAACAGTACGGTGGCTTCGCGGCCCGCGCCTTCCAGCATCGTCCGCGGCGGAAGCACGAGCGGCTGCCGCACTTCGTTGGTGCCGGCCGGCAGGCGAATCCGGCCACCGCCATTGGCGGCGGCGGCAGCGAGCGCGGCGGGAAGATCGCCGTTGAGCACCATGAAAACATTGGTCGGCCACGGTTGTGGCCTGGCCACTGCGCAGGCAATGCCGTTAGTGACCAGCAGGCCCAGCGGCGTATCCTGCGGCACGCGGAAGCTCGCCGCATAACTGTTGGTCGCGGTCAGGCAGGTGCCGAAGGCGCGTATCCAGCCCCCGGGCGTGGCCGTGCCACCGCGGTCGCCCTGCACCCACCACACTTCCGGCGCGTTGAGCGGAACCGCGGGCCCGCCTTGGACGCGGCACGCGCTCGCGCCCGTCGGCCAGTCCACCGGCAGCACGAACTTCAAGGAGCGGGCCGTGACCTGCATAACCTCCGCGGTGGTCCAACAGCCAGCGCCGCGCGAGATTTCGACGACGACGTTGGAATCCCAGCCGCCGCCCTGCGCCAGCACGGTTTCGCTGGGTTGGACCGGCTGCGAGACCCAGAAGATGGTGGGCGCGGCCCAGGCGTGCGTGAGCAACAACAGACTCATCATCAGCCATCGCCAGGTCAGCTTCACAATTTATCCGCTTGGACTTTCTTCAGTTCGCCATTGACCTTGACCTGCACGGTGCGCGGCGTGGCGGAGGCGATGCGGTAGCTGGTGACTTTGCAATCCTTCCAGGCGATATCCACGACGAAGCCGCCGCGCGCGCGCAGGCCGGTGACGGAGCCGGTCGGCCATGTCGAGGGCAGGGCAGGGAGCAGATGCAGAAGGAAAACTTGAGACTTGAGACCTGAAACCTGAAGTCCGGCGGGCTCGTTTTCAGGTTTCAGGTCCCTGGTCTCAGGTATCCGAATGTGGCTCTGCAGCAGCATCTCCGCGATGCCGGCGGCGGCGCCGAAGTTGCCGTCAATCTGGAAGGGCGGGTGCGCGTCGAACATGTTCGCGTAAAGCCCACCATGGCCCTTCTTCAGCCAGATCGGCGTGATCAGGTTCTTCAGGATGACGAGCGCGTGGTCGCCATCGAGGAAGCGCGCCCAGAAGTTGACCTTCCAGCCCATGCTCCAGCCGGTCGCGGCGTCGCCGCGGTAGAGCAGCGATTGCCTGGCAGCCTCGAAGAATTTCTTGTCCTGCCACGTGATGTCGTCGCCGGGATAAAGGCCCCAGAGGTGCGAGCAGTGGCGGTGCTGGTTCTTGGGATTATCGAGGTCGGCGCGGTCCTCGACCCATTCCTGTAACTGGCCGAACTGCCCGACCTGGTTGGGCGCAATGCGTTTGGCGAGCTTGGTGAGTTTCGCGGCGAGGTCGGCATCGGTGCCGAGCAGTTGCGCGGCCTCGGCGGTCTGCTGGAAGAGGCAGCGGATGATCGCGTGGTCCATCGTCGGGCCGGTGACGAGTCCGCCCTGCTCCGGCGAATTCGAGGGGCCGCTGACCAACCAGCCGGTGAGCGGATCCTCGAAGAGGAAGTCGGCGTAGAATTGCGCCGCGCCCTTCATCAGCGGATAGGCGGTCTTCGCGAGGAAGTCGCGGTCCTGCGTAAACTGGAAATGTTCCCAGAGGTGCGTGGCCATCCAACCGCTGCCGGTGACCCAGATGCCGTGGTTGGCGGCGTTGATCGGCGCCGCGCCGCGCCAGAGGTCGAAGTTGTGGTGGACCACCCAGCCGCCCGCGCCGTAGTGCTCCTTCGCGACTTCCGCACCCGACTGCGCGAGTTCGCCGAGCGCGACGAACAGGGGCGCGTGGCATTCGCCGAGCGCCGCCGGCTCGGCGGGCCAGTAGTTCATCTCGGTATTGATGTTGCAGGTGTACTTGCTGTCCCACGGCGGGCGCAGCTTGTCGTTCCAGATGCCTTGCAGGTTCGCGGGCTGGCCGCCCTCGCGGCTGGAGCCGATCAGCAGGTAGCGCCCGTACTGGAACAGCAGCGTGGCGAGCGCGGGATCATCGCCGGTGGCGAACGCCTTGATGCGCTCATCGGTCGGCAACTGCGCGGCGGCGGTCCGGCCCAGGTCGAGCGCGACGCGCTTGAACAGCGTCTGGTGATCCGCGACGTGCGCCTGCCGCAACTGCGCCCACGGCTTGCCCGCGGAAATTTTCAGCAGGTCCTGCGCGCCCGCCGTCGGGTCGCCGCCGAGGTCGCGGAAATTCTTGAAGTTCGTCGCCGCCACCAGCCTGATGACGAGCGCGCTCGCGCCCGCGACCCTCACGCCCTCCGGCTCCGCCGCGACGCGGCCGCCCTCGGCCGCGACCACGGCGCGGCCCTCGAAGCGGATGCCGCCTTCCTCCACCAGCCCGTTCATCACGAGCGTGTCGCTGCCCTCCACGCTGTACTTCACGTCCTTATGCGCGCTGCCGAGGCGGATGACGCAGTCGAGTTTGCCCGGCTGGTCGGCCGTCACGCGCACGACGACCGCGCGGTCGGGATGCGAGGCCAACACCTCGCGGCGGAAGGCCACGCCGCCGGCCTTGTATTCGGTGGCCACTACGCCCGTATCGAGATCGAGCCAGCGGCGGTAGTCGCTCACCTTGTCGTGTCCGGCGAAGTCGAGGAAGAGATCGCCGCACGGCTGATAGGCCTTCTGCTTCAGCGGCTCGCTCATGAATTCCCGCATGGCGAGGTCATCGGCTTCCTTCTGTTTGGCGCGCGCCTCCTTGACCTTCTCCTGCGCCGCTTTCGCTTCCCACTTCGGGTCCAGCTTGCTCGCCGCGCGGTGTGCCGCGCGCATCTCTTGGAGCAGCGCGCGGATTTTCGGCAGCGTGGCGACGGCGTTCGTGTGCGCGTAGGAATGCGGCTGGCCGGTCCAGACCGTGTGCTCGTTGAACTGGATGTGCTCGGTTGGCGCGCCGCCATAGACCATCGCGCCCATGATGCCGTTGCCGACCGGCAACGCCTCGTCCCACTGCTTGGCGGGCTGGCGATACCACAGGCAGAGCGGCGCTTCCGGCGCCGCGGCCGCGCCGGAAATTTCCGCGCTCGGCCCGCTCGCCACGGCGCTGCTATCGCCCCGCGCCTGCCGCAGGGCGAGCGTGCCCGCGACCGGCTTGATTTCGCCCGTTGGTTCGGCGGTGAACTTCCAGTCGCCGAGCACGCCCGGCAGCGCCGCGGCGTTGGCCGCCCCCGCCGTGCAACGCTGCGTCACTTCTTCCACCGTCAGCGCGCGGCCATAGACCGCCGCGCGCGCGAGGCGCCCGTGGAAGCGGTTGTCGCCGCGCGGATCGCTGCCGAGGCGCAGCGGATTTTTGGTGACCGTCATCGGCTTGAGGTCGCCCTTGCGGCTGGCGACCTCCTTGCCGTCGAGGAAGAGCTGCATTTTCTTCTGGGCCACGCTGAAGACGCCGACCACGTGGCTCCACTTCTTCGCCGGCAGGTTCGCCTTGAACGTGAGCGTGCCGCCCATGGTCAGGAAGCGCAGCGAGTTGCCCGGATGCGTGTCGAGCATGTAGCCCTCGGACGTGCCGGAAGTGGACTTATCGAGAATCCGCCCGCCGCCGCCCTTCATCCTCTCGGCCTGGACCCAGGCTTCGAGCGTGAGCTCCTCGGTCTGGTCGAGCGCCTTGCACGGCGCGACCTCGAACAGCGGTCCATCCTGCTTGAGCGCCAGCCCTTCCGCCTGCGCGCCGCCCGTCATCGCCAGAAAAACCAGACCCGCCAGCCAGCCGTTCGCCTTCATAATCATTCCTTTCGTAAAGCGCGGCGCACTTTTCCAAGGATTGGAAATCCTTCATTTAGGTTGCCGTATATCTTTTGCAAGTAGTTTGTAAATAAATTACTTGCATTTGTTATTCCTGCCGTTAGAATCCTCGGTGCTGCTATTATTGCAGCCACTATTTTTGACCTTTTTTGAAAGCATGCTATAGAAACTTTTTGAAACCGTATTGAACAACCGAGCGGGGACATTATGCCGAAAGTTTTCAAACGTGGAAAGATTTACTGGTACCGCTTGTCGCGGAATGGGCGGCAAGCCTGGGTCAGCACGGGCGAGACCGACCGCAGTTCCGCCCAAGACATTGCCAACGCGGCCAAGGCCGCGGCGCGCGGTGAGGGCACGATCATCAAACAGTTCATCGTGCTGCAGGAATGCATCGGCCGCCTGCCCACCAAAGAACAGATTGAGATGCGGTTACGCCTGTCGCGCCAGCTTAGCGCGATGGCGCTGACGCCCATCACGCTCGATGATACTTGGAAGGAATGGCTCGCCTCGCCGCAGAAGGGTAACCCCTGCGCCACGACCATCGCCGGCTATCGGGCCACGTGGCAGCGGTTCATTGACTGGGCGAAGCTCCATAACATCCAACATCTGCACGACGTCAGTGACGCCCACGCCGATGACTACGCGCGGGATCTCTGGCGCGGCAAGTTCTCGCCACGCTCGTTCAATGGTCACATCCAGTTCCTGCGCTCGGTATTCACCACCCTGCGTGTGAAGGCCGGACTCTTGGACAATCCCTGGCTGCACATCCGCAAACTGGAAAAGGAAACGCAAGGACGCCTGAACTTCACGCCCGACGAGTTGGCGACGCTCTGTCGCAAGGCACGGGGCACCATGCGCTACATGCTCGCCATTGGTCTCTACACCGGTCTGCGACTGGGTGACGTGCTCACGCTGCGCTGGTCTGCCATCAAACCTGGACGGATCGAGCTGACGCCGCGCAAGACCCGTCGCAAGGGTAAGACCGTGACGATCCCCTTGCATTCGGTTCTGGCCGCACTGTTGGAAGAACGCCGCCGCCAAGTCGCGCAGAGTGAGGACTACGTCTTCCCCGAAGAAGCCGCCGAATATATTCGCGAGGTGTCGGCGTTCTCCAAACGCTTCCAGAACTTCCTGCGTGAGTGCGGTATCGCGACCTTTGAGCAGGCGACCGGGCACCGCCAGCGCGCCATCGTCCGCAAGGGCTTCCACAGCCTGCGGCATTCCTTCGTCAGCCTCTGTGCGGTTAACCGCGTCCCGCAGGTGGCCATCCAAGATCTGGTCGGCCACGGCAGTCCGGCCATGACCGCGCTCTACAGTCACGCCGACTTCGACCAGAAGCGAGCCGCGATTGCCGCGCTGCCGGAGATCACGTTTGCGCCAGTTGCCGCAGTCTGAAATTCTGCCGCTGACTTCCATAAACACGTGGTATTCCCCAGGAATTTCCTGCCTTTTCCCCGCTGTTTCGCGGCCTTGCTTGCGTTTAAAAATAGTCTGCTAAAATAGGGCCGTGCACATCAAGACCACAGGTCAGCCTGGCGGATTTGCCATGGAGATTTGAGCCCATGTATGATTACCAAACTCGCGGTCGGCAGATGATGGAACAGTCCATCCGCGCCTCAAATGCCGCCCGCTACCTAGCCAACACTCGGCAGAAAATTATAGCGCTCAGTGCCACGCGTGATCTCGCTGGTCTTCAGCAACTTCAGACTTGGTCCGAGGGCATGCGCGACCTGCATCCCGATCTCCCCTCCTATCAGGATGCCGTAAAAGAATGTCGTGATGCTGTCGCCCTTTTAACAAAACCTCCCGCGGAACCGCAGCTCGATCCCCAAGAACTATTGGCGCTGGTTCATCAGGCTCTTCAAGCGATTAACGCCGGTGTCGGCCCGCTGCGCGAACGCGCCAATGCCAACACCACCACGCTCCTCAATGCCGCCGCCAAACTTTACCAACAAACCCAGAATCCCGAGAAAGCAGCCATCCTGTCCGCTTACTTGGATACCCACAATATCGCTAAGGCTGCCAAACGTACTGGGTTTTCTGTAGGCAAGGCATACAAGCTCCTCCACGAAGTCGAGATCGATCAGAACATCCCCATCATGCGCCGCGTCTGGGCACAAGGCGAACACGCCGGCAACACCTATAAACACGGCAAGAACGGTCCCCTGCGGCAACGGAACCTAACGGTAAGTAACCCCATGAAACTTTCTTGAAACAGTTTCACATTTCTATTTCGCCTTGATTTGCAGGGCTTGCCGCAATTTCTGACGCTTCATTTCCCGCCCGTTTTGAAACTCCCCAACCGTATAGGCGGTAAAGGGCATCGTGTAACCACGATGAACAACCAGCCCGGTTTCGCCCAGCACTTCGCAAGGAGTAAAGGCCATGCCACCTGCCGCCCGCTGTGTGAACCGGGAACTGTGAGAGATGAAGATGGAAACCATGCAGAAGAACGACAAGGCGGGAATGACCCCTGAACAAGCGATCCGCGAACTGTTGACCGCATCGCCTGCGAAACGCGCCACCATGCTGGCGGCCCTGGAGAACGCCCGTACCAACCGGCCGGCGACGCTGCTCTTGACGCCGACCGAGACCGCGCGGGAATTGCGGCTCTCCCGCCAGACCATCTGGCGACTTACTCGCCAAGGTATCCTCAAGCCGGTGCTCATCGGCGGTTGCACGCGCTACCGCCGCGAAGAGATTGAGCAATTCGCGACGCGAGGATTGGACAAGATCACCGGCGGTGTCCAATGACACCGCTACAATTCGCGAAGATCGAATGTGCCAATCATCAGGCCGACGGCTCGTGTCTGGGTGCAACGTTCGATGAACAACTGCGCCCCACCGGTTGCCGGCCCAAGCCGCACTGTCTGATAGCCGACGGCAAACGCTGCCCCTATTTTGAAGATTGCGTCATGCCGATGGTGGAGATTGTGACCGACGCCAAACGCGTCGCCGAATTACACGCGGCGGTCTTGGAGTACCGGCGCATGACCCAGACGGTTGAAAAGACCAAGCCCTGCCGCCTGTGCCAGCAGCCACGCCAACCAGGGAAAAGCTTTTGCCCGACCTGTGCCGAACGTCAGCGGAAAGCCTCCAATCGGGAGGCGCAACGTCGGCGACGCACAACAGACGTTGGCCTGTCAGCATTCCTTGAAAATAATGACCCGAATTCCTTAGGAAAATCGGGCGCTTTTTCGGCCTCCACGCAAAATCCATATCAGGATAGCCACACCCCTCAAAACGGGGCCTTAACTGCTGACACACCACGGCCAGAGGCTTCCCAAGGAACTGCGGCGTGAAACTCTCGCTCTCGTCTCATACGGTCAAAAAGCTGGATCGAAAACTGCCCGCGAGCTATACTCCTCAATATGCGAGCCGTTAGTCGGCGTGCCCATGACGCTGCGGGGCGTCAGGCCGTTGAAGTCTGGCTGCTGGAGCCTGACTTACATGAAGTCCTCCAGCCAAAGGAACAGGGCTCCTTTTGAAGTGAATGGTCTCAAGTAAAAGGCGGTCCCACAGGGGCTGTTCGAGTAGCAAATTCTTGAACATCTTCAGGCGGCGACCAAATTGACCTTGGTAAGTTCCAAAGAGTGTGCTGCTATGAATGAGAATCTCTTTCGTCCGCTCACAGATAAGGCGCGTTTCCCTCTTCTATCAGCGTGCGCTGAACTTCCCTGCTCCGTCCTGATGGCGTGCGACGGATTAGTTTTCATGGCACCCGAAGACGTTTCTGCCGCGCGCATGGTCATTGAGAAGCAGGAAACCGATTGGCATCTGTATGGCGATACCCGATGGCCGTGTCGTTCAACTTGGGTCGAATTCCCTCTTTCGCAAGACACCATGTCAGGAGCGTGCGGTATTATTGTCTTGAGAGAAGACATTCCTAATAGAGAGGCCGATCCCCTGAGTTGGTCTGCAACAAACAATCCGCTAATATCTATCCTATCCCAAGAACGTGGAGATGCCGCGAGTCAGAAACGGCTTGAAATGTTACGAACACAAGCTGCGTCATCGGATCCCATACCGGGACCTGAGAATGCAACCCCACGGTACATCCAATGCTACTGTATTTTCCACGAACAGGTCCGCGATGAGTCCCGTTTCGTTGCGACCTACACCGATTTACTGAACGGTGAAGGGCTCCCCATCCAGAAATACCGCATAGCGTCGGTTCAAATGGTGGATATTCCTCTCTGCCGCTATGCCCTGCATTCACTCTTTTATCTGAATCAAGCCCGCCTAAAGGGAATGCCCTTTCTGTCGGCGCAACAATTGCAGGCCTTCTGACCTTCCCCCGCGGACTGGAACAGATTCAGAGTGAGTCCCGGTCGGTGTTTGACTGCATTGTTATCACACTGGTTTCTTTGTTCAAGGAGTTATCCATAGCCGCACGGGAGGGCGTCCCACAGCCCGAACGTGCGGCTGTGGGTAACTCCGCTCGAGCAAACTCAATCGGGGTCAGCTGGCCCAGCGCACTGTGCGGGCGCTCTGTGTTGTAGTGTCGCCGATAGCCCGCAGTCACGCAGCGGGCCTCCGTCACGCTCGTGAACCAATGTTCGTTCAAGCACTCATCCCGCAGTTTGCCATTGAAGCTTTCGATGTATCCGTTCTGCATGGGTCTCCCTGGTTCGATAAAACAGAGTTTCACCTCACGGGTGTAGGCCCAAGCGTCCAAAGCACGTCCGGTAAACTCCGGGCCATTATCGACCATGATCTGCCGCGGTAGCCCACGGGCTGCATACAACTCCTCCAAGATACGGGCCACTCGTACGCCGGACAACGAGGTGTCCACTTCGATGCGCAGACATTCACGGTTATAGACATCGAGGATGTTTAATAGCCGGATTTTACGGCCATCAGCCAGCGCATCGCTCATGAAATCCATCGCCCAGATCTGATTCACGCCAGTGGCCTGCAGAAGCGGTTCCCGGGCTCCACGATCCAAGCGTTTACGTCGTCGCTGCCGAACCTGCAAACCAGCTGCGCTGTAAAGCCGTTCGATCCGTTTGTGATTATCGGGCCAACCTTCCCGATGTAACCGGTCCACAATCCGTGGCACGCCCCACCGCCGGTAGCGTTGCGCCAACTGACGGATCGCTTGCAGCAGAGGCCCCTCCTGCTTGGGCTGGGTCGCATAATAGAAACTGCTGGTGCGGAAATTCATCAGCCCACAACCGCGGCGCACGCTGATCCCATACGTCGTGCTCGCATACGTCACCACTTCCCGCCGTGCTGTGGGCATTACCATTTTTTTGAGGTGACATCCTTGAGAATCTGAATATCCAGCGCCTGCTCGGCGACCAACCGCTTGAGGCGCCGGTTCTCGTCCTCCAACGCCCTGAGCCGCTTGGCGTCACTGATCTCCAGCCCGCCAAACTTGGCCTTCCAGCGGTAGAAGGTGCCTTGGGCAATCCCGTGCTTCCGCAGGAGATCCGGCAATGGCAAACCCGCTTCGGCTTCCTTCAATACCCCAATAATCTGCTCTTCGCTGAACCGCTTTCCTTTCATCGCTTGTCCTCCGTCTCGTCGCTGTTGTAGACCAGAGAACTCGCTTTGAAAATGCTCCAGTTTTAAGGGGGAAGGTCACTTCAAACCGACTCTTCTCTCCGCTGGACAAAATAATCCGAAGTGGGCGCAGTTTCATCCATCCCGAACGCTACGAACTCGCCCCGCCCTACGGGCAAGTCTATCGTCAAAACCGATGGTAGATGGCCTGTTGCAAATGGAAGACTTCCAGCGTGTGGTAGAAACGCGGCAACGGGAAGCAAACGGGCATATGCTCGCGTTTGCTCGGCGGGTTCGGCCACATGCGTTGGCTATCTATCAGGCTGATACTAACGCCAGCATGGCCGCATTCATCCATTGTAAGCACGGCGGGGCCATCTACACTCTTCCTGACCGCTTGGTGGAAGAGTTCGATAAGACAGATTGTACCGAGGTGCAAATCGGGGATATACAGCTTCCTTTTCCGAACATCTTCCTAAGTTTTACGCCACCACAGCCGCTTTATCTTGCGGACGAGGCTCCGGTAGATGGATGCTACGTGGTAAGGCAAGCTGACGAGTATCTTTTCATGCTCACAGCGCGGCTGAATGGCATCGATTATCCTCGTTCACTTTCCCTGACCTGTCTTGATCCGACGTTCAGTCTTCATTTGCCGGCCAAAGAGGCGGGGTTGTGTGTCAACGATGCCATTGAGTTCGGAATCAAGGAGTTTCTGGCGCAGAATGCTCCACCAGAAGATAATTTCAGCACGCGGGTCGAATCTCCCGAAGGCAACGTTTCAACGCTTGTCGACATACGGGCCGAGAGCCGGCAAAGACGGATTGAGACCTTCCGATCCCAAGAACCTGTCTTTCGGGCTTGTCTCAACATCATTGTTAATGCGGCATGTTTTATCGCCTTTCGGCCCGAGGATATCTTTGAGGGGTGGGCGGGAGAGCCCCCCATAACGGTGCTTGAAGCCGCAAATGACGCCGAGACTACTCGCCGCAATCGCGACAGAAAACGAGAAGCCCTACGAACACTTGAGAGCGGTGATTTCACTAGGATCAGAATCTGTGGAAGAGACCTATTCGAAGATCATGCCCCGTCAGGTGTTACTGACCGCGGGAAATCTCCGCGAGCGCATTGGAGGCGTGGCCACTGGCGCAGGCAGCGCCACGGGGTAGGCCTTACGCTTGTGGTTCTCCGATGGATAAGGCCGACAATAGTAAAAAAAGATGCGGGATCTTTGGTCGAAGCGAGAATTTACGACGTTCAAAATCCTGCTCCAGAAGTGTAGCCCTTCGAAAGAGGCCCCGCGGGAGAACGGCCACCTGGAAAGTGCGAAAAGAATCGTACGTTATCGGGAATACGGAGGCATAGGAAGCAGTCGTAGGCACAGGTACCCACGGCAAGGCAAGAGCGCCAAACAGCGCCAGTGTCGCAGCAAGAAATCTACGCATACTCGGATTCACCATATTGCGAAAGCCTGGCAGCGATCTCCACCCACGTCTTCCCGGCGCATCTGCCTATGACATCCTCTATGGCAGCAGACACATGGGGCCAAGAGAACTCTCTCAAAACAATAAGCCCCCTTCCGATCTGATACGTTGAACATTCGAGTTCGCGTTTCAAGAATGACGTCGTAGTGACAAAAAACGTGAACGTATCTGCCGCCCCCGAACCCGGAAGACCAATATCTGCATGGATAACCACCCAGCAATTGGATGGGTCTGGCGGCAACGATGGTTCACCAGCAGGCAGGTCCGGACTGAATATCGCTTTGAGAATCGCGGTAGCGGCCATTGTTGACCTCACTTGACAAGATTGATGTGGGCGTTCCTGAGAACCACTTTCCTGCCGCCTTCCATGACATATTCGGTCAGATTCCCTTGGACCTCTCCAGCGGCTACACCGCTCTGTTTCAGCGCCGGAAATCTGTATGTTTTCATCCCTCCCTCGGCAACCCACCCAATCTGCTCACTTCCTTTCATCATCGGGCTGGCGCCCTTCCCGACCCAGTCGAGTCCAACTTGGTCCATCTGCGTACGAGAGAGCGATCCTATGTTGAAGTTACCTGTTTGCGACTTTGCTCCCAGGATATGCTGCAATGAATTGAATTCACTCTTTGCGGTACCTTCACACAATTTAAGTTCCGTTCTACCAACGGACTGAATGGGCTTTCTAAACCATTTAATTTCAACCATCGCCTTAACGCAGCAGTCTGTTCCTTTTTTGATCGCAGAACCAACTCTCTTTAACAGTCTTACTTTCCCGAGAAGGAAATTGCCGGTAGCAGCAAATACTTTGCCCTCTTTTAAATCATTGATGGAATCAAGCGGTACAAATATTTCCACAACAGACTGTATAGCCTCCGCCCCTCGGCGGCGGTTTGCCATTTCATCGTCAGTGGCTCGCGGAATCTCACCCGTGTAGCGCCAACCGTCATTTGAGACCGTTTGCATCGAAAATCGGGTAACACTTTTTCGGCTGGAGGACTTCTAGGAAGCCGTTCTCCAGCAGCCAGGCTTCGACGGCCTGACGCCACGCAGCGTCATGGGCACGCCGACT
>CAISWQ010000038.1 GCA_903889245.1 uncultured Lentisphaerota bacterium | reverse complement strand
CAGTTGGCGATCTGGAAAAATTTCCGGTTGCGCAGCCGGATACCCACCTCGCGGCAGTTGAGGTGGCAGTTCTCGATCAGCAGTTGCGGCTCGATGATCGGCGTATCCACGTCCAGGCCGATGCGCGTGCCCACCGCGGTGCAGCGCTGGAAGACGCCGTCCTCCGGCCCCTCCGGCGCGAGTTCGCGCGAGACCAGCCGGAAGCCGGTGTGGCAGCTCCACGCGTAACAGTGCTGGAAGCTCGGCGCGTAGGACCAGTCGGCCGCGAAGCCGAACTCCGGCTTGTGATAGAGCGCGTCGCTCGCCGGGTCGGCCTGCTTCACCTTCGGGTCCAGCGCACCGCCGAAGATCACGTTCTCGAACAGCGGCCGCCACTGCGCCAGCGCCAGCAGGCCGCGGCTGAAAAACTTGCGCGTCGGCAGCTCCTCGCCACGCATGTCCACGTTCTGCACCAGCAGCGTCCGGTAGTTGCGCACGCCGCGGTGCGATGACGAAATCTCCAGCGCCGTCCCCGCGCCCGGCAGCGCCGCCAGCAGCGTCAGGTCGCGGATGGTCACCTGCGTCTTGCACAGCTCGCTGCGGATTTTGAGCGCGCCGTTCGTGTTGTGGCAGACCAGCACCGAGACGCCCGGGCCTTCGCCGGCCACGGCCAGCCCCTCGCCTACCCCGCCGGCAAACTGCACGCTCACCTGCCGGTCGAGCCGGTACCGGCCCGCGGGAATCTGCACCACCGCGTGCTGCGCGGCCGCCGCGCGCTCGAAGGCGCGCTGGAATGCCGCGCTATCATCCACCGCGCCGTCGCCGCGCGCGCCTTCGTCGCGCACCGAGACGCGCGCGACCGTCGCGGTGACCGGCTCCGCCGCGCCGCACCACGGCGCCAGCAACAGCGCCAGCCCGAACAGCAACGCTCTCTTCATCATGCTCCCGTCATTTTTTTCCAAGGATTGGAAACGCCAACCCTCACTTTTTCCAAGCCTTGGAAAATCTCACCAATATTTTTCCAAGCCTTGGAAAATTTCCCGCACTTTTTTCCAAGGCTTGGAAAGCCGGCCTGTAGCCGCATTCGTCAGAAGGCGGCCACCCGGCTTGCGCCCAACCCAAGCGGCAACGCCAAAGCCGCGCTCTCACGAGCGCGGCTACCTTCAGCCACCGAGCGCCGCGCGGCTGATCCGCTTCTGTAGCTGCACTCGTCAGAGTGCGGCTGACCGCGTTCTGACGAACGCGGGAGCTGTAGCTCCCGCCCACAAAACCTGATCGCGCCCCTGTCATTTCACTTCCGTTTGTTCCACCGCACGCAACACCACCGGGCCGAGCAGGCCGGCGGGCAGGAGCGCGTCGTCCTTGTCATAGACCGCGCGCCGCGTGCAGAACGCGATGCGGCCGCTCGGACGCGGCTGGCCTTTGAGGAGCCAGTCGGGCCACTTCTCTGGATATTGTCCGCGCCGCCCGCCCTTCTTCCACTCGATGTCGTCCGGCAGCGTGGCGTCGCCGATCATCCGGTTCGGCCAGAGCGTGGTGACGCTGACTTCCAGTTCGTTCGCGCCGGCCTTGAGCGCCTCGGTCACGTCCACGCGGAACGGCGGCTTCCAGTGAATGCCGAGGTCACGGCCGTTGAGCTTCACCGCGGCAATCACCTCTACGTCGCCCAGATCAAGGATGAACCTTCGCGAGAGGTCAGAGATCAGAGGTCGGAGGTCAGATTTTGAATCCTTGCTCCGGCTGACTTCTGGCTTCTGACCGCTGACCTCTGGCACAAAGTCAAAGACCTTGCGATACGTGGCTACACCCGAGAAATATTTTATCCCCGGCACCGCGTTCTCCGAGAGCGAGGCGAGCTTGTCTAGTTTCGCCGAGGCGGGTGCGCCGAGGTGCGGCGGGAAGCTGACGTCCCATGGTCCGCCGATGGTCAGCGGCTCGGGCAGCGGTGGCGCTTTCACCGTGGCGCGCGCGCCATCGTTGAAGCGCACGGTGAAGGTGCCGGGCTGTTGCCACTGCGCGAGGAGTTTGCCATCGGCGTCGCGTTCGATATCGAGCGTTGGCTTGGCAGCCTGCGCGCCCGGCGGATGCGCGGCGAGCGCGACGATCTCGGTAGCGCTCAACGCGCGGTCGAAAAGCTGGACCGGCGAGCGCTCGCCGCGGAACGGCGCGCCGCCCTTCACCAAGCCGGACGAGGCGTGAACCGCGAATGGACCTTTCCGGCCCTTGCCGACTTCGACGCCATTCACAAAGAGGCGCGGGACATTCGCGGAGTAGACGAGCGCGAGGTGCGTCCAGCCCTTGAGCGCGGCGGCGTGCGTGATGACCGCCGGCGCGTAGCGCGCGGAGTGTTCCATGGCGCAGACGCCATTGCGGCCCACGCTCAAGCCGGCGCCGGCGTGCCCCTCGCCGTATTTGGCCGCGCCCTGATCGGCGAAGACCGCCCAGTTCAAACCGCGCAACGCAATCAGTTCCTTGCGCGCCTCGGGCAACGCGATGTTGTCGGCGGGTATCGCCCACAGGCTGATGGTGAAGGTCTCCTGCGCCTGCGCGACGCCGGTCGGCACGGGCGGCGCGACGCGCATGACCGCGCCCTGCTCCGGCTCCAGCGCCGCCACGTGGCGCGCCGGCAGCGCGCCGCGGAAGACGACGAAGACCGAGCCGTTCGGCGCGAGTTGCAGCGGCACGGTCGTCCGCCCGCCGGCCACCTCAAACACGCCGGGCCGCGTGACCGCGCCGGTCGTCGCGTCCCACAATTCCGGCGCGCGGCCGGCGACGCGGAAGGTGGCGTTGAGCGTCTCGGTCCGCTGCTTCTGGTTCGAGACGAAGTAGAGGTCGGCCTCCGCCGTCCGGCGATGAACGAACAGGATCTCGGCATCGTTCGCGGTCGCGTGCGGCTCGAAATCCGGCGGCAGGCTGATGCGCTTGAACAGTTCCTCGAACGAAACGTCGCTGGCGATCTTCCCATTCCAGAGTTCGTCGGCGAGTTGGCGCAGCCCGTCATCGCCCGCACCGAGGTCGCGCAGGCTCGGCGACTGTCGCGGCTTGGGACCGAGCACGGTCGCGCCGGCGGCGACCAGTTCGCCGACCTTCTTGAGCACGGCCGGACGCATCGTCGGCAGGTTCGGCAGCAGCAGCGCGCGGTAGTCCGTCCCGCATGCGAGCACGATGCGCCCCCCGACGACGTGTGCGCCAAGCAACGACTGCACGTCGCAGGCATCGAAGTCGTAACCGGCGGGCAGCACCGGGTGGAGTTCATCGCGCCACGCGACGCGGTTGGGCACGTCCTCGCCGATGAACCAGAGTACGTCGGCAGCCGGCTGGCCCGCACGCAGCAGGTGGTTGCAGCGCGTCAGGTAGTCCATCCACGGCCGCGCAACTTCCCACCATGTGTTGCCACGGTTGAAGTTCAGGCCCCACGAAGCGAAGGTGAAGCCCGGCCCGGTGGCCTGGTAGGGCTGGTGCGCGTAGGTGTGGAAGACGAACTGGTTGACACCCGCGCAGAAGGCGCGGTCACCCTCGGCCTTGAGCATGAATGGATGGGTCTGCCAGCCGGCCGCTTCGCCGCCAGCCGTGTAGGATTCGGCGGAGACCACGCGCTTACCGGTGGTGTGCGCAATCGAGGACGAGAGCTTGCAATCCACGCGCACGCCCTGCCCCGGCCCCTCGTTGATCCAGAACTCGCCCATCGGCACATCCGGGTAGCGGGCATTCGCCGCGTCATAGTGATAGGTCTGCCGGCCGGTCGGCTCGGAAACGTAGGTGAGGCCCTTCTCGTGGGCGAACCCGGTCACGACCGTGTAATAGTTTTCCGCGAACTGATCGGAGAGGAAACGCCGCCAGTCCCACAGCGCGCGTTCAGACGCGTCGGCGCTGCCCACGATCCAGCCCTCGGTCAGCGCGGGCGCGAAGGCGAGCAGGTCGTAGCCGAGCCTAGCTTGGAAGCGCTTTTCAAAACCCTCCGTCCAGTTTTGGATGCCGCATTCCCAGCTATCAATTTCCATCGCCGCGAACGTCTTGCCCGCCGCCGGGCCGGCGCGTTCGAGCAGCTTGCCCACGTACTGGTCGAGGTGGAACCGCACGACCTTGGGATCGAGCTTGTCGCACTCCAGCCCGCGGCCCTCCGGCGTCGCCGGCGAGACGTAGTGGCCGTTGCTGCTGTAGCCAAGGCGCAGGAGCCGCCAGCGGCCGGGCGGCACGTCCCACTTGATGCTGCCATCGGGCTGAAGCTGCGCGGAAATATTTTTCACTGCCTCGCGCGCGACGACCAGTTCCGGCGGGAGCGCGCGCTGACGGTCGGGGCCGGGATAGGCGTCGTGATGCCGCCGCTCCGCGCCGTGGCCGCGGCTGCGCAGGTGCGCGCCCTTGGACTCGGCGAAGTGCAGCAGCGCGGCGTCGCTCAACTCGATCTCGCCCAGGCTGAACGGCCACGGGTTTTGGAACACCAGCCGGAAGACCTTGCCGGTCGCCTCGTCGCAGGCGGCGGTGATTTTTCCGCCGCCGATCATGTCCCAATTCGCCGTGAACGCGCCGACCTTGCGGAACGTCTGGCCGTCGGTGGAGCTTTCCATCTGGATAGCGAAATCTTCCTCCCACTTGTGCAGCGTGGAGCCGCGGCAGATCACCGCGCGTACCGTCCGCGGCTCGGCAAAGGTGAACACGATTTCGTGCCGGGTGGCCGGCACCGGGAACTCCACCTTGGTGTTGGGCTTGCCATCCACGAGCCTGGCCAGTTCCGCCGGCTTGAGCGAACCGGAGAGCTGCGCGCCCTTGAGGACACCGCCCTTGGGCAACGGGAAGGCGAGGAGCGCGATGTCGCGGTAGAAATCCATCTTCGACTCCGGCGTCTCCAGCTTGCCGGAGAACGTCGCCGGACCTTCCACGTCGCGCGTAGTCCACGTCAGCTCCTTCATCGAGGTCGCCGGCGTAATCCACGGCCCGCCGCTCTGCGAGAAGCCGTCGCAGTTGTGGACGCCGAAGACCAGACCGAGCCGCTGCGCCTCCGTGACCGTGTGGTCCATCATCGCCAGCCACTCCGGTTGCATGAACTTCACACCGCCCTCCGGCATACCGACGCCGCAGTTGAAGAGATAACAGCCGCCGAGGCCCGCGCGCTTCATCGCCTCGAGGTCGGCGGTGATGCCGTCGCGCGTGATGGTGCCGTTGAGCCAGTGCCACCACGTCAGCGGCTTCGCCGCCTCCGGCGGTGCGCGGAACGAATCCGCCAGTTCATCGCCCGCCCTGACGGTCAGGCTGCCGATCACGAGCGCGAGGCCGAGCCATCGACTTGTTTTACTGTTCATAGTTCTCCCTTTCACTGGCCGGGCCGTAGCGGCTCCGGCTTGGCGAAGTCGCCGGTCATCGCGGCCGGCAGCACGAAAACGTCGCCGGCCTTGTTACAAAAATAAAGCCGCGACTCGGAGGGCTTCCGGCCATGCCCATCGGCCCAGAGGGCGTAGAAACCGGGCTGCGCGTTGACCGGCCGGCGGCAATAGCCGTGATTGAACTGGCTGCCGGCGGTCATCTGCTTGACCTTTTGCCACGAGGCGCCGCGGTCGGCGCTGGTCCACATGGCGATTTCGCCGCTGGTGTTGTAGGCCTGCGGCCCGTTCTCGGTCGGGCCGATGATGCGCCACAGGTCGTCGCCTTCGAGATAAAGCGAGCCCATGTCGTAGTTGTTGTCGGAGCGGATCGTGCCGCGGATTTCCCACGCCTTCCCGTTCCAGGCGGCCGTCGTCCAGAGGCGCGGATCGTTGACCGGCCCCGACTCGTAGCCGCCGCTGGTCGTGTAAAGCACCACCGGGCGACCGGCCGCGTCGAAGTTCAGGTCCTGCACATAGACGTTGCGCTTCTCCGCGCGGTAGTCATGCACCAGCGCCGGATTCTGGACGCTCGTCAGCGGCAGCTTGAGCGTCTCGCCCTGCGCGTTCTGCCACGTGCGGCCAAAATCGCTCGTCTCCATGTAGTAGAGGTTGCTGCGCCAGTTCAGCCCCTGTGGCTTCGGGTGGAAGTTGAAGGCGCACGCGACCTTCTTCCCGTTGCACCAGCTCACCTGATAGTGCCCCATCTCGATCTGGCCGTAGAGGACCGGCTCGCTCCACGTCCGGCCGTCGGAGCTGGTCTGAAAGTGCAGCATCCGCCCGCCGCGATACAGCGTCTGCAAAAACAGGAAGCCCTGCCCCGGCAGATACCACGGCTGCGTGTAGGAGAAGTTGGTCACGAGGATATTTTCGAACTTCTCAATGTCGTAGGGCTTGACGCTCTTCCAGATGTAGGAGGGCCGCGCCGTGCCGTGCGAGCTGGAGAAGATCCAGATGTAGCCAGCCTGGTCGATCTGCATCACCGGGTTGTCGTGCGCATCGTCGGTGCGCTTGTTCATGATGATGGTCGGCCGCGGCACCTGCCCGGTCTTGTGATCAAAATAGGAAACCATGTGCAGCAGCTCAATCTTCCCCTTGACCGTGCCGCCGTAACAGAAAAACGTCTTCTGGACCTCGGGCCGGTAGATGGCAAACGGATTGTGGCTGGAGCAATAGGTGCCGAGTCCGCCGCTATACTTATAGACATACTCGTCGTTCTGCTTCTGGTTCGAGTACCAGATGCCGCGGTAGCCATCGTCCTGCACCGACGTGTACTCATCGTGGGGCGCGGTCTGGCTGAATTTTTTCTCCGCCATCGGTTTCCGGGTGGCGATCAGCGCGCCCAACTCCGCGCCGGCCCAGCGCCCGACCAGCGCCGGATGCGCGACCTGCGGCGCGGCCAGCAGCGCCGGGATCGCGTCGTCGTTCAGCGCCTGGTTATAGAAACGCACGTCCTCCAGGCGGCCGGCAAAGCTCCGGTCGGCCGACTCGATGCCGCCGATGAACAGCGGCGCCTCGGAAGGCTTCACGCGGCCCTTGGCCGGCGCGGTCGCCTCCAGCTTGCCGTTGATGAAGAGCTTGATCTGCCTGCCGTCGTAGGTCCCCGCAAAATGCGTCCACACGCCCGGCTGCGGCAGCGGCACGTTGGCGTGCGTGTACTTGCCAGCGGCATACTCCACCAGCATCCGGACGCGGTTGTTGTAGAAGTAGAGTGTGAACTGCTCGCTGGCCGCGCCGCGCCCGGCGAGCACCTGCGCGCCCTGCGTGACCTGCGGCTTGGCCCAGAGCGCGATGGTGAACGCGTCGGCATCGAATTTTTTCCCGCCCTCGATCACCGCCGCCGTCCCCTGCCCCTTGAACTCCGCGCCCGGCCCCGACGGTTCCGCCGCGCCCGCCGTGGCCATCAGGCCCAATCCGAGAACCAACAAGATGCATTTCATAGGTGGCCGCATCTTAGGCATTACGGCCACACACTTCACGGTTTTTTATCCTGTTCTGCCGCCCGCAGGGCGCCGGCCGGCACGTGTTCCAGCAGCGGCCGGATGGCGATATCGCGGACAAGCAGCGCGCCATCCTCGACCCAGACCGTCAGCTTGTTGCCGGCCGGATTCCAGAAACGATTGACGAGCGTGTGCCGCCCGGCGATCTCCACATCCACGAGGTCGTGGCGGCAGACGATGTCTAGCGTCACCGGCCTATCGAGGTCGCGCAGGCCCTCGATGAACGGGCCGCCGCCGAGCTGGCCGTTGCTGCCGCTGTGCGTCGTATGCGAGAACGCGGCGCGCGCCGGCTGCGCCGTCAGCCGCAGCTCGGTGCCATCGTGCTCGCCATCGGTCGTGCGCAGGCGCAGCCCAAAAGCCTTCGCGCCATCCGGCACGAGCGTCAGCGTGACGCGCACATCGTTCGGGATGTTGTCCAGGAGCACGTGCCGCCGACCTTGTTTCGCTACGAGCCGCGCGTCACGTTGTGTGACCGGCTGGCCGCCCGCAGGGATCATCTCCGGCACGAAGCGCGTACCGAGCGTGCCATCGCTATGCTGCACCAGTTCGCGCAGGACAAGGTTGCCGCCCCAGCCGCCGTCGCTCAAGAAACCCGCGACGATGCGGCGGTTGCCGGGAAACATGGCGGTCTTCGGCACCGCGAGATTGTCGAGCCGGCACGGATTCAGGAGCGTCCACGGCCCGAACGGCTGCGGCGCCTTCCAGATGCCTGCTCCGCCCATGAAGTAATACCAGTCGTTCCACTTGAACCAGTGCGGGCACGTCGCCGGATGAAGTTTCTCGTCGGTGGTGAGAAATGGCTCGGGCAGCTCCTGCCAGCTCTTGAGATCGGCGGAGACGAAATGAGCCATCGTCATCTTGCGCGGGGCGCTGACGAGCCGGC
The DNA here is from genome assembly GCA_903889245.1 of uncultured Lentisphaerota bacterium. Classification (GTDB taxonomy): domain Bacteria; phylum Verrucomicrobiota; class Kiritimatiellia; order CAIQIC01; family CAIQIC01; genus DP16D-bin41. The sequence goes on along the minus strand of CAISWQ010000038.1, from coordinate 140,794 downwards.
CGTTGCCGGCGCGCAGCACCAGCGCGCCCTCGCGGAGCGCGGCGCCGCCCTCGAGTTCCAGCGGCGCGAGTGTACCCGCGCGGTCGGCGGTCGTGCCGCCCTTGAAATCGAACCAGACCAGCGGCTTCGGCCCCGCCGCCTCGTGCGGCCGCAACGCGGCGACCTGTTCCCCGCTCAACGCCCGGCCATAGATGCGCGCATCGGCAATCGCGCCACGGAAGTGCGCCTTCGGCTCGTCGCGCCGGTCCAGATGCCGCAGGCCCACGATAACCTGGCTGCCCGCCGCGAAACGCATCGGCTCCGCGACCTCGTAATGCGCGTAGCGCGCGCCGTTGCGGTAGAGCGTGACCGTTTTGCCCTCATAGACCGCGGCGATCTGCACCCACTCGCCGGGCTTGGCGGTCTCCGGCGCGTTTTGCTGCTGGCCACGCTGCGTACGATGCAGATTCTCGCTGCCCACCATCCAGCGGCGCGCCGCGCACTCGCCAAGCACCAGCGAGTCGAACGTCGCGCCCTTGCCTTCCACCGTCAGCACGCCCGCGCCATGTTGGTCGAGATCGGCGGGCGCGACCCACGCCACCAGCGTCTTGTCCTTCAGCTCCGGCAACGCGCCGCCGGTGGTCTTGCCGACCTTGATCATGTGAAACAGTTTCTGCCGCGGATCGGGATCGGGGAAGACCTCGCAGTCGCCGCCCACCAGGAACGGATGCGGCTCCTGCTTCGTCCAGCGCTCACCATCCGCGCTCGTGACAAGCTGGATGCCGCCGTGCTGGCTGTAGTAATCGGGCGTCGGATAGAACATCCAGAACTTCCCGTCGTGATGCACGCACCCGCCGGTGCCATTCCACGCCTCCCACTGCTCCGTAATCGGCGCGACCGCTGGATGATGCTGCCAGTGCGCGAGGTCGCGGCTCGACGCGTGATGAATCTCCAGCCCGCCGTGCCCGCCATCCCACTTGCTGTGCATGTTGCGCCGCAGGATCAGGTAGAAAAGGTGCAACGTCCCGTCGCGGAAGAACGGGATGCAATCGCCCGCCTTCGAGTCGTGGCCGCGCACGCGGAAATACTGCATCCGCTCCGGCTGCGGTCCGAGCACAGCCAGCTCGCGCTGCCGCGCCGCCGCCGCACCGCCGCTCAATGCAACGATTTCCTCCGCGCTCAACGCGCGCTGCCACAGCGCCGCGTGATCCATCTGCCCGCGGAAACCCGAGACGATCTTCCCATCCGCCGCCTGTGCCGCGCCGAAAAATCGCGGCACGGTGGAAGCGCGCGTCGTACCAATGGGGAATTCCTCGTCGAGCAACACGCCATCAATCCAAAGCTGCAGCTTCGGCCCGGTGCCACGGATGACCACATCGTGCCAGTCGCACGGCCCCAGCGGCTCCACCGGGAACATCACACGCAGGACGGCGTTCTTCGCGTCGCAATAAAGCGGAACCGTTTCCTTGTCGGGCGCGTTTCGCGGCAGCATCTTGCGCTGCTCGAAAGGTACTGGCAGATTCTGCGCGCCCCAGAGAAACTCGATCACGCCGCGCGCGCCGCGGATCGCGCGCGGCCCGTCCGGCCAGCCGAACATCCACTTCGCCGGCGTGGACATTTTGCCGCCGGTGAAATTTCGATCTTCAAAGGGCAGCGTCGCGCCATCCACGCCGCGCAGATACAAACTCGCCGCGCCGTCGCCGCCATAGCTGCCGAAGAGCGGCGCGTTCCATGCGCCCTGCGGGTCGCGCACGCGCAGCGCGAGCGTGAACTCCGCGCCGGGCGGGTCGAACGCCGGCCCGCCGATTTCCAGATAACCGCCGTTGAACTGCGCCACCCTGCCATCGCCGCCGCGCACAAGCGACACCGCGCGCTCGTCGCCCGCCAGCTCCACGCCGAGTTGCACCGCGCCGCGCGCGGTCAGCGTTTTATCCGTGCCGTCGAATTTCCAGACAGCGACGGCGTCGCCGAACGGGTCCGCCGCCACCGCCAACCCCGCCGCCAGCAGCGCGAGCGGCAGCAGTTTCCAAGGCTTGGAAAAAAACGCCGGGGATTTTCCAAGGCTTGGAAAATTTTCGGCCGTTTTTCCCAAGGCTTGGAAGATTTTCCGCGGGATTCTCCAATGCTTGGAAAAATCCCCAACTCCGGTTTCCAATGTTTGGAAAGGTTGCTGGTTCATCATAGTGGTTTCCTCAATAGGGATTGCTGGGCTCCATCTGCCAGGCCTTCACCGATTTCACGTTGACCGCGCCGCCGGTGGCAAAGATCGAGACCCCGAGACTGTCGGGGCGCGTGGGATAGACGCGCCGGCCAATGGCCTGGCGGTTGTTGGCGTAAAGCTCAACCACCGACTTGTCCACGAACACGCGGAGCTTGAGCGGTTCGCAGTCCTTCAATGCAAACGGCGCGCGCTCGATGACCTTGCGCCCCACCTTGCCGCTGCGGGTGGTGTCCATGACCAGTTCCTTCTTTTCCGCGTCATAGTAGAGAAGTGTTTCTTCCGCGCCGCCGGCGGAGGCGCGGACTTTCACGCCGCAACGTTGGGCGGTGCCGGGTTCGATCTCGATTTCCAGTTCGCACGAGTCGCCGGTCACGCCGGGCAGTGGTTTGGTTTCGCCGTCGGCGAGTGCGAGGTTGTTCCAGGATTTCGCGTGGCTGCGCAGCGCTTCGAGTTCCGGCACCGGGGCCATGCGCAGCGTGCCGTCGTCGCCGAGCCAGAGTGTGCGGGGCAGGCCATAGACGCCGGACCAGATATTCGTGCGGTCGCCGGGCGGGTTGTCGGTCAGCCACGCCCACATAATCTGGCGGCCTTTGCCATCCATGAGCGCCTCCGGGGCGAAGTAGGTGGGATCCACCCAGCTCATGCGCCCGTGGTTGTTGGGGACGAAATGGTCGTTGCGATAATCGCCGATGTAATACTGGCAGCCGCGGTTGTGCGCGATGAACAGCAGCAGATGCTTTCCGCTCGGCGGCCCGCCCGCCGGACTCGACGGTAGCGGCAGGAAGCTGGGGCACATGTTGTCCTCGCTGCGGTCGGTCCACTCCGGCTTGCGCTCGTAGAAGACGTGGAGGTATTTCCACTCCTTCAGATTGTCCGACGTGAAGAGATAGAGGCGGTCGCCCTGCTCGGACAGCGGCGCGTTGGGGGCGCGGCCGACTTTGTTCAACACAAGCAGATTCCCGGCGAGCATGTAATACTTGCCGTCCTTCTTCCAGATGTTCGAGGGATCGGCCGAACCGATGAACAGGGTTTTGCCGGCGGCATCCACGGTTTCCGTCACGCCCCATTCGGTGGACTTGATGACCGGATTGGCCGCGAGCTTGGTCCACACCTCGAAAGCCGCGTCACAGCTTTTCGCGAGGCCGATGCCCTTGGCGTCCCAGAGCATCCAATAGGAGAGATAGGCGGCGCCATCATCATCCACGAACGCGCCGCCGCTGAAACAACCGTCGTCGCCGTGGCCCGGCCCGATCGCGTCGGGATGATGCCGCCAGTGGACCAGGTCGCTGCTGGAGATGTGGCCCCAGCAGAAGCCGGACTCGATGCGGTTATAGAGATACATCAGGTGATAGCGGCCGTTGTGGAAGAACGCGCCGTTGGGATCGCCGGGCAGGCCGGTATCCTCCGGCACGCAGAAGTGATACGTCGGGCGATAGGGATCGGCGAGCAACTGTTCGCGCAACAAGCGCGTCGCGCGCACCATCGCATCGGCGGCGGTGGTAACGGCGCGCGGCTGATGCGGCTTGGCGGGCAGCAGTTCCACCCGGCTCGCGGCGCAGAACGCGCCGTCGCGGCCATTCAGGACAAGCCGTCCGTTTTCGATCTTCGCACCGCCGGTAAGCCGGGTATGCGGAAAACGGCCGGTGAGATCTTTGGCCGCGGCGTCGTTGAAGCTCCACCACGCCCATGGTTTCGGCTCCGACGGCGAATTTGGTTTCAACGCCGCGAGCTGCTCCGCCGTGAGCGCGCAGGCATAAATGCGCGCATCATCAATCGCGCCGGCAAAGAAATCGTGATTGCCCGCGTGGCGCGGGCCGATCATCACGACGCTCTCCGGCCCGAAGGCCTGCGGTTCCTTGATCGTGTGGCGCGAGTATTCCTTACCGTCGCGATAAACCGTCACTTCCTTGCCGCGATAGACGACCGCCATCTGCACGCATGTGGCCGGGCCGGCGGTTTCGGCAGCCCGGGCGTCCTGCTTGCGCTCCGTGCGCTTGTGGAAATCGCTGCCGGCCATCCATGTTGCCGGAGTCAGCTCGCCAAACACGATGCCATCGAAATGCAATTTCCCATCATCAATCGTCAGCGCGCTGCCACCCTTCTGCGTCAGGTTCGCCGGCGCGACCCAGACGACCAGTGTCTTGTCGGTGAGTGGCGAAGCTGCTGTCGCCAGCACCGCGTTCAAGCCAATCAGTAATGCGAGTGTTTTCATGGTTCATCCTTCCGGCATTACTCGATGCCCAGTTCCTGTTGGATTTTCTCCAGCGAGATGCCCTTGGTTTCCGGCATCACCATCAGCACCCACACGAGTTGGCCGACCATGCAGACCATGTAGAACGCGAACGCCATCCAGCCAGCCGAGGCCGCGATGATCGGGAACGTCCATGAGATCGCCGCGTTCATCGCCCAGTGTGTGAAACTCCCCAGCGCCTGGCCGCGCGCGCGGACGCGGTTCGGGAAGATCTCGCTGATGAACACCCAGATCACTGCGCCCTGGCCGAAACCGTGCGCCGCAATGAAGACCAGCAGACTGACCAGCAGCAACATGCCGTTGCCGCCCGTGTAGAAGGCAAAAGCCGCGCCGCCCAGCCCGATGATGTAACCGAGCGAACCGACCAACATCAGGCGGCGGCGGCCGAAGTGGTCAATGATGACCATCGCCACCATCGTGAACACGAGCATGGTGAAACCGACGATCACCGATTGCAGCATGGCCGAGGCGGTACCCGCGCCGGCCATTTTAAAAATTGAGGGTGTGTAATAGAGCACAGCGTTGATGCCGGAGAGCTGGTTGAACGCCGCCATCGCCACCGCCAGCAAAATCGGCTTTAGATATTTTTTGCAGTAGAACGGCTCGCGCAGCGTGTGGTGCGTCATGTCGAGCGAGGCTTGGATATCCTTGATCTCGTCATCGAGGTTGTCGGTGTCGGCGCCACATTTTTCCAGCACGGCGCGAGCTTCGCTCTCCCGCTGCTTGGCCACCAGCCAGCGCGGGCTCTGCGGCGTGATGAACAGCAGGAAGAAAAAGGCGGCGGCGGGCGCGGCCTGGACGCCGAACATCCAGCGGTATTGCGCGTCGCCCAGTTGCGCGCCGGCCAGGCTGCTGATCAGGTAGTTGGAGAAGTAGGCCAGCAGGATGCCGAGCACGACATTGAACTGCGTGACGGCCACCAGCCGCCCGCGGTAACGCGCCGGCGCAATTTCCGCGATGTACATCGGCGAGACCACCGAGGCACCGCCGACCGCCAGGCCGCCGACAAACCGGAAGATGACGAAGGCCCACCAGTTCCACGCCAGCGCGCAGCCCAGCGCGGAGACGAAATAGAACACCGCCAGCGTGAACAGGATGCTGCGCCGGCCGAAGGTATCGGCGGGGCGGCCCACCGCGAGGGAGCCGATGATCGTGCCGATCAGCGCGCTGGCAACCGTCAGGCCCAGCATGAACTCCGACAGGCTGAACTGCCTGGTCAGCCAGTCGGTGGTGCCGGAGATGACCGCGGTATCGAACCCGAACAGGAGGCCGCCGAGCGCCGCCACGATCGTGCTGCCGATGAGGGTGAGGTTTGGTTTCATGCGGCGATTAAAACGGCGGGCGGACTGCCTGGCCACCCGGAAAGCCTACCCTGTTTGGGGGAGACCACGCGCGCTAGGGCTCGGCGCGGAAGCCGGCGGCGTTGGCGCGGGTGATCAGTTTCACCGGCACCTTGATGTCCTTCTCCACCGGCTTGCCGTCCAGATGCGCCAAGGCTTTTTCTGCCGCGAGCCGCCCGATGTCGCGCGGGAACTGCGCGACGGTCGCGTACAACCGGCCAGCCTGGACGGCGGCGAGACCTTCGCGCGACCCATCCACCGTCACCACCGTGACCTGCCCGTTGCGGTCCGCCGCTTCGATAGCGCCCAGGGCGCCCAGCGCGCTGGGATCATTGAGCGCGAAGACGGCGTCCAGTTCGGGGAAACGTTTGAGCGCATCAACCATGACCGGCCGCGCCCCCTCCGCGCTACCCTTGCCTTCCTGTATGTCGAGCAGCTTCATGCCGGGATGGCCGGCCATCTCCGCCTTGAAGCCGGCGACGCGATCGATGCATGCGCGGTTCACGCTCAAATGCAGGACGACGATCCTGGCGGAGGGCTTCGCTTGGGCCAGCGCCGCGCAGGCCAGCCGCCCCGCCTCAAAGTTATCGCTCGCCACCTGGCAGAGCACCAGGTCGGGATCGCTCACCGGCGCATCCACGATGATGACCGGCACCTGCTTGCGTTTGGCGGCGGTGAGACTGTCCTTGATGCCTTCCCAGTTCACCGGATTGATGAAGATGGCCGCCGGCTGTTGCTGGAGCAGGTCGGCGACGTCCTCCATTTGTTGCTGATGATTGAAGCGCGCATCGCGGGTGATCAGGCGTGCGCCGCGTGCCTTGATCGTCGCCGCCAAGCCGCTGTTGATTTCCACAAACACCGGGTTGCTCAGCGACTGAAACGAAGCACCGAAGACCGGCCCGGCCGGCGCCGCCGGCCTTGGGCCACAGCCCGCCAGCAACACACAGCCGGCGCTGACCAGCCACGGCGCGAACCCACGACCTGACGCCACAAAAGACATGCGGAGGTTTGTAGCAAAGCCGGTCGTTGAAAACAATCCGACGCCCCGGGTGTTTTTGCATGTAACACCCGCATCCGTCTGCTAGAACATCCGCGTGGCTGCCGTCGCCTTCCAGTCCAGATGCAGGGTCACAGTCGTGCTTGCCATGGCCTGCGGGTTGGCCACAGCCAGCGCGGCGCCCACGGCGCCACCACTCACGAGGGTCGCGCAAATTCGCGCGCTCACCAGCGAACAGGCCCAGCAAAAATTCCCGGTCAAGCTGCGCGGTGTGATCACCTATGCCCGGCATGCGGCGACGACGGATTTCACGCTGGAAGATGCCACCGGCGGCGTGTGGTTGCCCGCCACCGAACTGCCGGCCAACTGCCAGGTCGGCGCAGCAGTCGAAATCACCGGCTGCACCGAACCCGGCGTCTTCAGCCCGATCGTCCGCGCCACGACTGTGCGCGCCCTCGGCACCGCCGCGTTGCCGGCGGCGACTCCGGTGAGCTACGAGGAACTACTCGCCGCGCGTTTCAACAGCCAGCGCGTGGAACTCACCGGCGTCATCCGCAGCCAGCGCATCAACCCCGACGTGGGCCTCAACTGGCTCGCGCTCGAACTGGCCAGCGGTGGCGGGCGCGTGACGCTCAATGTGACGCACGAGATCGTCGGCCATCCCGAGCTGGTGGACGCCCGCGTCCGCGTGCGCGGCGTCTGCCTGCACAGTCCGGACCCGCGCGAGCAACAGGTGTTTCTGCCGACCGTGAACGTCCATTCGCTGGACGATATCGCCATCCTGCGGCCGGGCGCGGCGCAGCCGTTCAACCTGCCCGTCACGCCGCTGGACCAACTCCTGCGCACCACCGGACAGCGCGAGCCGGGCCACCTTGTCCACGTGCGCGGCACGGTCACGCTCGTGCCGCCCGATGGCCCGCTGGCGTTGCAGGACGCCACGCGCGGCCTGCGGGTCTGGTTGCGCGAAGCGTCGCGCCCCCAGCCCGGCGAGGAGATTGATGTCGCCGGCTTCCCGGAACCGGGCGGCTACGCGCCCATCCTGCGCGACGCCATCTGGCAACTCGTCGGCCCCGCGAGTCCACCCACGCCGCTCACCGTCGAGCCGCAAGACGCCTCGCGCCACGACGGGCGGCTCTTGCGCGTGCGCGGCCGGCTCGCCACCGCGTTGCGTGGCGAAGACAAGTGGACGCTGACGCTCGAACACGGGCCGCAACGGTTTGTCGCGCGCCTTTACAGCACGGAGGAACTGCCGTGGCGTATCGGCAGCGAACTGGCCGTGCGCGGCGTCTGCGAGGCCGAGGTCGGGAGTTGGGAGGCGTTCGTCACGCACCGCAAACCGCAGGGCTTCATCCTGCTCGCGCGCGGCTTCGCCGACGTGACCTTGCTGGCCGCGCCATCGTGGTGGACACCTCTGCGGATCGCCGCTGCCGTCGCCGCCATCCTCGCCGTCGCACTCGGCGCGCTCTGGTTGCGCGCGTGGCGGCGCTTACGCGAGGAACGGCAGGCGCGGGCCGCGGCGCGGGCGCAGTTCACGGCGGTCTTCGCCGAGCGCAACCGCATGGCGCGCGAAATTCACGACACCCTAGCCCAGGGCTTCGCCGGCATCAGCATCCAACTCGAAGCGCTCGGTGACCGGCTGGGAGAAATCCCCGACGCCGCGCGCCGCCATCTCGACCTCGCGCGCCAACTGGTACGCCAGAGCCTCGCCGAGGCACGGCACACCGTCTGGGCGCTGCGCGCGCAGGCGCTCGAAGAAGGCTCGCTCGGCGCAGCCCTCGAACGGCTCGGCCGCCAGCTCACCGAAGGCAGCGCTGTCGCGTTCGAGTTCCGCCCGGGCGGCACGCCACGCCCGCTGCCGGCCCAGATGGAGAACGACCTCCTGCGCATCGGACAGGAAGCCCTGACGAATGCGGTGCGCCACGCGCAGGCCAAAAAAATCACGCTGACGTTGGACTATCAGGAAGCCGCCGTGCGCCTGGCGGTCAGCGACGATGGCCGCGGACTGGACGCCACCCCGCCGGCTTCCGACCACGGCGGCTTCGGCCTGCCCGGCATGCGCGCCCGCGCCAGCGCGCTCCACGCCAACTTGCACATCCGCAGCGCGCCCAACGCGGGCACCACCATCGAACTCACCGTGCCACATGCCTGACACCATCTCCATCCTGATCGTGGATGATCATCCGGCGCTGCGCGTCGGACTCGGCACCATTCTTAGCGGCCAACCCGACATGCGCGTGGTGGCCGAAGCCGGCGACGTACCCGAGGCGCTGGCGCAGTGTGCGCGCCACCAGCCCGATGTCGTGCTGATGGATTTGCGGTTGCCCGGTGGCGGCGGCGTCGAGGCCACACTCGCCATCCGCAAGCGCTGGCCCGCCACGCACGTGTTGATCGTCACGGTCTATGACGGCGATGAGGATATCTATCGCGCCCTGCAGGCCGGCGCGAGCGGCTATGTCCTCAAGGATCTCACCAGCGCCGAACTGGTCACCGCCGTGCGCACCATCCATCGTGGCGGGCGCGTCATGCCGCCCGACGCCGCCGCGCGCCAGCGCGAACGCAGCCGGCGCAAGGACCTCTCGCCGCGCGAACTCGAAGTGTTACAGCATCTGGTCAACGGCCTGAGCAACAAGGAAATCGCCACCGCGCTGGCCATCGGCGATGAAAGTGTCAAGACGCACCTGCGCGACCTGTTCATGAAGCTCGGCGTCACGAGCCGTACCCAGGCGGCCATCGAAGCCATCCGGCAGGGCATCATCCATCTCGACTGAAACCGGCGCGGTTCACCCGCGGTAAAACAAATATCCGTCGGCGCTTTCCAAGGCTTGGAAAATTTTCGGCCGTTTTTTCCAAGGCTTGGAAAAAAGCGCCGGGGATTTCCCAAGGCTTGGAATCCCGACGCGCTGCGAGGTCGGGACCAATCCTTGGAAAAGTTTCTGCCAGTTCTGGGTCATTTCTGCGCCCATAACTGCTGCAACAGCTCCACCGCTGTATCCACCAGTTGCTGGATGCCTGCGAGCGCGACGTAGTTGACGCCGGAGAGCGTTTCATAGCCTTCGTGCTGGAAGGCCAGTGCGGTGGGCTCGTAGCCGATCGACTCGTTGGTCAGTTCGCTCACGATGGTGTGCGGGAACGGCGAGCGTTTCTTGATGTCCAGTCCCCACTCGACGAAGAGCTCGCCGGGATTGGTCGCGAGCGCGAACGGGCCGAGGCGCGCGGCGCTCACGGGGACCGTCAGCATGGCGGGCAGCGCGGCGGCAGTGCGCTTGGTGCCCTCGAAGGCTTCCGGCCGCCAGCCGAGGCGCTCGATGGCGCCCTCGCGCTGGGCCGCGGGATTGCAGCGCGGCACCGCCACGTCGCGCCGCGCATAGTCAACGGCGATGGGCCCCGCGACGGCGACGGCGTTACTGGCGGCCTCGACCGCGGCGCGCGCGAACACCGACGCGCGCTCCAGCCAGTCGGGCGTGAACGTGACCGCCGGCTGGATGTTGCCGGCGCTGCCCTGCATGAAGATGCACTTCGCCTGCGGCCCGAACGCCTGCGCGAGCTGCGCCGCGATGACGCCGGGGTAGTCCGCCGACCAGTTGTGCGTTTGGATGCGGTCATGCAGGCACGGATGACAGGTGAAGTTCACCAGCGCCCCGAGCATTTTTCCATCGGGCGCATCGAACCGGACCACCCACAGCTCGGGATCGATCGGGCCTTCCGTCCCCAGCACCTGCGGCACCTGCTTGAGGTCGTTCACTTTTTTCAGCCACACGTTCAGCGCGAGCCCGTCCGCCTTGGAAAGCACGCGGCGGTTGATGTGGCCCTCGTAGACCAGCGAGCGGCCGATGGAGAGGCGCGCGGGCTGCAGGTTTTTGTTCGCCTGCTCGATGCTGTCGGCAATCGCCTTCGGCAGCGTGGCGATATAGTCGCGGTTGATGGTGTTCTTGTCGCCGTGCGCCGGGATCAGCGGCGAGCTATGGTTGTGGCTCGGGCAGATCAGCACCGCTTCGCGCGCGAGCCCCGCCCGCTGCGCGGCCTGCGTGATGGCGGCCTCGGCCAGATCGTGGCGGATCTTCACCAGGTCCACGCCCACGATGGCCAGCCTTTTCCCGCCGCTCGCGATGATCACCGCCTGCGCCTTGAGCGGATCATCCGTGCCCGTGCTCACCGGCGAGGCCGGCCCCGTGATGATGCCCCCGACCGGCGGCGTGATATCCACTTGACCAAAGCCGACCTCAAGACTGCTTTCGGATGAAGCCGCCGCCAGCGGCCAAAGCAGCCAGGCGGCGAGGATGGTGAGGACGTGTTTCATGTGTGCTCAGATGATCCACGGCTCGCGCATGGCGCGGGAACGCAGCCGGTTGGCTTCGTCGTCGTTGATGAACTCGGCCTTCACCGGATCGAATGTCATTTTGCGGTTGAGCTGCCACGCGGTGGCGGCGGCGAGACAGGCGTTGTGGCTGTGCTTCATCACGGTGGGATTGACGACCGGCGCTGCGCGGGAGCGGACGCAGTCGAAGAAATTCCGCGCGTGGCCGCCCGCGTCGAGGCCCGTGACTTTCTGTCCGCGGTGCAGGGCACTCTCCAGCGAAGCGGGATAGACGGCGATCTCGCCGGTATCGCCGGTTTCCACCCAGCCCTCGTCGCCGACGAACCGCACCGGGCACGTGCCCAGGTTCAACTGGCTCTGCTGCGGCACGCGCCGCTCGTAGTTGAGTTCGAGCACGACGCCGTTGGCATAGCGCGCCAGGATTTTGTCGGGAGCCAGTTCGAACTCGACGGGGCCGCTGGCGTCGGCGCGGTTGGCCCACTGGCAGATATCCACCGTGTGCGCGCCCCAATCCATCAGGTTGGCGCCCGCGGTGAAATCCTCGTAGCCTTGCCAGCCGCGGCCGGCGACGTAGCGGTGGTTGTAGGGCCGCCACGGCGCGGGGCCGAGCCACATGTCCCAATCCAGCTCCGCGCGCGGCGGCTCCGGCTCGGCCGGCAGACAGGCGAGATTGATGAAGGGTTCATAGACGGACGCATGGAGCGTGCGCAGCCGGCCGAGCTTGCCGCTGTGGGCCAGTTGGACCGCCTTCTGGAAATTAGCCACGCTGCGGCGCTGCGTGCCGCCCTGATAGACCCGCCCGCACTGGCGCATCGTCGTCTCGATCAGCGCGCACTCGGCGCTGTTGATCCCGCACGGTTTCTCGCTGTAAATATCCTTGCCGGCGCGCGCCGCCAGGATCGAGGCCAGCGCGTGCCAGCGATCGCCGGTGGCGATGAGCACGGCATCGATGTCCGGCCGCGCCAGCAGCTCGCGAAAATCGCCGTAGGTGGCGCAATCCTTGGCGCCATTGCGGGAGTCCACCATCGCCTTCGCGCTCGTACGGCGGCCAGCCTGCACATCGCACACCGCGAGGCAACGCACATCCGGTTCGCCCAGCATCGAATCCAGCACCACCGCGCAGCGTGAGCCCATCCCGATCACGCCCAGCCCGATTTTTTCGCTCGGCGCCACCGCACCGCCGCGTCCCAAGACCGGCGCGGGGATGAAAGCTGGGCACATCACCGCGCCGGTAGCCGCGGTGATTTTTTTCAAAAAAGTCCGCCGGCTCGTCTGGCTGTGCTTGTTGTTCATGTGTTGTTCCAGAAACTTTCTTCAGTAATTTTTCCGCCGCCAACGCGCGCCCGCGCCGGTGGCCCGGCAACAGGCAGCGCGGAGAGCTGCTAGGGCTTGTGTTCAGCGTGCTTCAAGCGATTCAGGATGTCCAGCGATTCCTTTTCGATGATGTCGCCGGCGCGCGTGGTGAGATAGGAGTGCTCGCCGAACCACGTCTCGTAGCTGCCGCCGGCGAACGCCTTCGCCGTGGGGATGTAGCCGTGCGCGCCGTTGACCTGCTCGACGACCAGCGTGTGCTTGAAGGGCGACTGCTGCTTGATGCTCAAACCGATTTCGCAGAACAGCTCGTCGGGATTGGTCACGATGGTGAAGTCCTCGCCCAGACGCAGGCTGGTGATGAAAAATGGATAGGCCGGCTTGGCCCGCTGCTTCATGTCGCTGAACGATTTTCTGTAGTGCTCAAGCTGGCCGGGCCAGTTGCGGATCACCTCCGCCTCCTTGAATTCCGGCTGCTCGCGGCCCGGCATGTGCAACTCGCGGCATTCCAGCGCCAGCGTCGGCTTCTGGATCGGTTCAAGCCGGCCCAGGCAGCGCATGATTTCGCCACCGAGCTTCTCGCCGAACAATTCGCGTTTCGCGCTGTAGATGGGATTCACATCGCCACAGGCGCCGGTGAGAAACAGCGTGGGCACGGCATAGCCCAATTTCTTTTGCACCACCTGCTGCGCATCGCCCGGAAAATCCGCCGAGACCGCGAGGGCGCGCGTGTTGGCGGCGTGACACGCAAAGTTGAACACGACTGCCTTATACTTTCCGTCCTGGCCGGTCACCGCCAGTACCCCCACTGCGGGATCGAGCGCGCTCTCCGCCGGATATTTTTCCTGCTCCGCCGCCGGCAACTGCCAGCGGTTCCAAGCGTGCCCTTCCTTGATCACGCGGCGGCATTTGCTCACGCCCTCGACCCTGCCCTGCGCCACACCGAGCGTACACGGCGCGAGGTCGCGCGCCGCCTGCGCCACCGCGTCGGCGATGGGCGTCACGAGTTGATCCTTGTAAGAGGGCCACAGCGGACCGCGGTGCGTGTGCGAGGCACAGATGATGACGTTGCTCGCTGCGATGCCGGTGGCCTGCTCGACGGCCTGGCGCGCCCGCACGACGCAGTCCACGGGATATTTCAACGTGTCCAAGGTGACGATCGCCACCCGCTACCCATTGCCGGCCAGCACCAGCGCTTTCGCATAGAGATGCGTGCCGACCGCCGTGGACTTCAGCCTGGTCGGCGAACCCGCCAGCACGACCGGCTCGGCCGGTGTGATGTCCACCATGCCCACGCCCGCCTTGATCGTGTCACTGGCCAGCGCCGGCCACACCGCCAGCAGCGCGAGCGGCAGCAGTTTCCAAGGCGTGGAAAAACCACTGCTTTCAATTTCCCATCCTTGGAAACGTTGCCGGGTTGTCATGGTTTTGTTCCTCTGCAGGGCGCAGCGCCCTGATGCGCCGGATACCAGTAGCGGATTTCCCACGAGGCACCGAGCGGCAGTTGCAGCTTGTCGTAGTCCCGCATGCGCTGCACATAGTCGGCGTGGCTCATCGGCGCGAGCGAGAAGCTTTTCAGGTCGGTGACGACGAACATCTCCACGTTGACACGGACGCGCGGGCCGCCCAGGCCGGCGAGCAGGTCGTAGTAGCCTTTGACATCCTGTGGCGTGAAGCGATACGGGCCGGACGCGGAACTGCCGCCCATGAAATCCTGATAGTGCAGGTCGGTGATGGGGACGCGCGCGAAGAAATCCTTTAGGCTGACGACGAGCGCGGCGCGATTCGTTTCCGACAGCGAATCGAATTTCGACCAGCAGTTCGGCGACCAGAGGATGGGGGCCTCGCGGCGCGCCCTCATCTGCCGGCACAGTTCCGCGAGATAGGCGACATAGGCATCCTTGATCTTGGGGTCGGTGAAGCAGTTCAGGTTGGCCTCATAGGAGATATACCACTTGAAGTTCAAGTCCGGGTAGCGCGCAATGAAGCGGTCCAGCGCGTTGGTGGCGATCCGCAGATTCTTCTGCCGGAAACCTGCGTCGAGAATTCCCGTGTCATAGGCGTTGCCCGCGCCCTTCCAAGCGATGTGGGCCGTCCCCACATAGACGGCGTCGAAGTTCTTGAAGTGTGGCGCGATGACATCGAGCTTGTGATTGAGCGGATGGCACCAGTTGGTGGGCATGCCCGCTGCCGGCGTCGCGAGCAGGCGCGCGCTGGAACCCGAAGGGTCGCCGGGATCAACATCGGCGATGTCCGACAACACGAGCGCATCAATCCGTTGCGGACTGCCCGGCGTCCGGTGGTGCGCGGAGATGTGCTCGAACCATTCGCGGATTTTCGCGTCCGGTATGTTCCACAGCGCGGATGGCGAGATGAACAGGCTCTTGGGCCGGTCCAGCAGTTCTGCGCCCCGGGCCAAACTGCACCCTACGGCCAGCAGTGCCACTATGCAGCAGCGTGTCTTCATGCGGACTGGTTGCGTAGTGTTCATCGTCGGGTTTTGTTTTGCGCCGCGCCTTTCAAACGCTCCAGGATGTCCAACGCTTCCCTCTCGGTGATCTCGCCGGCGCGCGTGATGAGGTAGGAGTGCTCGCCGAACCACGTTTCGTAGCTGCCGCCGGCGAAGGCCTTCGCCGTGGGGATGTAGCCATGCGCGCCGCGCCCACAGCTGCAATTAACTTTTCCGCGTCCGCCGGAATCACCACCTCGTCGGGCCGAAAGCTTTTGTAGCCGAGCCCGTCGGTGTCGCAGCCGGCCAGTTGCGCCGGCGAAGACAGAACTCTGCCCCGGGGAACGGCGGCTGAAAGGCGTTGGATAGTTGGATTCATTGCGGCATTTCAAAGTGGTAAGTTCCCGATCCGAGCTGCACCGACGGCTGCCCATTGGTGTCTGCGGCGGCAGCGACCCCGCTGACCTTCAGCACCGGCTTGCCAGACTCCGTGATCTGGTTGAGCGCGGCGGCGGGAAACGAGACGGTGGCGGTGGTGTTGGGCGGCACGGTCACGTCCCACTGCAAACGTTTTTTCTGGCGGAGCATCCGGCTCTGGATCAAACCGCGCGGACTTTCGTAGCTGAACTTCACCGAGTTCAACTGACGCGGCAGGATGGGCCGCAGCACAAAGTGCGCAAACGCCGGCTGGCGGAGGTCGGGGGCGATTCCCACCAGGTCACGATAGAACCAGTTGCCCATCGCGGTGACGCCTTCGATCTGGGAGAAGGCGTCGTTTTCGCCCCAGCTTTCGCGGATTGTGTTGCCCGTTCCGCTGATCATGTTCAGGATGCTCGGAAATTCTTCGCGGAGCAGGATGTCGCAGGCGGTGTCGGCCTGGCCGCCCTGACTGAGCAGGTGCAGCATGGGATCGCTCAACCGCGAGCCGGTGATCAGGTGGCCTTTGGTCTTGGTTTTGAATTCTTCCACAATCTCTTTCGCCATCGTCTCACGCGACGGACGTGGCTCGAAACCGCCGTCGTCCAAGGCCGCGTTCAACTGCTGGCGGGTGTAAAGCATCGGCAACCACGCGCCAGTCTGGGCATCGAAGAAACGGCTGGAGCAATCCTGCTGGAAACGATCCATGATGCCTTGGATTTCCTTGGCTTCCGATTGCCGCCCGACCGCTTGCAGCAAGTCCGTCATCCGGTGGCCGATGCGCATCGCCACGTCGCATTGCGCGAACATTTCCGGAAGGGTCTTGTATTCGCCGCGCAGCTCCGGCACATCCACCTGCGCGCTCAACGCGATGTGATCGCCGTAATGGGTGACCCGGTTCCAGATGGTGTATTCGGTCACCTCCCGGATGAAAGTTTTCATCCACGGAATGAACGGTTCGAGCAAACGCTGGTCGCCATAGAACGCCATCAAGTCCGATGGCGTCTGGCCGTAATGATCCATGTCTATAAGCAGAATGTGGTGATTCTGCGCGTTGGCGGTGGTGGCCCGCGCGCCGCAACCGAAAGTGATCGGCCAGCGGGTTTTCTCGCTCATCCTGATGTTGTCATCCAGCAGCTTGCTCAAGAGGGCGTGATGACCCAGCCAGTAGGCAACGTTGAGATTGTTCAACGCAGGCATCTCGCTGTTCGGCCCGCGCTCAGCGCCGTTGTTGTCCTGCAACTGGGAATGGTAATTCAGCTCCAGCGTGTCCTGAACCGCCTTCAGCACGCGGTTCAGCTTGGTGTTATCCGTGGTCAGGTCGCCGACGCGCGGCGAGACGGTGATCAGGTTGAACCCGTCCACCGCTTCGAGTTCCAGCGGCGTTTGCAGCCCCAGCACCTCGATATAACGAAAGCCGGTGTAGGTGAACGACGGCGACCAAACTTCCTCTGGTTTGCCGGCGGAGACAAACATATCCGTGTAAGCCAGTCCGCCGAAACATTGATTCACTCTTTGCTTTATTCCACCGGGCAAGGTGACGTCCGCCCAACGGAACGCGCCATCGCTGCCGCGGCGCTTGAACTTGAGCGTACCCGGCTTCTGTGCGGTGTTCCCAAAACCATCGTAGTAGGCCAGGCTGTGTTGCACCCCTTCGGCCTGTCCGCCAATCGCCTCGGCATAACGCACAATCACTGTCTGGCCTTTTTGCAGATTCTTGAAGTGCAGCCGCACGCGGCCAGCCAATTGTTTGCCGAAATCGTAAACCCAGACTCCCGGCATAGGATTCGTCCGCTTCAGCGGATGACCTTGCTCGACGATTTTCTCGGGCGGCATGGCATCCCATCGCAATTCTCCCAGCGGCTGTGTGGGTTTCGCTGCCTCGGCGGCGACCCAGCCACGCGCGTCAAAGCCGGACAGTTTCCAACCCACCGGTTCGGTGTTGGCGTCGAAGAGTTCGCCGCACCAGAACTTCTGCCGCTCAATCCCGCCGCCGCCACATTGCCACGACTCGTCGGACGAAATGATTTCCTGCGATCCGTCGGCATACTCCAGCGCCAGCCGCGCCAGCAACACCGGGCGGTCGTGGTATTGCTCCGGCGTGTGCCCCAGCCAGGCCCGCAGCCGACCCGTCACCGCCTCCACGCCCAGACAGTTCGTGCCGCTGTTCAACTGCGAGGTGAGATCGAAAACCTGGTAGTTCACCTTGACCCCGAAATGCGAATCGCTGGGAGCTAAATCCCGCTCGCCCAGCTTTTGGCCGTTCAAGAACGCGCGGTAATAGCCCAGCCCCGAAATGTAGAGTCTGGCCCGGACCAGCGGACTCCTGATCGCGAACTCGCGCCGGAACAGGGACGCCGGCCAGGCCGTGTCGCGGAACAGTTCGTAATATTCCTTGTCCGCTTTGGCGAGGTCTTCGGGCGACATCGTCCACGATCTGTCGAGCTGCGGCTGGAGCGGAAAGATGGCGAACTTCGCCCATGTGCGGAACTTCTCGTCTTCCACCGGCGTCAGCGGCGACTGAATCCATTTGCAGGCAGCGCCAAGCTGCCAGTCGGCGGGACGGATCGCGCCGGTTTCAAACCAGGTCGCCGGCGCATAATCGCCGGGGCGCTGGTTCTCATCCCAAACGCGGACAGTCCAAAAATAGCGCCGGAATGAATCAAGCTTCACGGGCAGCGCCACCAGCTGGCTGGCGTTCGACTCGATGCGGCCCGAGTCCCACAGCAGTTCCGCCGGACTTTTCTCCAGCGCCTGCGCCGAAGCGGCGACGCGGATTTGATAGGCCGTTTGCCGCTGGTCGCGTGTAACCGCCCCTTTGGCATCCAGCCGCACCGGCATCTTCCAGGACGCCCGGACCTGGTCGAGGTCAATGCCCAGCGGAGTCGCCTGCATCTCGGTGGTCAGATCGAAAGGAGCACAAGAACCGCCGCGAGGATTGACGGCTGCAATGAGTTGGAAGCCGAGCAGAAGGAAGGTGAGTGCAGCCGTGCAATAACTTTTCATCGTTCTATCTTTTGATATCCATGTCATGGTCGGCGATTTTTTCACCGGCTGAATGGCGAGACGAATTCAAAGCTGCCCGAGCCGACCTCGAACACCGCGCAGTCAGACGTGGTGCTTGCGGGCGACACAGGCTTGCCGCCTTCAGTGATTTTCGCCGCAGCGGTCGTGGGCACGCGAATGGTCGCGGTGGTGTTCGGCGGCACGGTGGCGCGGAGCGTGAATCTGCCCGCCTCGATCTTCCAGTCGCATTTGATGACTCCGTGGATGGATTGATACTCGGCTTTCGCCCAAGTCGCGCCGCCGCCGCCAGCGTCATCAGACCCGCAAGCCAGATTGTTTTTTTCATGCGCCTGCTCCTCTCAATCATCGTTTCTGGTCTTCTTCGCAAACGGCAGATCCGGACCGGCGTCGCGCGTGAACTGCTCCTGCAGCTGCTGCCAGCGCGCGGCCATGGCGCGGACCCGCTCCGGCTGCGCAGCGGCGAGATTGCGCTGCTCGCACCGGTCGCCCGCCAGATCGAATAGTTCCCATTCATTGTGGTCTTCGCACGCCGAGACAAGCTTGAAGTTGCCCTGCCGGAGCGCGCGATTGCCCTCGTGATGGAAGAAGACCTCGTCGCGCGTCACGCTGCCGTCCCTGCCAAACGCCGGGACGAGACTCCGGCCCGGCAGCGGTGGCGCGCCCGCCGCCGGCGCGGCCGTATCGCCAGCAAGCTCGAGCAGCGTCGGTACGAAATCAGTGACGTGCCCCACGTCGCGCCGCAGCTCGCCCTGCGCGGCAATGCCCTTGGGCCAGTGTACGATCAGCGGCGTCGAGATGCCGCCCTCGTGCGTCCAAACCTTGTGGCGGCGGAACGGCGCATTGCCCGCGCTCGACCAGCCGGGGCCGAGGCAGAGGAACGAGCCCGCCGAGCCGGGCGCCGCCGCGCGGTCGTGGCCATCGCCGCGCACGAGCAGCGTCGCATCGGTGCCGTTATCGGAAAGGAAGAAGATGACCGTGTTCTCCCAGGCGCCCATCGCGCGCACCTGCGCAAGCACGCGGCCGATCTCGGCATCCATGCGGTCGATCATCGCGGCGTGGATCGCCATCTTCGTCGCCTGATACTGCTTCTGCTCGTCCGTCAGCTGCACCCATGGCACCGCGTGCTTCGACTCGCCGGGTCCCAGCTTGGCGAGCACATCCGGCTTGAAGTAGCGCGGCGCAAAACCCGGCTCCAGCGGCGCGAGGCCGCAAGCGACGATCTTCAGCTCCCGCAATTTCTGCCAGCGCTCCTCGCGCACCTTGTCCCAGCCCATGAGGTAACGGTCACGGTAGCGCGCGATGTCTTCCGGCGGCGCCTGCAACGGGAAATGCGGCACCGTGAACGCGAGATAAGAGAAGAACGGCTGCGCAGAATATTTTTCCGCGTGCTCCTTCAGGCATTTGATCGCGTGGTCACAGAACGCCGTGGTCGTGTAATAACCGCTGCCCTTCGCCACCGGCGGCAGCGGCTGGTCGTCCTGCAAAATTTTCTGCGGATTGAAATTCCGGTCGTGGTCTTCCAGGTCGTAGGAGTGTTCGAACCCGCCCTCGGCCACGGGGCGCGGCGCGCCGTTCACGTGCCACTTGCCGGAGTGATAGCTGCGGTAGCCGAGCGGCTTGAGGCGATGTGCCAGCGTACGCGTCCACGGCGGCAGCCGGCCGCGCGGCGGGTCCATGTGAATCTGCTGCGGGTAGTAGCCGGTGATCAGCGCGCTGCGCGTCGGCCAGCAGCGGCCGGTGTTATAGAACTGCGTGAACCGCAACCCGCGCGCGGCGAGTTGGTCGAGGTGCGGCGTGCGGATGTCACTGCCGTAGCAGCCCGCGTCCGAGAACCCCATGTCGTCGGCGAGGATGATGAGAAAGTTGGGGCGCGACTTTTCCAAGGGTTGGAAACCGGCGGGGGCAGTTTTTCCAAGGCTTGGAAAAGCCAGCGCGCCGAGGCCGGCCAATTTCAGGAAGTCGCGTCGCGAGGTTGCCATCATGGTGCGCTCCAGTTTTTCTAAAACAGCTTCGACATGTTGACCTTGGTTTCCGCCGCCGCGCCGCCGGCGGCGCGGACGGCCTCATCCACCGTCTCCCGCAGGCTGCCCGCCGTGCGATAGAGAGCCAGGATGTTCTCCAGCGGCGAGCCGACCTGGATCGCGTGCGTCGGGCCGAGGAACAGGCCGCCCTTGGGGAACAGGTGCTGGCGCCGCCGGACCTCGGCCGCGGCCTGCGCGGGCGTGCCGAACGCCAGCGTCGTCTGCACGCAGACGCTACCGCAGAAGGTCAGCCGGTCGCCGAATTTCTGCTGCAGCACGGCGATGTCCGTCTGTGGCGTGGTGGGCTGGACCACGTCATAGACATCCAGCCCGAGCTCGATCAGCCGCGGCAGGAAGGCCGCCGAGCAGCCGCACATGTGCATCATCGTGCGCGCGCCGTGAGCGTGGACCATCGCGAAGTAGGCGCCGAACTTCGGCGCGAAATGCTTCTCGAAAACCTCGTGGCTGATGACCTGCGCCGTCTGCGTGCCAAGGTCCTCGCCGATGTGCGTGAAATCCACCAGCCCGCCCGCCGCCTCCAGCACGCGCCGGTGCATCTCGAAATAGAAACGGAAGCGCGCCTCCATGATCTCCAGATAGACGGGATCATCGGTGACCAGATCGATCAGCACCTGTTCGGTGCCGCGCGCGCGGGCGATGCTGTTGATGAAATCCATGTCGCCCGCCGTGCCGAAGCAGACGGCGAAGCCGCGCTGCCGCAGCGCGGCGCACTGCGCGCGGACCGTCGAGTAGTCGAACCAGTCGGCCGAGGGGAAATGCGAGCGGTCGAGGTCCTCCAGCCGCTCGACGCCGGCGAACGGCTGATGGCAGGACTCGAGGTAGCGCCCGCCCGCGAACTCGGCGTAGCGGTAGTGCTCGCCCCAGTAGCCCTCGACGCTGCCATCGGGGAACGTGCGCAGCTCCGGACCGATGTAGGGCGGCTCCACGTAGCGGAAATCATCGCCGAGCATCAGCAGCAGCTGCTCCTGATTGACGAGGCCGAAGTGCTCCATCAGCATCCGGTTGATCTCCGGCGTGCCCTCGTGCTTCACCGGCAGGCGGTCATAGCCGCGCCGCTCGAACGCGCTCAAGACCCGTTCCCGACTGTTCATGTTCGCCACCTTCCCTTGCTCTCCGTTTCCAAGGCTTGGAAAAATTCGTGTTTCGTTTTCCAACCCTTGGAAAAATCCAATCACCGCGCCACCGCCTGCCACGGAAGTTCAAAGTCATAGCTGCCGGAGGCCACCTCGCAGACGACCGCGCCGGGCTCGGTGCGGAGCACCTTCAGCCCAACGGCTTTCGCCAGCGGCTGGCTGCCTTCGCGGATGGCCGCGGCGTCGGCGGCCGGCAGCCACACGGTGGCGCCGGAGTTCGCGGGCACGGTGATGTGCCAGCGGAACTGGCCGCCCTCGATCCGCCACGCGCTGGCGATGAGGCCGTAGGGCGAGCGGTGCGTGGCGCTCACCCACGTCAGGGCGCCGACCGGCTGCGGGCGCATCAGGATGTGCTTGAAGCCGGGCTGCGCTTCGTCGGACTTGATGCCGGCGAGGTCTTCGTGGAACCACGTGACGAGGTCGCCGATAAGCATGACGTGGTTGCCGGAGTTCATCGCGGGGTTCGCGGTGTCGCCGTTCCACAGTTCCCAGATCGTGGTCGCGCCGCGGCCGAGCATATAGCCCCAACTCGGATAGGTTTCCTGCGTGGCGAGCGTGTAGGCGAGGTCGCCGCGGCCGTTGCGCGTCAGCGTCCGCATCAGCCACTGCCCGCCGATCAGCCCGGTGCCGACGTGGTTCCTGCTTTCGTCGGCGATCTTCGCGACCAGCCGCGCCATCACGCGCGCGCGCTGGTCGGCGGGCGCAAGGTCCAGCGCCAGCGGCAGCACACACGCGGTCTGCGAGCCGTTGTCGTAATAGCCGGCGTCGCGCTTGAAAAAGTCGCGGTTGAGGGCGGCCTTCAGTTTGTCGGCGCGCGCGCGGTATTGGCGCGCCTCGTCGGGTTTGCCGAGCGCCGTCGCGTAGCGCTCCATCAGGCGGCAGCAGTGGAAATAGTAGGCCGTGCCGAGAATCGCGGGCGCGGTCTTACGCGCGGGATCGAGCGAATGGATCGCGTGCAGATCCTCCGGCGGCACGCACCAGTCGCCGTAGCGGTCCAGCATCACGAGGTCGTTGGTCATCGAGGCGCCGATGAAGGCCATCCACTTCGTCAGCGCCGGCCACTGGCGCGCGAGGGTGGCCGTGTCGCCGTACTGGTCGAGCAGATGGCCGGGGATGATGACGAAACTGCTGGGCCACGTGACGTTCGCCTCGAAGAGCGGCCAGTAGGGCGGCGCGACATTCGGCACCGCGCCATCGGCGCGCTGCGCGTCGGCGATGTCCTGCAGCCACTTCGCGTAGAATGCGGCCGTGTCGAACAGGAAGCTCTCGCCGCGCGCCTCGGCGGAGCGGTCGCCGAGCCAGCCCTGCCGTTCGTCGCGCTGCGGGCAATCGGTGGGGATGCTGCGGTAGTTGCCGCGCGTACCCCACAGGACATTTGAGTAGATGCGATTCAGCAGCGGATGCGAGCAACTCCACCCGCCGGCGCGCGGCAGGTCGTCGTGTACCACGCGGCCCTCGAGCGCTGCGGCGGCCGGCCGGCCCGGCCAGCCGCGCACCTCGACGAACCGGAAGCCGTGATAGGTGAACCGCGGCTCCCAGGTCTCCTCGCCGCCGCCCTTGAGCGTGTACCGGTCGGTCACCTTCGCGTCGCGGATGTTGTCCAGATAGAGCGTGCCATCGGGCTTCAGCGTCTCCGAGTGGCGCAGCGAGATTTCCGTCCCCGCCGGGCCGCGGACGCGCAGGCGGCACCAGCCGACCATGTTCTGGCCCATGTCGAAGATGAAGACGCCCGGTTTCGGCTCCGTCACGGCGCGGGGCGTGAGCGTTTCGATGACGCGAATCGGCGCAATCGGCTCCGGCGCCAGCACGCCCCCCGGCGCGGCGGCGATCATCGGCGGCGACCAGCCCGACGCATCGAAGCCCGGCTGCGACCAGCCGGCGAGTTCCAAGCGCGCGTCGTAGTCCTCGCCGTCGTATTCGTTGTTCGCGAGGATCGGCCCGCTCGTCGTCAGCCGCCAGGTTTCATCGCTGACCAGCTCGGTGGCGGCGGCACCATCCGCGTACTCGATGCGCATCTGGAGCAGCAGCTTCGGGCAGCCGTAGGTCGCCGTCTTCATCGGCGAGAACAGGCGCGGCGCGAAATAGCGGCCGTTGCCGAGCACGACGCCGATGGCGTTCGTGCCCTGCCGCACCTGTGCCGTCACATCGTGCGTCACATAGAAGACGCGCTTGGGATATTCCGTCAGCCCCGGCGAGAGCACCGCGTCGCCGATCTTGCCGCCGTTGAGATGCAGCTCCGAGAGGCCGAGGCCGGCGAACGAAACCACCGCGCGACGGACCGGATGGATCACCTGAAATTCCTTCCGCAGCCAGCGCGCGGGCAGGCGGCGGTTTTCCGGCTCGCGCACCTTGCCCCAGATCAGGCCACCCGCCGGACCGAGGACCTTCGCGGCCGTCCACGTGCTGTCGTTGAAATCCGCTTTCGTCCAGCCTTCCGTTTCGGGCTGCGCCGCTTTCCATGTGCCGTCGGTCAGCAACGTCAGCGGCTCGCCGCTGGCAAACTCCACCTGCAGCTTCACCAGCAGGCCCGCCGGATTGGGACCGGTGCCCAGGTTATCCACCAGCACCGCCAGCACATTGCGGCCGGGCTTGAGGTGCTCCGCGACATCGAACGCGCCGGCCACAGTCGCGTGATTGGCCTGGCCGAGCTGCAGTTCGTTGAGATGGATCGTGGAAAGATTGTCGGCCGCGACCAGCAGGCGCGCCGACTTGACCGCGCGGCCCTCCGGCAGATCAAAGACGCGCCGGAAATAGCGCTTGCCCGGCGGCGGGCCGGGTTCGGGGAACCAAATCCACTGCGGCCCCACGAGCAGTGTTTCGCTCTCCGGCTCGTACTTGCCGATCCACTTGCCGGTCCAGTCGCCGGGTTGCAGCAGACCCATGCCCCACGCCGCCGGCTGGCTCCAGTCCGAAGCCTTGTTGTCTTTATCCCAGACGCGCACCTTCCAGAAACACTGCTGTCGCGACGCCAGCGGCTTGCCGGCGTAGCGCACGTGAATGGACTGGTCGGACGCGACGCGCCCCGTGTCCCAGAGATCGCCGGTATCCTTTTGCAACAACTCCGTGCTGCTGGCAACCAGCACCTGCCACGCGGTCTGACGCTGGCCGCGTTGGTCCGCATTGAGCAACCAGCTCAAGCGCGGCTGCGGTTCCGCGATGGCGGCCGGATTCTCCAGATATTCGCAGCGCAGCTTTTCCAGTTGCACCTCCGCCGCCGAACACACCAGCGACAGGCACGCGATACCACACAGGTTTTTTTTCAGGCTCATGGTTTGGGCTCCTTCTCGAATACGGCGATCTCCGCGAAGCCGACATTTTTGGTTTTGTCTCCAACCTTGGCGACAACGATTTCCATCCACGTGATGCGCTTCGCGGCGAAGTTCAGCTTCAGCGGCGTCGCACCATCGTTGGGCAACTCGCCGACCGTCTCGCTGGTGCCATCGCTGAAATTAATTTTGGCGGCGACCACATGGTCGGCGGGATTCGGCCGGTCGAAGAGCCACACGCTGCCAACCGTCACAGGTTTCTCCCACGTCAGCTTCACCTTCGCGCTGACCGTTTCGCGATTGCTCGCCCACTCGGCGGCAAGATTATCGGGGAAGCCTTCCACGACGCCATCCGCGACGGCCTGCGGCGCATAGCCCTTCGCCGAGGTGGACGCGGTCACGCGCGACTGGCGCGCGAGATTCTGCCCGCCTTTCAACGCCTCGGCCAGCGCAGCGACGGCGCGCAGCGCTTGGGCATCCGGGAACGTGACGCGCCGCAGCAGGCTCGCGCCCATCGGCACCAACTCCACCGGCTCACTTTGGCCTGACTTGGCGTTGACGAGCTTCCCGTTCAACCGTACCGGCGGGTTGATCCACGGATTGCCCTGCGTGACGGCGCGCGCAAACTGGAACGCCCCACCCTGCTCCTCCATCGCGTAATTCCAATGCGCACCGGCGCCCGGCGTGAGTTCAAAGTCGCCGAAGCCGGCGACGGGGTAGCTTTTGATCTGTTTGCATTCGGAGGGCAACGGCAGCGCATAGACCAGCGGGCCGCGCTGCCAGAAGATTTCGCCGCCGGCCAGCGCCTTGCGCTGGACCTCCGGTTGGAACGTGATGACGAGGCGGTCGCCCGCGCGCCATTCCTTGGTGACCTCGCGCCAACCCGCGCTCTCGCTCACGCGCGCGCCGGGCGCGGCCACGCTCATCGTCCCCGCCCACCCCGGCACGCGCAGCTTGAGCGGGCACGTCAGCGGTTTTTCCGGCGTGATGGTCAGGCGCACCTCGTCCTCGAAGGGATAGGCGGTGTCGCTCGTGATGCGCACGCCCACGCCGTTGATTTTCGTCGTGAGTTCGTTCGGCGCGTAGTTCACCGCCACGAGGCCATCGCCCGCCGCGGTCTTCATCCACAGCTCGTTGACAAAGTAGGGGAAAAATTTCAGCGCCGTCACCGGGCAGCAGACGGCGACGTCCTCGTGCGTGGGAGAGAGCTTCATCCGCCGGCCAAACGCCTTGCCGTTGATCTCGAGCTGGTTGTCGGAGGAGCAATACTGGATCGCCCGGCCGTCGCGCTGCCGCGCGCCCTCGGCGGCGTTGAACGCGAGCACCTCGATGGCGTCGGCCAGCGGCGCGCGCCCGGATTTCTCCACCGCCGACTGCAGCGCGTGGAGCAGTTCCAGCATCGTGCAGTATTCGCAGCCGATGACCGGGCTGCCGGGCCGGCCGCGCACGTTCTCGTCGCTGATGCACGCGCCGCCGGCGGTCAGGTGGCGCGCGGTCTTCGGGAAGAAGTTGTCGGCGGCCATGCGGTACTGCGCCTCGCCTGTGGCCGCCGCGAGGAACAGCGGCACGCGGAGGTGCTCCATCACGTGCGCACCGTGGCCCTGGAACGGCTTGTTCAGGTCGCACAGATTCCGCAACTGCACATCGGCGTCGCGCACCTCGGTGGGCTGGCAGTAGCCATCGTAGAGGAACTTCGCGAACTTCACGTAGTCGGCCTCGCCCGTGAGGCGGTGCAGCCACTCGCAGATATCCACGAACATGATGTTGTGGCCCGGCCCGCCGCCGCCGATGGTCTCGCGCCAGTACGGCCGGTCCGCGCCATACTTCGACAGCATCAGCTTCGTCGCGCGCTGCACGGCGGCGAGCACGTCGGCGCGCCCGGTCATTTCATAGTAGGCCAGCAGCCCGCGGAACAGGCACGCCTGCGTCCAGAACTCGCCGTTCTGCACCCCGATCGGCGAGGCGAAGCGCTGCGCCCGCGGATAGATGCCGAGATAGCCGTCGTCGTCCTGCATCGCGAGGAACTCGGCCACGTAGGCATCCGCACGCTTTTTCGCCGCCGCATCGCCGGAGAGATAGGCGGAGCGGACGAACCCATCGAACCAGTTGCCGGTCGTCTCGCCATCCCACCAGTCCGCGCCGATCTTCGGCTTGACCAGCTCGCTCTTGTGGCGGCTGTCGAAATTCTTGGTGGCGATGCGCGTCGTCAGCTTGTCCAGGTGCGGCCCGTAGCCATTGGTCACATCCATGCAGATCTGTTCCTGCAGCCAGCCGCGCGGCTGCACCTCGCCGACCCGCAGGAACTGATAGACCGGCCCCGCGAACGCGGCCGGCACGCTGACCAGCAGTCCGAAACATGCAAGCATGACGTTCCGTCGTATCTTTTTCATGTGGATGCGCTCCGTTGATTCATGGTCAATGCCTGATCATTCCTCTTTTTGCGCCGGGTCAATCGGCTGGCCTTCCCAAAACCAGACGCCGTTCCTCTGCTCCAGAATCCGCGCGGCGCTGCCGGGCGCGAGCGGCGCATTTTCCCTGGGCAGCCAGCGCGCGTGGTCGCGGACCACGTCGGCATAGCGCGGCTCCCTGGCGAGGTTGTTCCACTCGTGCGGGTCGGCGCGCAGGTCATACAGTTCCTCCGAGCCATCGGCGTACCGGATGTAGCGCCAGTGCTCGGAACGCACGCCGTGATTCCCCGGATTGTGCGTCGTCAGCGCGGGCCACGGCCGCGGCGCGGCCGCGTTACGCAACTGCGGCATCAGGCTGTGCCCGGCCAGCCCGCCCTTCGCCGGCAGGCCGCAGAGTTCGAGGAGCGTGGGATAGATATCGAGCAACTCCGCCGGCTGTCCGCACTTCGCGCCGCGCGTCACGCCCGGCCCCGCAAAGATCAGCGGCACATGCGTTGACCGCTCCCACAGCGTCGTCTTGCCGGTGATCCCTTTCTCGCCCAGATGCCACGCGTTGTCCGACCACAGCACCACGATGGTCCGCTCCGCGACGCCCTCCGCCTGGAGCGCCGCCAGCACGCGCCCGAGCTGGCTATCCATGAACGCCGTGCTGGCGAGGTAGGCGCGGACGAGCGGCCGCCACTGGCCGGCTTTTTTCAGCCACGTGAGCCGCGGCTCCGGCAGCTTCCAGTGCAGGTACCACGCAAACTCCGGCGTGCCCTCGCGCTCGCGCTCCTTGACCGGCGGCAGCACGATCTCGTTTTCCGGCGGCAGCAGGTCGAACCACTTTTGCGACGCGAAGCACGGCACATGCGGCAGCCGGAACCCGCACGCGATGAAAAACGGCCGGCCCGCCGGGCGCGCCTTGAGCTGCGCGATCGTGGCGTCGGCGATTTTCCAATCCGCCTGCTCGCGGTCGTCGGCGGGGAAGACGCCCCAGTCCATCACCCGCATCGGGTCAGGCGTCGCCACGAATTTTTTCGGCGGCAGCGGCATGCCCGGCGCGCTACCCCACACACTGCACTCATTCGTGCGCAGCGCCGGCGGAATCGAGCCATCGTGATACACCTTGCCGAAAGTGGCCGTGAAATAGCCGTGCGCCGCGAAGTACTGCGGCAGCGTGACGCAGTCCCGCGTCGCGGCGACATCGCGCAGGCCCGGCAGCAGGCCGTAGATGCCCGTCGCCGAGGGGCGCAGCCCCGTCAGCAGGCTGGTGCGCGATGGGTTGCACAGCGGCGACTGGCAATGCGCGTTGCCAAACAGCGTGCCGCGCGCCGCGAGCGCATCGAGGTGGGGCGTATGCGCTTGCGGGTGACCGCCGAGGCAACCCACCCAGTCGTTCAGGTCGTCAATCGCGATGAACAGCACGTTGGGCGGCGTCTTGTTTTCCAAGGATTGGAAAGTCGCGGCAGCCGTTTTTCCAGGCATTGGAAAAAGCAGGCCCGCCGCCAGCAACAACCCGGCGCCACTTTTCCAAGCCTTGGAAAAACGCGCGGAAAATTTTCCAAGCCTTGGAAAACTGACGCGGCTATGCCGCGACAGGACCTCACGCGGAGCGTGAGGACTTCGTTGCGCCGCCAGCCGCAGCGGACGCCGCGTAAGGTCACGCGGCCTACAGCACGCCACCGGAACAGCGGCGTCCGGACTGTAGGCCGGGGCACCGACCCGGCGGAAATGATTTTCGGGGAATCCCGGCGAAGCCTGCCATCGAAATCGGTTTTTCATTTCGTCGCTCCCCCGGCGCGGTGCACCGCTGCGCATTTCTTCCACGCGGCGACCAGCGGCGTGAGCAGCGGCGCGATGGGCTCCTCGGTCTCGGTGATGAACCCCTCGCGCAGCGTGTGCCGGCCCTTCACGAATTCCTCGGCGGCCTTTTGATCGCCACGCTTGAGCGCCGCCG
Source organism: uncultured Lentisphaerota bacterium (assembly GCA_903889245.1). Lineage (GTDB taxonomy): Bacteria > Verrucomicrobiota > Kiritimatiellia > CAIQIC01 > CAIQIC01 > DP16D-bin41. The sequence continues at coordinate 111,699 of CAISWQ010000038.1, read as the reverse complement.
CATAGGGTGGCCGCAGCCCGCGCACATAGCCGCAGTGGTGCCAGCCGATGAAATAGGGCAGCGTGAACAGCTTGGTCAGCTCGCCCGCGTAGGCTTCGCCGAGCTGACGGTAATAGTCCGCCGCGTCCGCACCGGGGTCTTTCCAGTAGGGCGTGAAGGTCGTGTCGCCGTTGAGGATCGGCAGTTGCGTCTCGCGGTGGAGCAACGCGAGCGCCTCGCGCTGCTTCTCGAAGTAGCCGTAGTACTGGATGTTGATCACGTCCACATGCGGCTTCATCACGCGCAGGCTCTGCGTCAGCTCGGCGGGATGTCGCGAGTCGCGATTCATGTTCAGCTTGTCGCCGAGGATGAGGTGGTTCGCATCGTACTTGCGGATGCCCGCTTTTCGCACCGCGTACCACTGCTGCATGATCTTCAGCAGGAACGCCTGGCCATCCTCCGCGGCGCGGGCGGCGTCGCCGAGCTTCGTCCACGTCGTGTGCGCAGCGAGTTCGTCCCAACTCGTGATCGTCAGCGCGTAGGTCGCGCCGGCTTTGTCGGGCGCGGGATAGCGCTCCTTCATCAGCGCCAGCCACGCTTGCTTGCCCTTGGCCGTCGCGGGCAACGACATCAGCGCGAGCGACCACGGATGTATTTTCTTCCCGGCGACGGAAAGTTTCTGGAACGCGGCGTCGCCGGTGTCGTCGTCCACCGTCCACGGCGGGCCATCGGTGTAGGCATAGCCCAGCACGCGCGGGTCATCGGCGTAGGGCTGCACCACGGCGGCGGCGTTGGCGTTGACCGCGGCCACGAACTCGTCGCCGAAGACATCGAGCGGATTCCGGCGGAAGGCGCGCACCAGCGCCGAGCGCGGCGAGTTCCAGCCCCACGGCACGTGCAGGTCCAGCTCGATGACGTAATAGGCGGCGCCCGCCGACTGGAGACTTTTCGACAGCGGATTGTGGAAGCCCAGCGTGTTGAAACCCCACGCGTCGAAATTCTGCGCCACGCGCCGGCCCCACTTCGCCGCCGCCGGCGAACCCTCGCGCAAGCCACCATCCGCCGCGAAGAGTTCCGGCCCGTACGTCTCCGCGATGAACGTCTTGTTGTTCGGCGACTGCCAGTAGACCGGCTCCACGTGATTAGCGCCGATGGAAACGAACGGCTTCCCCTCCGGCGACTTGAACCACCACACGCCCGCCTCCTGCTCCACCGAGACGAAGCCCGCGCGCGCAACCACCGCCGCGAACAGCAACCCCAGAACTGGTGAGATCAATTTCATCGGCTGGCTCCCTCGGGTTGATCCGCCTGTGCGAGCTCCTCCATCGCGCGGAGGGCGGAGAGTTCGCAGTTGAACCACATCGGACCGCTCGGCTGCATCAGCCACGTGAGATAGCGGCCCGGCGCGGCCTTGCTCCCCTGCGTGTGCGTCAGCGTGCCGGCGAGCGCCTTCGCCTTCTCCAAGTGCAGGCGGTCCTGCGTCGCGGCAAAGGCGGCGAGATAGGTGCGGATGAGCTTGGCCGAACTCGCGCACACCGGCGCGTAGCAGCGGTACTGCTCGAGTACGCACGGCAACATCCACCTGTTCACCCGCGCGCCGGCCTTGCCATCGGGGTTCTGCTTCGTCGGCGAGGCCGTCGGCGGCTGACCCCAGATGACGAACTGGTCCTCGGAGAAGCGCAGCAGGTCGAGCGCGAGCGCCTGCTGCGCCGGGTCCTTGGCCGCCGTCTGGAACAGATGGATCGCGAAGTCGCACGCATCGTGCTTGGTCAAATTCTGGTACGGCGGCAGCGGCTGTACGTCCTCGAACTGGCCCTGCCAGTTCCACGTCCGCACCGGGTGCTGCCCGATCCACGCGACGGCCTTGGCACGCATCGCGTCGAACCGCGTCTCGCCGGTCACCTGCGCGAGCCGGTCGAGGAAGCTGACGACCACGGTCGGCACGAGCACGTTGTCCGTCACCGGCTGGCCATCGCGCGCGATGACAAACTGCAGCCAGCTCCCCTCCGGCAACTGTCGCTTCGCGTAGGTCTCGGCGATGCGCACGGCGGCGTCGCGATATTTCGTATCCTTGGTCGCGGCGAAAACGTCGAGGTAATACTGACCGGTCTCCCCACCGCAGAGCGTCATGTAGCGGCCCGGCTGCATGTGGCCGCGCAGCCGGTTGCCGAAGAGCGTCGGGTGATAGGTCGGCGGATGGAACGCCCACACCGACTCCGCCGGCTCGCTCATCGCGAGCAGATAGTCCGCTGCGCGCCGCGCCGCCGCGAGCGCCCCGACCGCGTCGGCGGGCGGCGGCGTCTGCGCCGCATAGGTGGCGAGCGCCGACGCGGCCGCACCGACGATCTTCGAGGGATAACGATAGAGATGGAACGGCTCCGCCGGCACGCCGTTGGTGAACCAGCAGCGCAGGTCGGGCGAGTGCACGAGCGCCGCCAACGCCTGGCGTGCGCTCTCGCGCCACGGAAGCGACGGCGCGGGATATTCCCTGCCGAGCACCATCGCGCGGTGGAACGCGCGCGACTGCGGCTGCCCGACCGCCCCACCCTGCGCGTCGAGCGCAGTCACCACCAGCTTCGCCTCGCCCGCGTTCAGCTTCGCCCAGATCGGCGTGAGCGGCGCAAAGGGCTTCTCCGCCTCGAAGGAAAGTTCCTTGCCTTTGTCCGGCGTGACGACGAAGCGGTACTTCTGCGCGCCCGCGACTTCTTTGAAGTCGAACGCCGGCGCGTAGAGGAACTGTACCGCCTTCTCGTTCCAGAACGGCTGCGCGCCCGGCACGCCCGGCCGCACCGGCACGGCGCTCTCCCGCGCCGCGCGCGCGCGCAGCGCCGCATCGGTCGCCACCTCGTTGGCCGCCGACGCCTGAACCCCCGCCAGCAACATCATCGCCAGAGCTTTCATGTTTTCACCTCTTCCAAGGACTTGTCCCGCAGCAGCGGGATTGGAAGCCCGAACTTCTCGTTTTCCAAAGGCATGCCGGGCCAAGCAAGATGGGCTCATTTGAAGTTGAAACTCTCACTGACCTTGAGGAGCAAGATGGCGCGGCTTCCGGCTTGATAACCTTTGGCTGTCGTACCGTAGGTGGGCGAACCGGGCGGTTCGTCGCACCAGGTGGGGACAGGCAGCGAGGCATTGCCTATGCTGGTCCAGTTGGTGCCACTCCCATCATACGTAAAAGACCTTTGCATGACTCCGGCGGCATTAGTGGCGAGCAGCACGTTGTCGCCATTATCATGAAAAACAGCGTTGGTGAGGCCCCACGGCGAGGCATACGTAAACACCGGGAAATACAACTGCGCCGAAACGTTCGTCGCCAAGGGGAGATTGTTCCCGCCAAAGGAACAATAGGAGCGCGTGAGGTGCGAAGAATAAACACTCCAGAGGCCACCCCAGCCGCCATCAGCGACCTCGCCATAGCTGCCCGCATGTGGCGCGGCAATCCAGTTGGGATCTCCACCTTCCCACCGATTGGTTTGGAAATCTGACTCCGCCAGCGTTTTTGAAGCGCACCACGCATTCGCCTGGAAACTATTCGTCCATCCAACCCCAAACGCTGTATTGGTCATCCCCAATGAGTTCCAATCGCCCTTGAAGCGGATCCATTGCAAATTGGTTGACGCGGTGTGCAATTCAACAAAGTCTTGACCGGAGAGCATGTTGGTCGTGCAGTCCCAACAGTAGTTGGGAGTCACACCCGCAAGATTCGTGGCCGCCAGCATGGGCAAGTCCGCGGCTGTTGGGTGGGTGGCCAGCCAATTGTTGAAATTACCTTCCGCAGCCAAGGTGTGATCAACATATCGCGGGAACAGACGATACAACGCGTCTTTCATCTGCTGGACGAATTCGGGTGTTGCCGGGATACCCGCCAGCGCGGAGGCGTTGGTCAGGGGCGGGACGACGCAAAAATTGGTGCTGCCCTCGTAGAGGTTGGTGAAACTGGCCAGGCCGCCGAGATAGGCCTCATATGTGACCTTCAGGCAGCGCTGCGCATCCGGTGGCGGAATGGTGAACTTTTTGCTGACGTTATCGTAGGCGGTCCAGTCTTCGTAAAGTGTGTCGGTGAATGCATCTTCCAACCAAAAGCCCCAGGTATTCGGGTCATCTTTGGGGAAGAAATTCAGCGTGATCGTAGTATTCGTGGGGGATAAATCAATCCATTCAGTAACCCAGGTCATCCAGTGCGTTTGGCCGACACCCGCCGCCGCCTCGCGCTCGTTGATGCCGCAGAGCAGATTCACCACCGTCGCCGAATTCACCGGTACATCGAACCCGCGCTCGGCCTGGGGTGTGAAGAAACCGGCCAGATTGGTGGCTTCCATAGCGAAGTAAACGGTGTTGGGCGCTTGCGGGCGATAGGCGGTGGAATTGAAGGCGCGATCAAACAAGCCATACTGAAATTGTGGCGCATCGTTGGTGTCGAGCAACGTCACAGTTGATGCAATGCAACCGGACTGAAAGGGATTGGTGATTGTGTCTATCGGGGCGGTACTGGCGGCATACCTCACTTGCAAACTGGCGGGCAGATACTCATTGCCATCTACTGCCCAGAAATTGGTTCCGTCCATGCCAAAAGGGATGCGTGCGTGATTCTTCGCTCCTGCCAGCGCCAGCACACGGAGTTGCGCCTGTGGGTCGCCGAGGATTTGATGAGCGACGAGATTTGAATGAGCCGTGTGCAGCTTTTTCGGCAAATTAAAGCCGGTGACATTGTCGTTCGTCAGGCCCCATGTATTAAGCGCCGAGATAACAAGGGCGTTGCCTTGTGGCCGCTCGCACAACAGCGTCACATCGCCAATTCCCGGTTCATCAGAGGCCCAGTAAGCTTCGTTCTCATTCCACCATCCCCACCACCATGGGAGATATTTGCCAAAGCTTTGGTTCTCGCCATAGGTTCTCGCATAGGACGGGATCACATTCTCGTATACCGGCGGTCGTGCCGGCGGGCCAGGCCATTGATTGGGAACGCCGAAGAGGGAGGCGAAAAGTGACGGGATGTGTTTGTTAGCATCGCTGTGGTCCTGACCAGTCCAAGGTTGAAAGACAACCGGATCTTGCCCTGTCCAGATGGAAGAAGCGTCATTAGAGCTTTTGCCCGCGGCGCTTTTCAAGGAGACGACGCCATCACCAATCTTTACATCGCTCCACGCCGCCGCATTTCCACCAAATAATCTGTAGGTCTTGTACAGCGTGAAGGTCGGCATCGTGTAACCATTGAAGACATATTCAAGGGTCGGCACGCTGTGAGTCTCAAAAAAGGTTTGCAGATCGTTGGCATAGGCGAGATATCCGCCACCGGAAATCGAAACCGTCAAGTCCTCCAAGGCGCCGCCTGCCGAATAGCGTGTGTAACCCACGGGATCCTTCCTGCCAAACGTGATCGTCCGGGCAAATTTGTACCAAATCGTCATGTTTGCGCCGTGGGCAATGCGATCCACTGGATTTATGACCAAGCTCTTAAACTGGTCATTGGCCACCGGCGATCCGCAATGCGGGGTCGCCAACGTCACCAGCCGCCGCACGCCGGAGTCTTGGGCGGCTTCTTCCTTTTTGCAGAGATAATAGTGCGAGAGCAAGCCGCCCATCGAGTGGGCGACGAGGACATTGTTCGGGACGTTTGTGAAGATGCGATATGCCTGACGCAGGTCATCGATTCTCTGCTGTAGCGTTTTGCGATTGTCGTTAATCGGCGGATGAAGATGTTCTGGATCTGGCGGAAGCGTTACAGTTTCAGACACCCAGTCCCATTTATTTTCATCGTTATTCCATTGCCACTTGCGAACAGTGATGTTGGTGGAGACCGATCGCAGAAAGGCATTGGTGAACGCACGGCTTTTCATGTCTGCTTCCCACGCGTTCCATTCGATGTGGTCAAAGGACTGCGCGTTGTCCGGCAGATTTGCCCTCACGTAGTTGCCATAGTTAAAGGTGTGGAGATAAGGTTGCTGCACAGCATTGAGTCCATTCGTCTGTTCACGCGAAAAGTCGTCAATATCACGCGATATGTAGTAGCCGGAAAACGAAGGTTGAAGTGCTTCAATGGCAGCAGCCCATCCGGAGTCATTGTCATTTATTCCATGAACGAAAAGAATTGGCTCTGGGCGATACAGCATTGTCTCGCTGGGATCATCTATCGTTGGTTTCCATGCCAACACTCTGGATTGTTGCGCAAACCCTAACCCAGGCAGGATAGCAACTACGAATAAACGCAGTACTTGATGAATCACCAGGCGCATGTGGTGCCCCCTTTTTCAACCAAACGAGGGACGCCAATCAATTTTGAATTCTTAAGTTCCTTGTCCGTAAATAGAATGCCGGAGAGATTGAATCCAATAAACCCAAAGCGACCCCAATGAACCCACCCTTCTGAATGAGCCTTCCCATCACGCAGTGGAGTCCCAGAACGTAGTATATCCCCACACTGTGCGTCGAGCACCCTCCCTCTCAAAAAAATCTGCTTCCCATCCGGACTCCAAGCTGGGGCGGAACCGCAATTCTGGATTGTCTCTTTACCACCAACTGGTGCTGCGGTAGTTCCACCTAAATTTGCAATCCACACAAACGGAGCTCCCGGATAGCCATAAGGCAACCGTAGGAAGGCAAGTTTCTTGCCATCAGGTGAGACACAGGGATGTTGGTATTGAATCTTTTCTGTCGCCTCAAATATTCTTGAACAGCCTGATCCCCTTACATCGCATTTCCCGATATTGAATCGGTTGGGATTCATCCCGCGCAGTTCCTCTTCATAAAAGATCCACTCGCCATCGGGCGTCCAACTCGGATGGTTGATGGCTTGGAGATACTTAGCATTACGGTCTGGGGTAATGACCCTTTTCAACCCACGCCCATCCAAATCCACGGTCCAAAGTCCGGTAATGTCACTACCTGCGAAGGTGATGGAAAATACTATTTTGTGCGTCTTCCGGTTCACATCCATCCAGGTGGATTGTCCCTGTGTGTCAATCGGGTACGCGGGATTCTTCCAGAGTTCCTTGATCTCCGTCTTGGCACTACCATCGGCCCTCATCTTGCAGAGGTAAATGCTCAAACCCTTGCCGATGTCCTCATAATCCCGCCCGCTGAACAAATCCTTGCCCAAGCGTTTCCTGCGGGTGAAGGAAGTCGCCTGCTTGAGAAAATAGACTTCATCCTCGGTATCGTTGAATTGCGCCGCCTCGTTGGGTTTGGTCGGCAGTGTCATTGCTGGCCCCCAATCGCAGCAGAGGTATTCGAGGTTGTTGAAGTCCTGCGCCGATACGTTCCCGCAGAAGGACTGCACGGCTATCAGAAGGAATGCCACAGCCATGTGCCGCGAGCATAGCGCAGCCACCAAGCTTCCAAACCTTGGAAAAAGACAAGGCCGCCTTTCCCAGGGCTTGGAAAAGATCAAAGATGCCTTTGCGTGGTTCACCGAAGGAAGAATCTGTTTTGCGTTGTTTTTCATTCTCACTCCGTCGGGATGGTGAACAGCGAGTCATTCAAACCTTGATTCACCTTGATATCGGTCAGGATAAAATCGGTAATCATCTGGAAACCACCGCTAAACTGGAGGACATGATGGTGGCTGGTGAACAACCAGACACCAGGCGCAACTTCCAGAGGGTTCGAGTAGTTTATCGAGGCAGAAATATCTGTGTCATTTATGTTCAACTGCGTGACGAATCCACGCGAGAAATCCACGCGCATGGTTTGTGGTTGCCAAATGGATCCCCCTGTCGGCGACATGGCCACGTCAAATATCCCTGGCGTGGGGGCACCCGCGATACTGCTGGTCATCCGACTCCGCCAAAGAGGTATGTCCCAAAAAATGTCGGCATTGCGATTGGCGTTGGGATCGAAGTCATCGTTCAAGGCCGTCTGCATGGCGTGGCCACCGAGCGATGGCTTAAACCACCATTCTGTGTTCTCATTTTGAATGACGCAAAGCCCGGTTGAATATTCACTGCGAGTCTTATATGGCCCTTTCATCTTGACGGCGACAATATCGCTGCGGGTCATAACGCCATCCTTGGTCTCGGTGAACACCACCTTGAATTGCAAATCGTGGATGGCTGAATAGTTCGCCTGAATCCGGTCGAGGATGTCGTTGATGTTGGGGTTGACGATGACTTTGACGAAGGGACACCAGTGGTTGGCGTTGTCTTGGGCGTGGATGAAAATTTCGTGGCGCTCGCCGGCGGGGAAGGTGGGCGTGAAAATCGCCTGCGCCATTTCGTTGGTCGAGTTGAAGGCGCCATCCATCGCGCTCATCGCCGTACCAGTGCCAAAGGTGACGCCGTTGGTGGTGTCGAGGAAGAATTCCGCCGCCTTCACCGTGAGGTAGCGGTTGCGCGAGCGGATGTCCGCGACCACCGCGACTTGGCTGGTGTTGGTATAGACGGCCCAGGCGTTGGGGATCGTGAGGCTGCTCATCCCCTGATAAAGCTCCAGGTTCGTCAGCCCCTGCGCCCATGCGTTGGTGTTCACCGCCTGCGCGTCGTGCAGGTAGGGATCGGAGCCAAGGCTGCGCTCCCACATGTCCGGAATGCCATCGCCGTCGCTGTCCACCTCGGTGTTGAAGCTGTACACGTATTTCGTCTGACCAATATTGACAATCGAGAAATCGCGCGGTGGATTGGTTGAATTGCTCCATGGATAGGGCCGACCCGCGCCTGCCGGATAGCAGTTGGTCAGGCCCAGCGCCAGCAGCCGTTCATAGAAGGGAGCGACGGTGTTCTTGAGCATGCCGGCGTTGACCGGGCGGTAATTGTTGGCATTGACAAACGAACCGACGAGCGCGTTGACGTTGCTACCCGCGCCGCCGATCAGTTGCAGCTTCTCGTCGAACTCCGCCTTGGCCTGCGTGGCCATCCACTTCACCTGCCCCTGATTGACCAGCGAGAAGTCATTGGTCACGACGCCGGGACCGGTGAGCAGGACGGCGCGGCTGGTCCACCACGAAGGGGCTTGCGCAAGGACCGCAGTCGCCGCCAGACCGACTACCACCAAAACCTCCGCCCGCCGCTGCCTACTGCTTGGCATATCCGCCTCCTAAAACTGCGTGCTTTTTAACAAAACCAACTTACTCCAGCAAGGCGCTATTTAGGCCTGCTTGGTCACAACCACGACTGCTCCATCCCGTCTTGGAAAACCGGCCGCGCCCGCCTCGCGGCGGGGCTACCAACAGCGGCGTTTTTTTGTCTCTTGTTTTTCTGTCCACCTGTTCGCCTTTTCATTTCGATGTGACGGCGTAGAGGTTGGCACTGCGCAGGTGGAAGCGCAGGCTGATGGTGCGGCCGGCGAGTTCGCGCGCCGACTTGCCGGCCCAGCGCAGTGGCAGGTCAATCGCGTCGGCTTTTTGCAGCACGCACTTCTCCGCCTCGAAGCCGGGGATGATCTGGCCGTGCTCGTCGAGCACGTCGGCCATCACGTAGGCGCTCGCGGCCACGAACGCGCGCTCCGGCGCGGGGATCGCGGCGTTGAGCACAAGGTCGGCCTGCGGCATCGTGAAGGCGCGCGTGGAAAATTCCGCGTTGGCCCGCGCGCTGACGAAGCTGACGCGGTCGCGCGGCATGCCGAGCAGGCGGTTGCCGTAGTGGAGCAGCAACTGGTCGCCGATGAGCAGCGGGTTGTGCGTCAGGCGCGTGACCTCCGCGCCGGTCGCGTTGACGCCGCGGCCGGGCCGCTCCCAGCGCAGACCGTCGTGCCCCACCCACCACTCGGTATCCAGTTGCGGCCCGTGTTTGCGGATGGCGAGCGGGCTGGCGGCGTAGTTGAGCACCATCAGATAGCAGCGGTCGTGATACCAGAAGCCGTTGCCGCTGTAGAACTCCAGGTCCGGCGGATCACTGGCGTCGGGCATGGTCAGCACGCCATCGGGCCGCGGCTTCTTTTGTCCGCCGCGGTTCCAGACATCCGCCATCGAGTCGGAGGGTTCCCACGCGCGGCCGTCGGCGCTCGTGCGGAACGCGAGGACGCGACGGTCGCGCAGGTTCTCGTTCTTCAGGCTCGGCGTCGCGCCGCCGTGATCGCGGAAACGCTTGGCGTAGGGTTGCAGGCTTTTCGAGACGAGGACGAAGCGGTGCAGCGCGGTGCTCCAGAACAGGCTGATCGCGTCGCCATCGTAGAACAGCGGACTCTTCGGATGCTCCTGCCAGTTGCGGCCATCGGGGCTGAAGAACGCGGTGTAGCGGAAACCGTAGTTATCCATCTTCAACTTCAGGAGCAGGAATTCCTTTTTGTCGGAGTTGTAGGCCAGCGCGTGGTTGAACGTCCACGGGCCGGGCTCGGCGGTGAACACCGTCTCGATGTTCTCGAACTTCACACCGTCGCGCGTCGTCGCATGCACCACCGACCAGACGCTCGTCTCCCTGACTTGGTCGTTGTGCGGCGAGACCTGCTTGAAGACCTGGCCGTAGACATCCCACGCGCCGTCGGCGCGCGGCAGGCAGCAACTCAACTCGAACCCGGGGTTCGCGCAGTTGGTGACGAGGTGGAGCGGCGTGACGCCAAACTGGAGCTGGCCCCAGGTGTTGGTGAGGTCCTGCGCCGTGGAGAAGAGCAGCTTCACCGGCGCCTGCGCCTGTGCGGCCAGAGAGAGCGCCGCCACAACACCCAGCGCGGCTTGCAAGAGCTTTCGTGTTTTCATAGTTCCTCCAAGATCACGGCGCCTTGATGAGCTTCTCGCCGCCCGCCGGCGGCGTGAGCGTACACTGGCCTTTCAGAAGGCCGCGCTCGACGAGAAATTTATCGGCGGCAGCGAGCGTCACGTCCTGCCACGGCTGCTTATTGAAAAAGCTGTGCTTCTCGCCCTCCGCCAACCACAGCTCGGTGGTCGTGTTGCCGAGCTCCTTGAGACGTTTGAGCGCGGCGTCGGCGCCGGGCTTCCACGTATCCTGCGTGCCAAAGAACATGATCGCCGGCGCGAACGGAACCTTGAGTTGCTTGAGCACATCCACCTCGGCATCGGCGCTGTCCTGCGGCGAGAACGCGGGGTTGAAGAGGACGTAGGCCGCGACGCTGGTATCGAAATCCTTTGGGTCGTTGGGATCGTTCAGGCCCGGATTCAGCGTCGCGAGCACGGCGAGGTGGCCGCCCGCCGAGCCGCCGCCGATGATGACGCGCTGCGGATCAAGGCCGAGTTCGTCGGCGTGCTGCTTGAACCAGCGGAGGGCGCTCTTGGCATCGGTGAGGCAGACGCGCTTGGACTCAATCACGCCATGGGAATTTTTGCCTGCGCCCTTCTTGAGCATCCGGTAGTTGGCCGTCGCCGCCACGAGCCCGCGGCTGGCGAAGTAGTGCGCCGCGTTGCGGAACTGGTCCAGCGTTCCGCCGACCCAACTGCCGCCGTGGAACAGCAGCACGCCCGGCACCTTCGGCCCGCCTGCCTTCCAGTCCGGCGGGAAATAGACCTCCATGTCCTGCGGCGCGCCAGCCGATTGCTTATAGACGAACTTCTTGCCCGGTTCCGTCGCCGGCCCGATGGCGAGCGCAGACAGGCCGGCGCCAAGGAGCATCGCGGCCAGCAGCAGTTTCTTGTTCATGGTTTGTGTTCTCCGGTTTTGTTTCGCAGGTGCAGATAGTCGGCCGCGCAGACAAACACGCCGGCGGTCCAGCCCATCATGCGCGGCATCTGGTATTCGTCCTTCACCTCAATCGTTCCCGTGACCGCGTTGTACTTCTCCCACAAGTCGCCGGTCTTCACAAAATTCCGCACGACGGTGTCCACGTACTTGCGGGCGATGCGCTGGGCATCGGCCTTGAAGCCGTAGCGGTCCAGCCCCTGGATCGCGAGCAGTTGTAGCGGCGGCCACGCGTTGGGGAAGTCCCACTGATAGGAGAACGGATGTTTGCGCTGCTCGCACGTCGCGAGTCCGTGCTCGCATTCGAGCACCGCGCGCATCTTCGCGACGACCCGCTCCGCCTGCTGCGGCGTGGCGAAACCGGCGACCAGCGGATAGAGCGTGGCGCAACTGACGAGGTCGCCCTGCTTCCTGTTCTTCCAGTCATAGTCGCCATAGCAGCCGAGCTTCTCGTTCCAGAGCAACTCCTGCATCAACGCCTTGCGCTGTTCCGCTTTCGCCAGCCACGCCGTTTCCTCGCCAGCGCCGAGAATCTTGCTGAACCACGCGAAGTTCATCTCGTAGATATAGAGATTGCTGTTGAGGTCGAGCGGACAGAATTCCTCGGCGCGGCGGTCGTAGCGCGGCGTGAAGTCCCACGTCTCCGCCTCGCTCAACGCCTGGCTGCTGAACGCGAGTTGCTCCGCCTTCGTCGCCAGCGCGAGCCCCTTGAAGCGCTCCTTCGCGAGGTAATAATAAAAGGCCATCAGGTACTGCTCCGTCGCGTCGTTGCCGCTGCGGTTCAGCCCGCACGGCGCGAGCCGTTTCGTCATCCAGAACTGGTAATCCTTCTTCAGCACCGCAACGGCGCCCTTCAACCATGCGGCGTCGGGCTGGTGCTCGTAGGAGTCGCGCACCATCTGCGAGAGAAACGGCGTCTGCGACCGGTTCGCCATCGAGCGCCGGTTGGCCGAGGGCACGATGCCGAACTGGTCGGTCAGCAGCAGTAGATTGTTGACGTTGTGCCGCGCCTGCTCCGCCATGCCGATGCGCAGCAGCCCTTGGTTGATGAAATAGGTATCCCAGTAAAACTGCTGCTGGAAACCCTCCTTGATGCACGGCGCCGTATAGGGCTGCGGCAGGCCGACGACATCGGCGTCGCCCTTCGTGTCCACCTTGATGGATTGCGGAAAACCCTGCTGGATGTGCGCAAGCACGGCCTGCACACCGGCGACGTTTTCCAAGGATTGGAAATTATTTCCGCCGTTTTTCCAGGCCTTGGAAATTTCCGGCTCATTTTTTCCAAGGCTTGGAACTTTTTCCGCGGATTTTTCCAAGGCTTGGAAATCCGCGGCGTTTAGGGCGCCAAACATTGACGCCGCCACCCCCAGTCGCGTCAGACGCCGCGTGAGGTCACGCGGCCTACAACAGATTTGCTTTCGCTTACTGCGGGCCGGGTCACCGACCCAGCGCAACGGTACAAGGTGGTAAATCACGGCCGGCCTCCGGTTGATGGCGCGCGGGGCGGCGGCGGGAAATCGCGCGTGGCCAAGGTGTGCGGCGCGTCGGCATAGGGCGTGAGGCCGGCGGACCAGTCGGGTTTGCCGCCAAAGGTGTTGCCGGAGGCATAGCTCGGCTCGCGCGATTCGTTTTTGATGGCGGTGCCGCTCACGTTGAATTGATTGCCGGAAATCAAAATGTGGCCGGAGCGCGGGCCAATGCGCACGGCGACACGATTGGGATTCGCCGGCTCGGTGAAGATGTTGCCATCCACGACGATGTTGGCGCCGAACTCGAAGTTGATGTCGCACGGCGCGTAGTCGCGGCGTTTCTCTTTCGTGCCGCCCGGCACGGGCATCACATCGGGCACATGCCACGGCGTACCGGTGCGGTCGAGGCAATAGAACAGGCAGTGGCTGATGTTCGCCTGCTGCACCCCCCGGATGTTGAGGCCTTGATCGCGATAGGCGACGTGGCAGTTGTCCATGTGCAGCCCCGGCTCCGGCCATTCGCCCGCGCCCTTCTTCATGTCGATGACAACGCCTTCGGCCTGCCCGACGAAATAGCAGCCGCGGATGATGCCGTCCTCGGGCGCATCCGGTTTCATGTTCACGGCGCGATGGACGAGGCCGTAACGACCGCCGAGCGCGCGGCAGTCGGTGAGGCTGGGGCTGTAGCAATCCTCCAGCAGGAAATTGTATTCGGTGTTGAACGCCTGGTCGCGGATCGCCGGCTGATATTGTTGCGTGACCTTGATGTTGTGCAGCAGCGTGAACCACGCGTTGCGGACATGGACGGCGGTGTTGAAGTGGCCGCGGTCGAATTTCTCGCCGCGGATGGTGAGGTCGCGTGCGGTGAACTGGCGGTCGTTCTGCACGCCGGCGTTGGCGGTATCGAACGCCAGCGCCGTGCCCGCGCCGTTGCGCGCCGCGACGAGCGAGAGATCGGAGACGATCACGCTCATGCGCGTGAGATGCTTGCCGACGAACGCGAGGCCACCCTCGGCGTTATCCACCACCAGCTCGGTGACATTCTCGCCCGCGCCCTGGATGTGCAGACCGTAATTGCTGCTGTTGCCCGCGGCGGTGAGCAGCACGCGACTGGCGAGGCGGTAGCGGCCCGGAGGGATGCTGATGCGAATGTGCCGGTTGGTCCCGGCGGCGGTCAGCACGCGGGCGAAGGCCTCGGACGAATCGCGCTCGCCGCGCGCATCCGCGCCGTAGTCGGTGAGCACCGCGGAGATGAACGGCGGCGCGGGTTCAGCTCTCCCGGCAATGTTGCCAGTGAATGCAAGCATTACCACCAGTGACAAGACGGCACGGGGCCGCGTGAGCAAGAAATGTTGGTTGTCGGATGTCATATTGGTTTCACAGGCTCCTTGACCAATGCTGCGGGATCACGCCGCGGCGCCGTCGCGCCGTCTTCAATGACGGTGATACCGCCGATGAAAACGGGCGATGTTTTGCCCGATGCGGTGGGTAACGAAATGTTGATCCGCCGGCAGCCATCGCGGCCGGGTGCGGCCGATGAAAGATCAACGGCGATTTCGGTCCACTGGCCGGCGGGAAGCGCGCCGGAGGCGATCTCGCGACGCGCGGTGTTTGTCGAATCCACGGCATAGACAGCGAAACGAGCAGCGTCATCACCTGGCGCGGCAAGGAACGTGAGGCGGGAGAAGCGCGGGGCGATGTCTTCCTCAATCGCAACATCAGCACCCGTTGATGCATGGCCCGGCGGAATCAGTTCATAGCTCTCAACCGTTTTCCCAAACATGGAAACCGCGCCGACGTACTTCCCGGAAGCGCCGTTGCCCACGGCGGAAATGTGGCGGCTGGGCTCTCCGCCGCTCAAGCGCCCCATGAAAAAGGTGAAGGGCTTCATCAAGGACTGCGTCGCCGCGTTACGTGTTGAGCCGGTCACCATGACCTTCTTTTCCGAAAGCTGCGCAGAGTGTGCCTTCGAGTTTGGCAGAACGGCCATTTCGCGTCCGCCGAAGGCATTGTCGCGAAACAGCGCGTTTTCGAGCCCGGTCGCGATGAACCGATTGGTGTAGTTGAACTGGTTTCCGATCACGGCGAGATTCCGGCAGTGATCGAAAACAACCGCGCCGTCGAAGATGTTGTTTTCAAGGATGATGTCATCGGCATCGTATTCCGTCGCCTTGGTCGTGGCGGAAAACCGGGGTGAAGCGAAGAGGAGCGTATCACCGCGATTGTTCTGCGTGTCGCCATTCACAAAATGCGACTGGCGGATCATCACACGCCGGGGGAACGGCCCTTCGATGTCGTCGCCGTAGTACCAGTTGAAACCGGTGAACATTGAATGTTCGATGAGCAGCGGGGCGCGCATCCGGCAGCTTCCCGTGATGTGCGAATTGCGGATGATCGTGCCGGGGGCTGCAATGGCCATGTTGTAGATCAGGCAATTGGCCGGCAGCGCAGGCAACATATTCGTGAACGATAGCCGCACGAGCTTCAGCGACTTTTCCTCGAATAACTCCACAGCGGTAGCGCGCGCAGAGAAGATGATACTCTTCCCAGCCGGGTCGAAGAACGAGAGCAGGTCGCCCGGTGAGAAATCGGGATATCCCGCTGACGGCCAGAATCGCCGAAGGGCGACGATGGTGCTTGCGGATTCCTGACGGTGAAGTCCCGCGGTCATGGACGAGATATTGAAACTGTCGTCGCCGAGTCCGCACACCGTGCAACCATCGAAGATCATCTGGCCGCGATTCCCTTTGCAGTGAAAGCCGTCGCGACCCGACGACATCATCCGCCCGGTGCCCGGCTTCGGCGCGAGCGTCACATTTGTCACAAGGATGGTGCCGCTGTTTCTGGCCAGCGAGAAGGTGAAATAGGGTGCCGCCCACACCGACCAATTCGCGAGGGTGACTTCGGCGCAATCGGTGATGCCCACAAGTCCCCGTTCCGCATGCGCCGCACCGGGAATCGGAACAGATATTTTTGTGCCCACCGCGATGCCGGCACCCTCGAATTTTCCGAACGACTCTTCTTGGGCAAACAACCGAACCCTTCGCTGGAGCGGGCTGCCGGTTTCGGTGATCTTCTCTACGTAATAGTGGTAGCGGGCTGATGGCGAATTTATTTCCGACGGATGCAACCAGCCGAAGAACGGAGGATGTCGCTGCGTCTTCCGGCCGTCCGCGGCGGGCAAATCAAAACCCGGCAGTATCTCGACATCAACCGCGTGCGTGGACTTGTCCACCGCAGTGATCACGCCGGGCACAAACGGCAGCGGTGAGAAATCAATTCCCAAATTCGAGACAACGAGCCGCTGACAATTTGATGCCTGTAGAAATTGCACATCTGGATGGAGGAGAAAAAGGCTACCGCCGCCATCAATGGTGAGGTCGTTCACGTTCTGAAGCTCAAGCAGTCTAGCGTCGTGCATTTTGACCGACCGAGGAGTAAGCAGCCGGTACGTTTTCCCCGGCGCGAAAACGATCCGCGATGGCTTGCGCGCTGACACGGCGGCAGCAACTGTTCTTTGAACCGCCGGGCCGTCATCGGTGAAGCCATCGCCTTTTGCACCGAAGTCTTGCACGCAGAAATCCGCAGATGCACCGCTGAGCGCGAGCAGCGACGCGATGGCGATGGCCGCGTGCAGTTTCATGGGGCGGACCGGAGGGATTGTGCGCGGTCGTTGACCGGCGCGGTGGGATCGCGCAGCGCCACTGGCACGTCGTTTTGTTGCGGCGCTCCGGGCGTGCTGCGTCCGGATTCGAGCCAGCGCTTGAGCAGCGCGGTGAGTTCCGCGGCCTTCTCGCGATGCTCGGCGATCACGTTCTTCGTTTCGCCGAGGTCGCTGGCGAGGTCATAGAGTTCATCCTTGCCATCCGGCATCACGATCTGCTTCAGCGGACCTTGCCGGATGGCGAACAGACGCGCGCCGGGATTATGAATCACGGCGGGATGCGTCGGTTGTGCCGGCTGCGCGCCGCGCAACAGCGGGAGGATGCTGTAGCTGTCCTCGGCGGCTGCGTCCGGCAGCTTCGCGCCGAGCAATTCGGCGCACGTCGCCATGAACGTGGTCTGGCAGATAAGTTCAGCGGAGACGGCCCCGACGGGCGTGTGGCCGGGCCAGCGCGCGACAAACGGGACGCGGTGGCCACCCTCATAGATCGAGGCCTTCGAGCCGCGCAACGGGCCGCTGCCGTTGTGGCCAGCCTGTTCGAGTGGCGCACGGCTGTTGTGGGCGGGCCCGTTGTCGCTGGTGAAAATCAGCAGGGTGTTATCAGCCACGCCATTCTTCTCCAGCGCGGCCATGACGCTGCCAAGTGCGGCATCGGTCTCGAGGATAAAGTCGGCGAGCGGACAGACCCCGCTCTTCCCCATGAAGTCCGCCGAAGGCACCACCGGGAAATGCGGCGCGGTCAGCGGGAAGTAGAGGAAGAACGGCTGCTTGGCGGCGGCGTGGCGCGCGATCACCGCCTCGGCCTCGCGCACGAGCGATGGCATGATCTGATCGAACTGATAGCCCGCGACCATCGGCCCCGCCGGGCCGGTGGTGGTCTTGTTGCCGGTGTCGGAGACATCGCCCGCCTGTTTCAGCACCGTGGGCACCGTGATAAGTTTGTCGTCGCGGATAAAACCGTAGGGCGGCATGTTCGGCACGTCGGGGCCGAAATAGGATTGAAAGCCGTGATCCACCGGACCGCCGCGGAGCAGTTGCGAAAACGCGGCCTGCCACGCCGCGCGATGCGCCTCTGTGGCTGCGCCCGGCGCACCCTTGCGATAGCCGAACTTGAAGAGCGGCAGATCGCGCTCCGCGATGTTCCAGTCGAAGCCGAGGTGCCACTTGCCCACGCAGGCCGTGCGGTAGCCGTGCTGCGCGAGCAGCGCGGGCAGCGTGAGGCGATCCGGGGCAATCAGGGGCGGATCATAGTCATTAAGCACGCCGCGCTGGAGCCGCGTGCGCCACGAATGCCGGCCCGTGAGAATGCCGTAGCGCGTCGGCGTGCAGACGCTCGTGGGCGTGTGTACATCGGTGAAGCGCGTGCCCTGCGCAGCGAGCCGGTCCACGTTGGGCGTCTTGAATTTCGCCTGCGGGTTGTAACACGACACATCGCCATAGCCGAGGTCATCGGCCAGAACCAAAACAATGTTCGGGAGATTGCTGTGCACGAACGTCACCGGCGGCGCCGCCGGCTTCGCGCGCGGCGTGCGCGTGGTGACGAGATTGGCCGCGTCCCATTTCTTCCACGCAGCTTCCAGTTGCCGCGCCAGCACCGGCCGTTTCGCCGTGATATCCTTGGTTTCGGCGATGTCCTGACGAAGATTGAACAAACCTTTGTCCGCGTCCACCTGTACGAGTTTCACCTCGGCGCCGCGAATGGCCATCTGGCGCGCGCCGAATTTCCAGAAGAGATGCTCGCGCACCGGCGGCTCGGCTTTGCCTTCGAGCCAGGGGAGCAGGTTGACGCCATCGAAGATCACATCACGCGGAGCGAGATGACCACTTTGGGCCGCGGCGAGGAACGTCGGCAGCAGGTCGAGCGAGCTGACCGGCGTGTCGCTGACGCCGCCAGCCTTGATGTGGCCGGGCCACTGGATACAGAACGGCACGCGCACGCCGCCTTCCCAGAGCTGCGCCTTCGAGCCGCGCAGCGGCGCATTGCTGCCTCCGTTCTCGGCGGAGCCGGGAATCAGCGCCGCGCCGTTATCGCTAAGAAAAACGACGAGCGTGTTCTCCGCGCGCCCGCTCTCGCGCAGTGCGGCGAGCACGCGACCGATGGCGTCATCGAGCGCGAGGATCATCGCCGCGCAAATTTTCCGGCGCGGGTCGGCGAGGTGCTGCGTCTTCGCGAGATAATTGTCCGGCGCCTCCAGTGGCACGTGCGGCGCGTTGAAGGCAAGGTAGAGGAAAAACGGATCGGCCTTTTGCCGGCGAATGAACGCGCACGCCTCGTCGGCCAGCGCGAACGTCAGGTACTGCTTCAGCTCCGCCTTTTCGCGTCCGCGCAACACCGGTCCCCACGCGGCGTCCTCGGCTTTGAAATAGCTGTGCATCCCGGAGAGGAAGCCGAAGAACTCGTCGAACCCGCGCGACATCGGGTGATGCTGCGGCGTCTCACCGAGGTGCCATTTGCCGAGCGCTGCCGTGCGATAGCCTGCGGCCTTTAGATGATCCGCCATCGTCTTGTGTTCCAGCGGCAGGCCGGACTCCGAGCCAGGCGCGGGGTTTCCATGGAACGGAATGCGACTCGGATGACGGCCCGTGAGCAGGCCCGCGCGCGACGGCCCGCACACGGGCGCGGCCACGTAGCCACTGGAGAAGCGCAGCCCCTGCGCGGCGAGGCGGTCGAGATGCGGCGTCGCGAACTCCTTGCACCCGTAGGCGCTCATGTCGCCGTAACCGAGATCATCGGCAACGATCAGCAGGATGTCCGGGCGGGCGGCGGCCAGCGCCGTCCCGGAGAGCGTGCCGAGGCACGCCAGCAGCAGCAGGATTTTTTTCATGGTCGGTCCGGTTTCACTTCGTGGCGGGTGCACCGCCGAAGACATTACGCACGGCCTCGAGATAGCCGTAGCCATACTTGGTGTCGGGCTCGAGGTAGCTGGTCTCGGTCCACTCGTTCCAACTATTGATGGTGATGAGCGGCGCCTGGCCGGGGTGCGCATCCACATAGGCCTTGGCCGCGCGCAGCGCCTGCTCGAAGTTGTCGGGCGTGTTGTTCTTCACGATCGCGCCCTTGACGTGGTAGGACCGCGGGCTGCTGTCCCAGCCGACGGAGACGTGCGCGTAATACCTGGCCTTGTAGCCGGCGGCGATTTCGTTCCAGAGCGGCACCACGTCCTTCATGATGGCGTTGTAGTCGCGGTTCACATCCACGCAATGGCAGAACTGGTAGTGCGTGAGCGAGTCGAAGCCGAGCTTCTCCACAAGGTCCTTCTGCGTGCCGATGTTGTCGCCGGCCACGCCGGAGAGGTTCTTCTTGTTGTCGCGGCGCATGGAGAGCTGCAACTCCAGCCCGGGGAAGCCGGCCTTCTGCACCTCGGCGCGGAACCAGGCGAGGGCGTCCTTCGCCTGCTCAACGCCGCCGAGGCCTTCGATGAATTTGTTGAGGTCGTAGAGCATGAAGACGGGCTTGCCGTTGATCTTGTAGTAGGTGGGCTGGGAGAAATATTTCTCGATCCAGCGGTGCGCGATCTTCTCGAACTCGGCGCGGTCGAGGCTGCCCTTCCAGACCAGCGCCTTGTTCTTTTTGGTGAAGGCGTCATCGGCGTTGCGCTTGTCCCAGTTGAGGCCCACGTCGTGGTTGGCCCACATGAGGTAGAACTTCATCCGGTGGTTGTTGCCCGCCTTGAGGAAGCCGTCGTTGAGGCAGCCCTCGAGGAACGGCATCCGGTCATACCAATACCAGTCGTAGATGAAGACGTTGACGCCGTGGTCGGCAGCGGCGGCGATCTGCATCTCCATGACGTAGCGGTCGGCCTCGTTGACCGGCCCCCAGAGCGGGAAGCGTGGTTGGTCATGGCCCTCGAACTTGGGCTGGTTGTGGAGCACCGTCTGCCACTCGCCGATGCCGTCGGGCCAGAAAATCTTGGCGCGGTCGTCCGGGTGATAGGACGGCCAGACGAACGCGGCGATGTCATAGATCTTTTGCGGCGCAGCGGCGGTTTGCGCGCGCAGCGGGCCGGCGACGAGCAACAGCATGGCGACGATTCCGGTCATGTATTTCATGGTTTGATTCTCCTGATGATGAGGGGTCTTCACGGGGCCGCCGCGTGGACGCCGAAGACGTCGCGGACGGCCTCAAGATATTTCATTCCGTTGCGCTGGTCGGGCTCAAGGTAACTACCCTCGGTCCATTCGTTCCAGCAGTTGATATTCAGGATGCGCGGGCCGGCGGACTCCGGTTGCGCGAGCAGGCGACGCTTGGTCATCGCGAGCGCTTCCTTGAACCGCTCCGGCGTGTTGCCGCCGATGGTGTTGGTAAACGGGTAGCCGGACGCGTCGAACTTGTCGCGCTGATCGCAGCGCGGGCTGGGATCCCACCCCATCGTCACGTTCGGGAAGAATGGCAGGCCGAATTTTTTCACCGCACTGTTCCAATATTTGAAGTATCCGTCGCGGACGAGGTTGTAGTCGGTCGCCTGCTGCGGCAGCGGCACGTGATGAATCCAGACGTAGGAGGTGACGGAATCGAAGCCGAGGTCGCGCACGAGCTTGGCGGAATCCACCGGCACTTTCTCGTTGGGCAAAATCGGCTGGCCCCACGCCACGGCGTTGAGGTGCAAGCCGGGGAAGCCGGCGGCCTTGACCGCCGCGCGGAATTTATCCAGCGCGGCGCGCGCCGCCTCCACCGAGCCGAAATTCTCCAGCAGCCGGGTCAGGTCATAGAACGAGAAGTAGGGCTGGCCCTCGATCTTCCAGTAGGACGGATGCTTGAAGTAGTCGTTGATGACGTGCGCGCAGATTTTCTCGAAGCTCTCCGGCGAAACCTTGCCGGGGAACAGCACCTTGCGCGGTGCGCCCTTCGTGTAGGGATGCAGCTCGATCCAGTCGTGATTTGCCCACATGAAGGAGAACTTGAGGCGGCTGTTGTTCGCGGCCTTGAGGAAACCGATATCGATTGGCCGGTCGAGGAACGGGCCGTCATCGTAGTAATACCAGTCGAAGATAAACGCCTCGATGCCGTGGTCGGCGGCGGCGGCGATCTTCTGCTCCATCGCCTTCGGGTCCGACTCATCGGTGTAGCCCCAGAGCGGCACGTTCGGCTGGTGGTGGCCGGGGAAGCGCGGCTTGGCGGCCTTGACCAGCTCCCACTCGCACCAATCCCTGCCTTTCATTTTCACGTTGCGCGGATCGCCCAGATGGTAGTTGCCGAAGTAGTAGCTCGCGACGGTGATCTTCGCGTTCGCCTTCGCCGCCACGCCGGCGGGCGCGGCCGTCGCCGGCTGCACCGCGACGGAAACGTTGTCGAGCCCCGGCGTGGACTTCGCGGCTTGATAACCGATGATGATCGTCGTGCCGGCGGGGACGCCGCGCGCCACAAGCTGCTGCTTTGTGCCGACCTTGAAATCGCCGGTGGCCAATTCCATCAAGTCCCCGTCGAGAATCGCGGCGTTGAGCAGCACGTCCGGTTTCCAAGGATCGGAAACATCGAACGTCAGCGTGACGTCCGACGCCGCCTCGAGCACGCCGACCTGCTGGCGGAAGAAGCCCAGCGTGGAGGGATTGCACGTCGGCGCGGTCGCGCCGCGCTTGGTGTGGAGGGCATAGCTGCCCTCGGAACCGGTCCAGCCCTTCGGCAGGCCGGCATACCAGCCATCGCTCTTCTGCGTCAGCCCGGCGAGATCGCTGAAGTCGCCGTTGACGACCTTCAGCGGCGCGGCGCCGCAGGCGAGACTGAATACGAACACCGACAGGATGATCTTCTTCATGGTCACTTGCTCCTTACTTTTTCAAGGTGCTGCGCCAGCAGGGCGTGCATCTGCCCGACACGCGCGGCATGTTGCGGCAGATCGGCCAGGTTGGTCAACTCGTGAGGATCGCCCTCGTGGTCATAGAGCTGGCGGCCGGCGCGGCCCTCATCCCACTCGATGTAACGGAAGCGTTCGTCGCGCACGCTGCGTCCCATCAGCTTGGTGTGCGTCGAGACCATCGTGCTGAAGACCGCCGGCTTGCCCGCCTTGGTTGGGTCAGCGATCTGCTCCTTCAACGACATGCCTTGCACGCTCTTCGGGATGTCTAGCCCCGCGAGCGCGGCGAGCGTCGGGAAAATATCCACCTGCTCGACGAGGCCCGTACAGGTGCCGGGCTTGATGCCGGGCCCGGCGACGAGCAGCGGCACGTGCGTGCCCTCCTCGAACAGCGTCTGCTTCGCCCACAGGCCGTGCTCGCCAAGCTGGTAGCCGTGGTCGCCGGTGAGCAGCACGTAGGTGTTCTCGTCGAGTTTCAGCTCCTTGAGCTTGGCGAGCACGCGGCCGACCTGGGAATCCACCCACGCGGTCGAAGCGTGATAGGCGCGACGCGCCTCGCGCGCTTCCTTGGGCGACGGCGCGGCGAACCTGAAGACATTGTTGTTCGGCCGCAGCGCGGGGTTCGGAATTTTCGCGCGATCCTCGCCGCCGGACTGATAGAAGGCGGGCATGGCGATCTTCGTTGGATCAATGGCGTCGAAGAACCGGCGCGGCGCCACGTAGGGCGTGTGCGGACGGATGAAACCGACCGCGAGGAAGAACGGCTTGTCCTTGAACTGCTCCAGCGTCGCGAGCGCCTCCTCGGCGATCTGGTAGTCGGTGAAATCCTTGTCGGGATGCGGTGACGGCGCATAGCAACGGTTGTATTGATTGCCTTCCCGCCCCGACTTGTGCGGCGGATCGGAAAGGTCGCCCTCGCTGCGCTCGGCGAGCTTGGCCTCGTCGAGGATCGCCTGATCCTTGTGCAGTGCCACCCCCAGCGTGACATCGGGCTTGGTCTTCGGATCGGGCACGTGGAAGACCTTGCCGATGCGGCCGGCGGTGTAGCCGGCGTTCTTGAAGTGCTGCGGCAGCGTCACCTCGTCCGGCAGCGCCACGCGCAAACTCGTGACGAGATCGAACACCTTCGTGCGCTCCGGGTAGCAGCCGGTGAGGAACGAGCAGCGCGAGGGATTGCAGAGCGAGAATTGCGTGTAGGCGCGGTCGAAGCGGACGCCGCGCGCGGCGAGCGCATCCATGTGCGGCGTACGCGCGTCACGGTCGCCGTAGCAGCCGAGCGTCGTCGTCATGTCGTCCACGATGAGGAACAACACGCTCGGGCGCTTGCCTTTTTCCAAGCCCTGGAAAACCGGGGCCGCACTTTTTCCAACCCTTGGAAAAAGCGCGGCGCCGACCGCGCCGAGGCCGGCGAGTTTCAGAAAATCACGACGGGAATTCATGGTGTGCCTTTCATTTTTCGGAAGTCTTGCCCTTCTTCGCGCCGGCGGGCCGCGGCCCCAGGTCCGGCGGGACCGCCTCCTTGGCGAAGGCGTCCAGCCGCGCGGTGAGTTCCTTCACCTTGTCGGGTTGCTGCTGGGCCAGATTATTTTTTTCGCCGAGGTCCTGCGCGAGGTTGAACAGCTCGAAGGTGTCGGGCGCGTCGCGCCGCGCCAGCCGCTGCTTCTGCTTCTCCTCGCGCGTCGGCTTCGCGCCGCTGCTGTCCTCGTCGTCGTCCCACTTGCCATTGCGGACGAGCTTCCAGTCGCCCATGCGCACGGCGCCGGTGCGGCCGACGGTGTTGAGCAGGAGCACATCGTGCGGCGAAGGTTTGTTCTGGGTGAGCACCGGCCAGATATCGCGTCCATCGAGCGGTTGCTTCTGCTCGAGCGCGGCGCCCGCGAGCTTGAGCAGCGTGGGATACCAGTCCACGACGTGCAGCGGCTCCTTGAGCGCCGCGCCGGCCGGGATATGGACGGGCCACGTGGCGCAGGCGCAGGCACGGACGCCGCCCTCATAGAGCGAGCCCTTGCCGCCGCGCAGCGGCGCGTTGCTGGCGATCTTGCCCTTGGTGGTCAGCCCGCCGTTGTCGCTGTGGAAGATGATGAGCGTGTTGCTGGCCATGCCGGCGCGCCCGATAGCCTCGAGGATTTTCCCGATGTCCTCATCCATCGCGGCGGTCATGCCAGCGTAGAGGCTGCGCGTCGGGCCGAGCGCTGCATAGGGTTTGGCATATTCTGGCGGACACTCCAGCGGATTGTGTACCGCGTTGAACGCGACGTAGAGGAAGAGCGGCTTGTTCACATCACGCTGTTCGATCTGGCGGATCGCCTCGTTGGCGGTCATGTGCGCGAGGTAGCCTTCTTCGGTGATCGGCTTCTGGTCGCGCATCAAGCCGCAGTCGCCTTTCGGGAAGTGCGTGAATTTTTCGCCGTGCGAGCAGAAGCCGAACTGGTGCTCGAAGCCGCGCGCCATCGGCAGATATTCCGCCTTGAAATCGCCAAGGTGCCACTTGCCGCACAGCGCCGTCGCGTAGCCGGCCTCGCGCAGGGCCTGCGGCAGCAGGCGCTCTTCGAGCGCGAGCCCGACCTGCGAGCCGGGGCGGATGACGTTGTACTGGCGGCCGTAGCGGATCGGGTAGCGGCCGGTCATCAGCGCCGAGCGCGTCGGCGTGCAGACCGGCAGGACGTAGAACGCTTCCAGCTTCGTGCCGGCGGCGGCGAGCTTGTCGATGTGCGGCGTCTTGATCTCCGGCCCGTGGAAACCCACGTCGGCGAAGCCAAGATCATCGGCGAGGATATAGACGATGTTCGGGCGCGGCGGTTTTTCCAAGGGTTGGAAAGTGGAGTCGGCACTTTTTCCAAGCATTGGAAAAACGCAAAACACCGTAAGAATGGCAGGCAATGTTTTCATGGTGAGGTTGATTATTTCCCTGCGCTGGCTAACGGCAACACAAAAGCAAAACTACCAGAGGCGAGCGTGAAACCCACCGTTTGGTTTGCGGCGCGGACGGCGGAAATTCCGCGGGCTTGCGCGAGCGGTTGGCCGGACTCGCGCACAGCGTCGGCGTTGTCGGCCGGTAGCGTGACGAAGGCTTCGGTGCCCACGGGCACGGTGACGCTCCAGTGCATATTGCCGCCTGCGCGGTGGTAGTCGCTGATGATCGCGCCGTAGGGCGAGCGGTGCTCGACGCGCGCCGCGTCGAGCCAACGCATCATCTGCGGGCGCAGTTCGAACTGGCGGAAGCCGGGCGCGAGCGGGCGCAGGCCGCCGACCGCTTCATGGAACCACGTGGCGAAACCCGACTGCATCGGGTGATTGAGCGAGCGGGCGGTGGCCGGATCAAAGTCGGCGTCATAGCGTTCCGGCCACGTGGTCAGGCCCAGGCCGAGCACAAACTTGAAGCCCGGATAGCCGGCCACGTTCAGCGCGCGCCACGCGACATCGGCATGACCGGTATCGCCCAACAGCGTAAAGAGTCCAACGCCGCCATGGATGCCGATGAACGGATGGCCCTGATGGCGCTCGCCCACCTCGCGCGCCAGCGCGGCGCCGACCGCCAGCCGCGCGCCCTCCGGCGCCAGACCAAAGCGCAGCGCGAGCACATTGGCCGTCTGGCTGCCGTAGGAGTGCGCCTTGACATCGTAGAAGCGCCGGTTGAAGGCCGCGTGGAAGCGCTGGGCCGCAGCCGCAAAACATTCGGCCTCCGCCGGCTTCTCCAGCAGACGCGCGGCGTCGGCCATCAACCGCAGCGCGGCGATATGCAACGCCGTCGAGGAGAGCGGCACGGGGCATTCGATGTGCTCGTTGCCGCCGGGCGGACACCAGTCGCCATAACCTTGGTTGACGATGTCCTCGACGGCCATTGCCGATACATAGTCCACCCACCGCGTCATCAGCGGATAGTGGGTGCGGATCACGCTGTCGTCGCCGGTGTAGCGATAGACCTCCCACGGCAGCAGGACGACCGCCACGCCCCAGTCGGGGCGCGCCTCCTGACACAGCCGCCGGCCGACGGCGATGTTGCACGGAATACCGGGCGTGGCCGGCTTTTTCTCGTAGGTCTGGCCGCCGCGCCCGAGCACGGTCTCGACATCGTCCATGAACTTGGCGAAGAGCGGCGCTGCCTTGTAGTTCAGCAGCGTGGTCGCCGCCTGTGCATGCGCATCGCCAAGCCACGCGCACCGCTCGCGGTGCGGACAGTCCTCGGTCGTACCGTGGAGGTTGCCCTCGATCGTCCAGAGCGAAACATCATAGATGCGCTTGAGCAGCGGGTCCGGGCAGGTGAAGGCACCCTGCGCCTCCAACGCCGTATTGACCACGACGCCGGTCACATCCGGCTCCGTGGCGCAACCGGCGATTTCCACGTGACGGAAACCGTGATAGGTGAAGCGCGGCTCCCACGTTTCCACGCCGCCGCCGCGGCAGACGTAGAGGTCGGCCTGCTCGCAGCCGGTGGCGAAGTGGCCCGTGGAGCCCGTCTCCAACCGCGTACCGTCGTGGCTCAAAATTTCGGCGAAACGCAACGTGAGGCGCGTACCCGCCGGCTGCGTCACCCGCAAACGGACCCAGCCGGCGATGTTGCGGCCCAGATCCACCAACCAGCGGCCATCCGGTGTCCGCTTGACGCTCACCGGTTTGAGTTCGCTGATCCGTCGGCACGGCTGGAGCATTTGCATCTCGACGCGCTTCGTCGGCGCAGGCACCACCTCGACGGTTTTCCAAGTTTTGTCATCAAAGCCGGCCCGTGACCAGCCGTCCACGGCGAGCCGCGCGTCGAAGCTTTCGCCGGCATAGAGATTGTCGAAGACCACCGGCCCGGTGCCCGCGTGCCAAGCGGCATCGCTGATGATCGTCTCGCTGGTGCCATCGCCATACTCAATGACGAGTTTGGCCAGTGCCACCGGCGGGCCCCAGTGCAGGAAATTCACGGTGAACGCCAGATTCTGGCCGAAGAAGCCGTTGCCCAGCGCCAGCCCCATCGCGTTGCGTCCCGGCGTGAGCGCCGCCGTCACATCATAGGCAACGGCGAACGCACGCTCGTCATACGTCGTTACCGCCGGCTGCAAAACATCATGGCCCATCCGCTGGCCATTGATGAACAACTCATGCAGGCCCAAGCCACAGACATAGGCGCGGGCGCGCGCCACTCCCTGCCGCACCGCAAATTCGCGCCGCAACAGCGGCGCGGGAAACGCGCGACGTGTCACGGGCGCCTTCATGTTTTTCGTCTGTAGCTTGCGCTCGGCAAGTTCCGAGGAGCGCGGATCGCCGGCAAGCCGGATCCACTGCGCACCACCCCAGTCTGCCGCGTTGAGCAGGCCGACCTCGAAGAACGCCGGCTCCGACCACGGCGAAGCGCGGTTCTCCCGATCCCAGACTTGCACCTGCCACCAGACGCGCTCGCCAGCCTTGGGCAGCTTCCCGCCGCATGGCACCAGCACACTTCCCGCCGAGGCCACCTTGCCGGAATCCCACGCGTCGCCACGCCCCGCCGCGAGCGCCTCCCGGCTGCGCGCCGCCAGAATCCGGTACGCCGTCTGGCTCTGCCCGCGCGCGGCAGACACCAACTGCCAGCTCAAGCGGGGCGCGCGCAGCGCGATGCCCAGCGGATCACGGGCGTGTTCGCACGTCAACTCCACCACTCGCAACTCCGTCTCCGCCGCCGCGCATGAAAGCAGCGCGGCCACGCACACCAGCACCCGGCAGACAGTTTTCATAGTCCCTTTCCCGGACGTAACGGGGTCGTGGTCATACCGCGCCGGCGAGTTTTTCCAAGGATTGGAAAGTGGCATCAGCGCTTTTTCCAAGCATTGGAAAACCCAGCAGCCAGCTTCCCGGCACCAACGGCGACAACGAACGGGTGAAGTTCATCTGCTCGCCTGTGGTCACCAGCGCAGGGCCAATGCCATCCATTCATAACGGAGCGGGCCGGTTCCTATTGCGCGGGGATTCCCCCTGATGCGAAAAAACTTGTATGCGCCCGTTGGGTGCGGGGCTTGTCAGCGCCACGAGCGGATATGGGTTTTGTCATCCTTGTTGGGTTTGCACTGGCTGGCCTGGTTGGTCGGCCCCCACGACCAGACGGCCACCTCGTTTTGAACCACCTCGCCATCGCCAAAGTCCGGGCGCGCGTTGCCCACTTTGCCGTCGTGATTCATGGAGACGGACACGACATAGCGGTTCCCCCACGGATCCGCGAACTCGCCGCGCCGCGCTTCCACATAGAGGTCGTTTTTGCCGACCGTGATCCAGATCGTACTGGCGGAGGGCGCATTGGTCTGGATGCTCCTGCCGTGAACCTGCAGATACACCCGCTGGCGCGGATTCTGATTCCGCCAGTTGCACCCGCCGATGCAAAGCAGGTCCGCCACCGAGCCAGTCTTATTGCTTCCGCATAACGTGTCTATGAGCGAGTCATAGCCCCAATAAAGTTCGTCGTTGCCCTGCCCCTCGTTGGGATATTTGCCATAATCCACGCGGTAGGCCCGGAGGGCCGCCTCGATCATGCGAATCTCGGCCTGCGCCTGGGTGATATCCGCTTTCTTGAGGCCACCGATAACCGCCGGCAACAGGAGCCCGGCCAGAATGGCGATGATGACAATGACCACCAGCAACTCGATCATCGTGAACGCCCGCCGGTCCGTTTGTTTCATCATCATGGGCAATATGCCTGCGCGTCGCGACCCAGTGTTTCCCCCGGCTATCCAGTGGCATGCACTGCAACCACCGCCTGCCAAAAGAAACCGACCGGCCCGCGGTCAGGGGATGGCCGGGGCCGGCCGGCGTGTGTGTGTCCTGCCTAGAAGCAATTTCTTATCCGTTCCAGCGGCGTTTCTGACCATGCCAGCGCCGTCGCAGCCAGTAGGCCGCGCCCAACATCAGCAGCAGGTTGAGCGAGGCCGGCTCCGGAATCGCGGTGATCAGAATGTCATTGGCGGTGCCATCGTTGTTGAAGTCATACCGGATGCTGAAGAGATTGGTGGCGCTGCCGCCGGTGACGGCGCTGAAGAGCACATTGTTATAGAGGTTGGTCACGGCGCCAAAAGCGTCCTGCAGTTGGAACCAGCGGTTGGTGCCATCAAAGGCGCTCAGGCCGGCGAAGGTGTTGTTGAAAAGCACGAGTTGATCGCCCATCTGCCAGGTATAGCTGCCCATGTTCAGCGCCAGTTGCGGCATGGCCACGCCATCGCCGCTGTAGGTGAGGCTGTTGGTGGTGACGGTCATGTCATGCGTCGCGGCGCTGCCGATCCAGAAGAGGTTGGTCGAGCCGCCGGCCAGCGTCAGGGCGGCGAAATAGTTCGTGTCGCCACCGATGCCGGGCGTCAGGGTGCCGCCCAGCGCGTTGGTGACGTTCTGGTACCGGCCGCCGCCAGTGGCGAACGCGCCGCTGCTGACAATCAGGCCGCCCGTCACCAACCCGCGGTTGGTCAGGCTCTGGCCGCTGGCCAGCGTCAGGTCGGAGCCGGTTAGCGCCAGCGTACCGGCGGAAGCGATGCTGATCGGCCCGCTGCCCAGGCTGCCGGCCCCGGTCAACGCCAGGAGTCCGGCATTGATCGTCGTGCCGCCGCTGTAGGTGTTCACCGCGGAAAGAGTCCAGGAACCCGTCCCATCCTTGATCAGGGCCAGCGCGCCGCTGGCATTGTTGGTGAGGGCGCCGGCGAGTTCGCCGCTGCCCGCCGTGGAGCCTTGCAGCGTCAGGGTCTTTGCGCCTAAACCGGAGCTCGAAAGGTTGCTGGAGAACTTGAGCAAGCCGGCGCCCGACTGGTCCAGCGTCGCGTTGCCCGTGCTCCCAAAGAGATCCACCACCTTGTCGCTGATTTCCCCCGCGCCCGTGTAGGTGAGGTTGCCCGAGAGGACGCCCTGGCCGATTTTGATGAGGCCGTTGGTGCCGAGCGCACTGTTCGCCCCGGCGTTCCCGATGGTACCGACACTCAACACCCCGTTGCCGGCGACCACCACTTCGCCGAAGGTATTGACGTCATTGCCCAGCACCAGCGTGCCCACACCCAGTTTCCGCACGTGCGCTCCCGTGGCCGCCGCGAGGTCGCTGATCAGCCCGT
Organism: uncultured Lentisphaerota bacterium; assembly: GCA_903889245.1. Taxonomy (GTDB): domain Bacteria; phylum Verrucomicrobiota; class Kiritimatiellia; order CAIQIC01; family CAIQIC01; genus DP16D-bin41. The sequence goes on along the minus strand of CAISWQ010000038.1, from coordinate 81,198 downwards.
TGATGGTGAACGTACCGGCGTCCACATAAAAATCCTGGTTGAGGGCACTCGCGCCATTCAGGATGACATTCTTGGACGTGGCGAAGGACGCCGTCGTGTGCAGTTGATTGTTCTGCTTGATATAGATGTTGGCGCCAGCGCCCATGTTGGTCTCGGCCGAAACGTAAATCTTGCTGGTGCCCGAGGCGCTCCAGCCGAAGTCGCCCGTGAACGAGTTGTCGCCGGCGAGGACCAGGGTGCCATTGCCGCCGTTCCGCACCGAACCGCTGCCGGAGATAGCGCCCGACAAGGTTTGCGACGCCGTGCTGTTGTAGTTGAGCGCGCCGTTGTTGATGATGTTGCCCGCATACAGGCCGCCGCTGCCCAGCAAGCCGGCGCCACCGATCGTCAAGCTCCCGCTGTTGATGGTCGTCGTCCCGGTGTAGCTGTTCGTGCCCGCGAGGGTCACACCCTTGTTGGCGTTGGAAATCGTGCCGATGGAGAGCGAGCGCGCGGGACCCACCTCGGTGATGTTCCCGGAAATCTGCAGGCCGCCATAGCCGCTATTGTTGCTGATCGTGAGATCGGAGGCCAGGATGAGCTGCGGGCGGATATCATCCGTCCCGGTCACCCCCGAGTTGACATTGATGGCCTTCTCCAAGAAGGCCGTCCCGCTGCTGTTGGTCAGCGTGATGGTGTTGCCGCCGGTGACTTCAATGATCCTGTACTTGACGTTGCCTGAGGTGCAGCCAATGAGGATGCCGCCCAGCGAGACCGAGGTATCGAGCATGTTGGTGCGCTGTCCCGCGGCGGCGCCATAGCTGCCCGCCAGATTGGCGAAGACATCCACGCCGTTCGGGATGACCCCGCCGACCCAGGTGCCCACCGTGTTCCAGTTGCCGGTGATGACGCCGTAATTGGCCAGGTTGTTCGTCGTCGCCGCCTGCGCGCCCAGCGCCAGCATCCCCGCCCACACCAGCATCCACAGACCCGCCCTGCCGCATTCCTGTTTCTTCATCGTGTACTCCTTCATGTGCGCACCCAGCTTCACCGCCGTGGCTTTTCCAAGCCTTGGAAAAAACGCCGGAAATTTTTCCAACCCTTGGAAAAATCCGGCCGGCCCTATGTCGCGTTCGCCGCTCATCGCCTGACGTGCAAAAAGACGGCGGGTGTTTAGCAGCCGGGCGGGCCGGCGCGCCATCCCCCAAAAATGGGGGGGAGGCCGGGCGGCGGGTCAGGTGGCGGGCGGGCGGTATTTGAGCATCGCCTGGGTGCGGCTCTGGACGTGGAGCTTGCGGTAGATGCGCTTGAGGTTCCAGCAAACGGTCTCGACCGCGAGCTTGAGGTGCTCGGCGATCTCCTTGTTGCTCTGCCCCTGCGCGAGGAGGTGGAGGATGCTCTGCTCGCGCTGCGAGAGGTGCTCATCGGCCGGCGCGCTGGCGGCGGCGGGGGCAGGTTTGTGGAACGCGGTCAAAATCTTGCGCGCAATCGCGCCGGTCATCGGCGCGCCGCCGCGGTGCGCCTCGCGGATGGCGGCGAGGATGCCGGCGGCCGGCGTGCGCTTGAGCAGGTAGCCGCAGGCCCCGGCGCGCAAGGCCTGGAAAATCCGCTCCGTGTCGTCGTGCACGGTCAGCACGAGCACATCAAGGTCGGGCATTTTTTCCAGCAGCCGGGCTGTGGCCTCGTGGCCTTTCATGCCCGGCATCTCCAAATCCATCAGCACCACATCGGGCGCGGCGGCGGGGAGCTGCCGCACGGCCTCCTCGCCAGTGGCGCAGGCGGCGACACATTTCATCCCGCCATCGGCCGCCAGGACGCGACACAAGGTACGCCGTACATTTTCCTGATCATCCACCAGGGCCACCTTGATCATGTTGGCTTCTCCGTTTTCAAGGGCAACCGCAGCAGCACCGTCACGCCGCCGCCGGCCGGCGACGCGACCTCACAGGCGCCACCCAGTTTTTCCAGGCGCGCGCACATGCTGCGCAACCCATCATGCAGGCCGGCCGCGCCCTCCGCCTTCAGGCCGCGCCCGTTGTCGCTCACGCTGATCGTCAGCCCGCCGGCCTCGACCGCGATCCGCAACCGCGCCTGCGTCGCGCCGGAATGGCGGACCAAGTTGGTCAGCGCCTCCTTGAAGGCCAGGAAGAGTTGATGCCGTACCCGCGCCTCCAGCGGCAGTTCCGGCAGGGCCTCGGCCACCTCCAGCGCGCACGCGATGCCGGCGGGCCGCAGGAACTGCTGCGCATAGCTGCCAAAAAAATCACTCACCGCTTCGAGCCGGTCGTGGCGCGGGTTGACGGCCCAGACGATCTCGTCGAGCTTGGTCACCAGCGCGCGGGCGCGCTGGGTCAGCAACGAAATGTTCTCGGTGCGCGTGGGGCCGTGCGCTTCCGTCGTGGCCAGATCGCCCAGCAGGCTGATTTCTGTGAGGCCCGCGCCCATCTCGTCGTGCAGATCCTGCGCGATGCGCGTGCGCTCCTGCGCCAACGCCTGCGCCTGCTGGGCGCGCAGCAAGCGCCGGCGATACCGGGCGCGCAGCAACCGCCACGCCACCAGCACCGTCGTGACCAGCGCCAGCGCGGCGACGACCGCGCGGAACCACAAGGCCTGCCAGAAGAACGGCAGCACGCGCAAACGCACCGGCTGCGCCACCTCGCACCAGTCGCCCTCGCGCCGGCCGCGCACCCGGAAGCTGTAGTCGCCCGGGGGCAGTTGCTCGAAGGTCACCCGCGGCTCCGTGGTGGCGGGCGACCAGGCCTCGTTCAAGCCCTCCAGTTTCCACTGGTAGTCATAGCGGATGCGGTCCGGCCAGAACAGTTCCGGCATCGCGTACTCAAAGGTGACCGGCTCGCTGCCCGGCGGCAGCTTGAGGAGCGGCGTGCCGGGCAGCGGCTCGCCCGGCACGCACCCGAGCCGGTTCCAGAGCAGCCGGCCGACGGCGCTCACGGTCTCGATGTCCATTGCCTGCGGCCGGCGGCCGGTCTGCGCGATGTTGAGCGAAAGCCGCGCCACCCCATCGGGGGTGGCCAGGAAGAGTTCGTTGCCGGCGCTCGTGACCGCCTGGCTGACCTGCGCGACACACTCGGCGGCGGGCAGACCATCCGCCGCGCCCATGCGAAAATAACGACCGGAAACCGAGCGCTGCGCGAGGGCATCCCTGACCGCGTCGGGCCGCAGACAGTGCAGCCCCTGTGCCGTGCCGCACCACAGCCGGCCTCTATCATCATGATAGAGATGGCGCACGATGAAATCCTTGCGCAGATCACAGGCCTGCCAGCGCTGGCCATCCCACCGGATCAGCCCGCGGGCGCAACCGGCCCACAACCGGCCATCGCGATCGGCCTGCAGGCAAAGTAGCGCCGTGGGGGGGACGCCATCGCGCTCGCCGAAATAATGCAGGGTGCCATCTGGCTCCAGGCGCGAAGGTCCCTGCCCCGCCGTGGCCACCCACAAGGTGCCCGTCCCCTCGACGGCCAGCGCGGTTACATTCCACTTCTGGCCACCGGGGACACCCCGCAACTCCGGCTGTTGCCCGGTGCCCGGCGCCGCTGCTGGCAACCAATACAATCCTGCCCACGTCCCCACCCAGAGCCGCCCGTCGCGTGTTCGTTGCAAAGCGGTGATCGTCTGCGATCCGGGAGCGGTGGTGGACGCGACGGGCACCAGTTGCGTGGTCGTCATCCAGAACAGGCCATCGCCATGCGTACCCACCCACCAGCCACCCTCGCCCGGCGCCACCGCCGTGACGGTCTGGTTGCTTTTCAGCGGCAGTTCCAGCGGCTCCAACCCGTTGCGCCGGACCACCCACAAGCCACGCTCCTTGATGCCGGCCCAGACCTGCCCCGCGGCCAGCGCAAACAGACACGTGATCGGTTCGTCCTGCGCGGCCTCACCCGTCCGCAGCATCGTCACCGCCCGGCGATGCAAACACAGCAACCCGCTGTCCAGCCCCGCCCAGACATCGCCGTAACGATCCAGCTCGAGCACATTCACGGCCAGCGGCACACCGATGTCGTTATCCGTCAGGTTCAACCACGTGCCACGCGACCAGCGATAGAGCGCGTGGGCCGTTCCCAACCAGATGTTGTTGCCGTTGGCTTCCTCCAGCACCGCCGTCGGCCGCAGCAAAGCCGCATCGCCGGCCACCGCCGGCGGCGGCAGCGGTAGGTTTCGCCAGCGTCCCCCGCGCCGGACATGCAGGCCCTCGCGTTCCACCACCACCAGCGTGCCATGATCCTCCGCACGCACCAGCGCGACATGTTCCCAGTGACCTATGCGCGCCTCCTCCTCGGACAGCCAGTGGTCTTCATGAAACGCCAGCAGCCGGCCCTCCACCACCAGCCAGACGACCTGCCCGGCATCCAGGGCGGCGCTCGTGATCCGGGCGTCCTCACCCATGCCGGGCGGCCACTCCACCCGCGTCAGTTTGCCGTGTTGATAAAACCACAGCGTCTTCTCGCCAACCAACCACAGTCCACCGGTGGCATTCGTGAATACCGCCTGCACATGCACCGGCCCCACCGCTTGGGCGCCCACCTTCTGCCAGCCCGTCCGCGTCAGGTGCGCTACGCCGCCGACGCCAAAGACCCACGGCGTCCCGCCCGCGTCCGGCAGCCAGCCGCGCACCGGCGCAATGCCCGGCGGCAGGTTGGTGACGACATTGAAACGCACGCCATCGAACCGCGCCATGCCCTGTGGCGTGGCCAACCACAGCCGTCCCTGCTCATCGAAATCCAGCGCGCGGATCCGCGTATCGGGGAAATCCTGCTCGCGGCCCCAGAGCCGCCACGAGTAACGATCGGCAAGCCGGTCCTGCGGCGCGGCCCCGGCCACGCCGCCGGCCAGCAGCAGCGCGAGGCCGGCCCCCAGCCTCACTTGACGCCACGATTTCATCACGCGCGCACGCTAGCCGCTGCCGCCCCAAAGCGCAACCGCCATCTGCCGCCGCCCAGTTGCACACCTCAAGAGGTGTGCAACTGGGTTTTCCAAGGCCCGGAAAATTCACGGCGGCTTTTTCCAGGCCTCGGGAAAAATTCAGCGAGAGTTTCCAAGGCTTGGAAAAGCTGGGCGCGAAATCTTCCCATCCCTGGAAAAACCGGCGTTGTGTTTTCCAATCCCTGGAAAACTTCAGCCGCCGGCTACGCGGTTGAGCAGGTCAAGGCGGCCGGCGAGGAAGTGGCGGACGTTCTCCAGCGCGCCCTCCGCCATGCGGACGTTGGCCTCGCGCGTGTTCGAGCCGATGTGCGGCGTGAGCACGACGTTGGCGAGCGTACGCAGATCTTTGTCGGGTTGCGCAGGCACGTAGGGCTCACGCTCAAACACGTCGAGCGCCGCGCCGGCGAGGCGGCCGGCGGCGAGCGCCTCGAAGAGCGCAACTTCATCAAGCACCGCACCGCGCGCGGTGTTGATCAGCAGCGCCGTGGGTTTGAGCCACGCGAGCCGTGCGGCGTTGATGAACTTCTGCGTGCTGGCCAGCGCGGGCAGGTGGATGCTGATGGCGTCGGACTGGCGGAAGCATTCCTCGGCGTCGTTCGTGTAGCGCGCAACGCCGAGCGCCGCGAGGTTGGCGGGCGCGGCGACCTGGTCGCACGCGATCACCTCCATACCGAGCCCGAAGTGCGCGCTGGCGGCGACCCGCCGGCCGATGTTGCCGAAGCCGAGGATGCCGAGCGTCTTGCCGTGCAGTTCCAGCCCCGTCTGGGGCGCGAACTTCCCGTCGCGCATGTCCGCGTGCGTCGCCGCAATATGCCGCGCGAGGCTGCACAACAGGCCGACCGTGTGTTCCGCCACACTCACATCGAGCACGCCGGGTGTGTTGGTGACGAGAATGCCATGGCGGCGCGCGAGGTCTTTGTTGATGCTATCGTGCCCCACCCCGAAGCGCGCAATCAGCGTGCTGGCTTTTTTCCCCAGCGCCTCGTAGAGCGGACCGGTATAGGGCTTCGTTCCCACGATCACCGCGCGCGTGCCCTGCTCCAGCACCGCCGCGGCCAGCGCGGCCTCGGCGGCTGGCGTCTGCACGCAGTCCACATCGGTGGCAGCGCGGAAGACCGACTCGCCTTTTGTGTAAACACCCTCATCAATCAAAATGATTTCGCGCGCGCTCATTGGACCTCCCGTGCCTTGAGCATCTGCCGGCAGCCGGCCTGGATGAAACCCGTGTCGAGCCCGCAGGCGATGAACCGGAAGCCTTCGGTGAGGCGGCGGTGAACCTCGCCCGCATCGAGCGGCACCACGTGGACGCCGGGCGCGACGCCGTGGCGGCGGCACGCGGCGAGAATTTTCTGCTGCGCCTCCTGTACCGCGGGATGGTCGAGCTGACCGGCCAGGTTCATCGAGGCCGAGAGATCATAGGGGCCGATGAACGCGGCGTCGAGTCCCGGCGTCGCGAGGATCGCGTCGGCCTGCTCCACGGCCTTGATGTGCTCCAGCATCACGACGACGAGCACCTCGCGGTTGTGCTGCGCGAAGTAGCCGGCGAAGTTTTTGCCGAAGCCTGTCGCGCGGCAGAGCGAGGCGCCGCGGATACCCTCGGGCGGGAACTTCGCCATCGCCACGGAGAGCGCGGCCTCCTCCGGCGAATTCACCGAGGGCACGATGATGCCCGCCGCGCCCATATCGAGCACCTGCTTCGCGAGCACCGGATCGCACGCGGGCAGGCGCGCGAGCACGTCGCAGTCGGTGCTCTTCGCCGCGAGCACGTTGTGATAGAAGCCCTCGACGTCCGTCGCGGTGTGCTCCATGTCCACGCCGATGAAGTCGAAGCCCTCGGCCGCCATGATCTCGGCGACCGCCGGATGCCCCGTCAGCGTCCATCCGCCCAGCACACTCCGGCCCTGTTTGAGTTTGGATTTTGTTTTGCTCATAGTCGTTTTGCTCCCTCTGTCAGCCGGTCAACAAGCTGGGGTAGATTCACAAATTCCACCTCGATGTTACGGTGCTGCCGGCGACTGATCCGTTCCACATCGTTGCACACGACAAAATTTCGGCCCTGCGGATATTGATGGCGGAAAGCCAGCAGGTTCGTCGGGTCAAAGCCGTCTGCGCTCCATTTGCATTCGATGGCCAAAGGCGCTGCGCCGCGCCGTTGCAGGACAAAATCCACCTCGTGCAGGCTTTTGTCGCGCCAGTAGAGCACCGGCTGGCCGGGTAGCCGGGCCTGGATTTCGTTGAGGACAAAATGCTCCCAAAGCGGGCCCAGATCATCGCTGCGCAGGCTATGCCAGCCACGGTGATAACAGACAAAGCCGCTGTCGAAACCATAGACCTTGGGCGCGGCCACTATTTCTGTCGCCCGCCGGGTGCTGAAGGGCCGCAGGACATGCACGACAAAGGTGGCCTCCAACACGGCGAGATAGTTGGTGATGGTCTGGCGGCTGACCTCGCACGGGGTGGCGAACCGTGTTGCCTCAAAAATGCCGCCGCTTTGGGCCATGAGTAACTCAAAGAATTTTTGAAAGGAACTGCGCCGCTCCAGCCGGAACAGCTCCTGAATATCCTTGGCCCAGTAGGCATCCATCCACTCCTGGAAATCTTTTTCCGGCAATTCGTCGGCCAGAAAAAACGGCGGCAGCCCACCCCGCAACAACCGGTGGCGCTGGTCGGGCCGGCCGAAATCATCCAAATCGCTCACCGTCATGGGCGTGAGACGCAGATCGCGCTTGCGCCCTGTCAATGTGTCCTTGAATTTGGCCGAGGCACCCAGCGTCGAGGAACCCGTGGCCAAGACGCGGATTTGAGGGAAATGATCCGCTGCGATCTTGAGCAACTCCGCGGGATTGGCCAGCCGATGAATCTCGTCGAGTACTACCCGTTTCCCCCGCGACCCGCGCAGGAAGGCCTCCGGATCCGCCAGTTCCCGACGCACACGTGGTAACTCGCAGTCGAAATAGTCCACATCGGACAACGACCGGCACAGGCAGGTTTTGCCAACCCGGCGCACACCAGCCAACCAGATGACGGAACGCTCCCGCCAGGTTTTCTCAATCAATTCCATCCAATAATGCCGTGTTTTCATAGGCCATATGACAGCATTTAGTTCTACCAAACGCAATCCTAAAGTCGTTTAGAAGAAAGCCCCACACCCCTCTCCCGACGCGGGCCAGGTGTATCCGCCGGCCCACCGTTGAGCGTGCTGAACAGCTCGGCCACGGCCCGCGTCATTGCGGCCGGATATTTTTCCACGTCGGTGACGCGCAGCATCCAGCGGCCGGTGTCCTTGTCCGCCGGTCGCCACGTCGTGCGGCCATCATCGGCGCAGGTGACTTCCACCGCCTGCATCTTGAAGACGGCGGCGTCGCCAGCCCCGGCTGCCGGGACAAGGTTGCCATCGTGTGTGACGGTCAGGCCGGCCGCGACGAACTGACTGGCGGTGGACCACATGCCGCGTTTGCCTTCCAGAATTTTCCGCCAAGTCTCCGCCTTGGGCGGCGTTTTCATCGCGCGCAGCCACTTGGGGTTCGTGGATTTCTCGAACATGTGGGTGAAAAAATGCGCGAGCCCCGGCGATGCCTTCGCGAGCGTCTCGCGGTGCGGCAGCCAGTAGAAGCTGCCCGACTCGCCGCTCTGCCGGACCTCGGTCGTATGCCAGCAGGGGAACCAGTAGAGCGGACACGGCAGGTCGAACATCGCCGCGTAGGCGGCGGGATCGAGGCGGACGTTGAACTCCAGTTGCGCGGGCTTGCTTGGATTATCGTGCGCCGAGCCGCTGTTCAGATAGACGCCACTGCATTTCTCCTTGAACAGGCGCGGCTCGCGCAACGCGGCGGCGATGACATCCGCCGCGGAACCCACGCACACCACCGCCACGGGCCGGTCAGCCGCGCGCAACTGGCCAAGGATGAACTCGACCGCCGCCAACTCCTGCGCCGGCGCGCCGGCGAGCGCGTCCTTGCGATGCGCCAGCCGGCGCGGCGTCCCGATGGAGACGGGCACGGACCGTACGGTCAGCCAGTTCATCTGCGCCACGGCGACCACGGCCGGATCGCCCTCGCGGAAGTCCGGCGGATAGTCGATGACCAAGCCGCGCAAATCGAACCGCCCGCGCTGCGCGAGCGCATAGGCGCAGGCGAGATCAAAGTGATCATCCGGGTCGCCATGCGGATGGAACAGGTCGGTCGCGTGAACCACCGGTACCGCGCCGCCGGTCGCCACGCGCGCCGGAGTTTCGGCGCGCGCGGGCAGTGCGGCCACGCTGCCGAGCCCGGCGGCGAGCGCCGCTTTCAGCACTTCACGTCGTTGCAGTTCGCGTTTCATGATCGCCTCCTCACTTCACCTCGCTGCTCAGCGAGCCGAGGTCCACCAGGAACTCGGAGCCGGACAGGCTGTAGACATAGTCCACCTCGAAGCCGTCGCCCAGATAGAGGCGCGGCGTCGGGTTGACGAGCGGATTCGGAAAAGTTTTTGCCGGCTGGCTATCCACGGCCACCGAGAAGTCCGCGCCGCGCACGGTGAGCTGGACCGTGTGCCACTGCTGCATCGGGAAAGCGCAGACCGGCTCCCACTGGTTGCGCGTGTAGACATAGAGCTGGTCGGGCCGGTTGGCCATCATGCCCAGCCGGATCGGGAAGCGGTCGCCAAGCGAGCAGAAGACCAGCCGCCCGACCGGCTGCAGCCGCAGTACCTTGGTCTCAAACTTAAAAGCCAGCGACTGGCCGGCGGCGAAATCAACCGGATCGAGGTCAACGCCGGCGCTGGCGCGCGCGCTGAACTGGATCATCTTGCGCTGGTCCACCGTCTTGATCTTCGGCAGCGCCGTGCGCGCGTCGGGATTGGTGCGGACGACTTTCTTTTTGCCGGCCGCGTCCTTCTCTTCCTGCATCTTGATCAGTTCCTTCGAGCGCGGCCAGACGTAGTGGACAGCGCCGCGCGGCGCGGGCGTGACGATCGCGCCCTCGATGCTGCGCGCCTCGTTGCCAGGCCCGGCGCTGTAGGCGAGGTAGAGGTTGCCGCCATGCGCGACGCCCTGCGGGTAGGCACTGATCACCTCCGGCCGCGAGACCGGCGGGCCGGCGACGAAATCGTCCGCGCCGCTGCGGCTGAAGTTCAGCGCGATATTCAGCCGCGTCGAGTAGTCGCGGTGGTTCACGAACGCATCCTGCTGCAGCAGGCAGTAGCGGCCGCCTTCGAGTCGGAAAATCTGCGGGCGGCAGTTGACCGTCTCCATGAATGAATAAACCGGGTCGTCCGGGAATCTGACCGGCGTGCCCTTGGCCGCGCCGGTGCCGGTGGTCGTCAGCCGCCAGTGCGTGGGATAGGCGACGCCCTTGGTGAAGTTGCGCATGTAGGCGCGGATTTTCCCATCGGCCTGCTCATAGAAGAACGGCTCCCACTGCGCCTCGGCATCGTCCACGGAACTGATCGGGTTCGAGCAGGCCCACGTCGCGCCGCCATCATCGGTATAGAAGCAGGCGTTCCAGCGCCGGACAGAGTTGGTGCTGCCGCCACGGTAGTTCAGGGTCACCGGCGCGAGCACGCGGCCGGAGGCGAGCAGTACGGGATTCTGGCTCGCGAAGATGGAACACGGCACGCCGTTGGCCTCCTGCCGCCGCTGGATGCGCCGGTGTTTCCAAGCCTTGGAACTTTTGTCCAGCGTGCTCAACCAGAGCCCGTCGAGTTCGGTGTTCTTGCTGTTGAACGACCACACGCACCAGAGCTGGCGGTCGTGATAGTTCAGCAGGTTCGGCTGCCATTGCACGCACTGCGGATCGCGCGCCAGCGCATGCGCGCCCGTATGCGCCAGCGGCTGCGGCGCGCTCCACGTCTCGAAATCCGGACTCGTCGCCCAGATGTTGAGCTGGCCCGGCTTGCCTTCCAGATGCGTTTCGGCGTGCGCGCCCCAGACGCAATGGAACTGGCCGTCGAACCATTCCACCGACGCCATGTGGTTATAGGCGAAATGCCCCGGCGCGAGCTGGCCCTCGTGGATCGTGACGTGCTTCACCGCCGGCTGATAGAGGTCGTAGGATGTCCCGGCGGCACCGGCCGCCCGTAACATCACGGACAGCAGAATGGCGGCATGATAGAGATGGTGTTTCATGGCACAGTTTGATCCTTATCTACCGGCAGATCAGCGGCCCGTCGTGCCACCAAGAAGCAGCACTCCAGCGAAGCCATGGGCCGCTCCAAGACGAGGCAAGGTTCACCATTCACGGAACGGATCGTCACCGGTTGCAAACGGCCAGCACTTCCTATGCGCGCCCACTGCCACGCGGAAATCTGGGGTGCCAGACGAAGCGTCGCCGCTGCAGCCGGAGCCGTACTCAAGTTCCAAAGCGTCAGCATGATGGCAGCGCCTGCCTCAAGCCATAACGCCTTGAGCAGGAAGGCGCCCTCGGACGTCACCCGCGCCAATACAGGCCGTCCCTCCACCCACTCAAGGGCGCGCGCCAGACACCCTGCACTCCAGCGGCTCAACAGCGAGTCGCCCGTCGCGGCATCGGTCGAGGCATTCAGCAGCGCAAAGCGTGCACCCCCAGGGCTCGTCCAGATGAACACATGCGGCGCGCTCGCGTGCCGTTGCGCATCAAGGTAGGTGGCGAGCGCCCTGCCCGCCGGCGCCTGCACCCGACACGGCAGATGCTCCCGGCCCGGCAAACGGCCGACGAAATAATAATAGGGCCACAACTCGACCCCGCCGTCCTGCCGTTCGTAGCGCAGATGCATCACCTCCGTGGCCGTACAGCGTTCCCCAAGCGTCAGGCCGAGCTGCGCCAACCGACCGCGGCTTTGCAGCACCTGCAAGGCGCGCAGGTCGAGGAAGGCGCCGTGTTTCAGAATTTCATCGAGGTGGGCCTCGCTCACAGACTGCAGCGACTCGCCCCAGTGGAGTGCGCCGGCATCAGGAGTCCGGGCGCAACACAGCGGCACACCGCGTGCCTGCAGCGCCTTCAGGGGCGTCCTGCGCACGAGGCCCAGGTTCAGCAGCTCGTGATCCTGCCAGACGGCTACGCCCGCCGGCTGCGTGGCACCTTGCAACCATTTCGAGACGGCCTGCAACTGACCACGACGTTCCGCAAAGTAGTCGACCAACGCACGCGACTCGGACGCGGGCACCTTTCCCCCGAAAGCGGCATTCAGACTCAAGGCCACCCGCGGTTCACCGACGGATAAAATATAGGCATGATGGGCAAAGGCCGCCACCGGCGACTTGAGAGCCGGATCGTAGGGATAGTTCTCGCATTCCGGGAAAAGCTCGAAGGCCGCCGGCAGGCGCGCCTGCCACGCATCCAATTCCCAGAAGCGACCCGGATAGTCCGTGAGCGGAATCTCTTCGCGGTAGAGCTGGATTTGCGGCCGCACAAACGGACGCTTGTCGCCCGCCAAGGCCCGCGCCACGCGGGCCACATCGTGAATCACCGCGCCGGCATGCATGTGCCCCAGCCGCGTCTCCGGCGACACCTCGTGTACGGCCTGCCGCAGCGTCCCGGCCAGCGCGACCAGATCATCGGTGATCAGTTCCGCCATCAACACCCGCGCCGGCCGGTTGTTCTTGACCAGCAGGGCGCTGACCACCTTGGCATCGCTGGCGCAGCCGAACCGCGCCGCGAAGCGCGCCACACGTCCGGGCGCAAAACACTGCGTAAGCCTCACGGTGTAATCGTCGTCGTTGAACATCAGTCCCGGCCGCAGTTGTCCATAGAGGCGATAGGCTTGCTGCAGATAGGTTTTCAAACGTGGGCAAGCAGGGTCCAGCACCGGATGCGGCCCGGGTTGCCCGTCCACCTGCATTTGCCGCTGGAACCCGAACTTTTCCACCTCGCGCTGGGGCGCATAAAGATGTCCCAGCGTATGAAACACATTCAGGTGAAAAACTATGCCCGCCGCCTTGAGCCGCTCCGCACAGATGGCAAGGTGCCCGCAGATGCGCTCCAGTTCCCCGACCTCCTTGAACTGCGAGACGCCCAGGTATTCGGTTGTGAAGAGCATCACTTCCCTGATACCGACGCGCTCACACGTGGTCAGCAGTTCCGCCAGATGCTCCTCGCGCGCCTCCGGGGGTACATAGTAACGCAAGACCGGTCCACCTTTGACCATGCCATCGTTACCACGATCCACAGGAGTCGCGATAGACTCCCGCCGCGCCAACGCACCGGATGCGGCCGCCGAGAGAGCCGCGAATCCCGTGAGTGTGATGAATTCGCGGCGGCCAATGGCATGAGGCTTGAAGGTCATAAGACAATTCTATTTGAACCACTCGTTGCCGATGATGCGGCCGAGCAAAAAGAACTTCCGGTCGGGATACCAGAGCACCGTCTGGCCCGCGCGCCGTGTGAGGCTCGCGTAGAGCGAGAGATCGAAGCGGCCGTTCGTGCCGATCTTGCCGAGGCTGGTGTTGTCGTGGTCCATGAAGAACTGCTGCTCATCGAACCACACCGGCTGGTCGGCGCCGGCTTGGTAACGGCCGGCGACGAGATAGATCGGGCGGCGATTGAACCCGGTGACCGTGGGCTTGGGGACAAAGCCTTTGAAGCGGCCGTCGTTATTGTGGATGAAGAGCACGTACTTGCCGCTGCCCGCCTCGTTGCCGCCGACGTCATAGATCGGGCACGGCGAGACCGGCTGCAGCAGCGGCTCGCCGCCATCCTTGCGCAGCAGGCGGCGCGGCGCCGTCCACGTCTCGCCTTGATCGGTGTTCACGCTCCAGCAGGGACCGCCCACCATCGTACGCATCACGCAGAACAGCCGGCCATCGGGCAGCTTCACGATGGCGGGCTCCTGACACACGCTGTTCTGCGGATACGACGGACACGGCACAGCGAGCGCTTTTTCGTTGGACATGAACCAACTGATCTTCAAGTCGCGCGGCTCGGGATTTTCGTCCACGTTTTCGAAGCGCATGAACTCGACGCGCGAATCCGCCGTGCCCAGCGCCTTCTCCTTCGGCTTGCGCACGTCGAAGCTCGTCCAGCGCGTGAAGCCTGCAAAATATTTTCCGTCCTTGCCGAGCCGCAGCGGCTTCTGCCAGCAGAGCATATTCGGCGGCATCGTCGCATCGGGATTGTCGTTGATGCTGCGCGCGACGGGCACGTTCTGCGGCTTGGACCACGTCGCGCCGTTGTCGTCGCTGTAGATGCCGTGCAGCCAACCGGTGTGATGGACGAAGCAATCGGACCTGCCGATGCTCTGGCTATAGAGCACGAACACGCGGCCCTTCCGGCTCACCAGCGGATAGGCCCAACTCGCCATCGGCCCATCGCCCGCCCGCCGCGGTCCGGCGAGGATACGCGGCTTCGCCCAGGTCTGCCCCTCGTCCCTGCTCTGCGAGAAAACGATGTGCTGGTCCGGCGGCGTCTCGGGCGAGAAGTTCTCCACCGAGCTTTGCGTCCACACCGTCATCAGCGAACCATCCGGCCCATCGAACACCAGGAAATGCTCGTTGCCGGTGTCGGCCGCGCCAGCCTCGGCCACCTCGGGCACAAAGACCACGAAATCCGGCTTCGTGATATGGAGCTGTTTCTCGATGCGCCCCTTCAGATCGGCGGACGAGACGATCAAATAGGGATTGTTCGTCTCGGCGGCCGGTAGACGCAGGCAGAGCACAAGCAACGCCGCACGTTTGATCCATCTGCTTCTCATGGCTGGCCTTTCTTGAACCACTCGTCCCCAATGATGCGGCCGAGCAGGAAGAATTTCCGCTCTGGATACCAGAGCACCGCCTGGCCGTTGCGCACGGTGAAGCTGGAGTAGAGCGCGAGATCGAGCCGGCCCTTGGTGCCGGGCTTGCCCAGGCTGACGCCATCGTGGTCCATGAAGAAGCGCGGCTCATCGAACCACACCGGCTGGTCGGCGCCCGCCTTGAAATAGCCCGGTACAAGATGGATCGGACGACGGTGGAAGCCGGAGTCCGTCGGGCCGTAGTTTTTGTAGTGGCCGTCGTGGTTGTGGATGAAGAGCGCATAGCGGCCGCTGCCGGCGGTGTTGCCGCCCACATCATACATCGGGCACGGCGAGAGCGGATGCAGCAGCGGCGCGCCGCCATCCTTGCGCAACAACCGGCGCGGCGGCGTCCACCTCTCGCCGGTGTCGCTGCTCACGCTCCAGAACGGGCTGCCCGACGCCGTGCGCATGGTGCAGAAGAGCCGCCCGTCGGGCAGCTTCACGACCGTCGGCTCCTGGCACGCACTGACCGCCGGATGGCCGGGGAACGGCACGGCCAGCGCCTGCTCGTTGGCCATGAACCAACTGATCTTCAAATCCTGCGGCTCCGGGTTGTCATCCACATTCTCGAACCGCATGAACTCGACGCGCGAATCGGCGCTGATCCACGACTTGGTCGGGTTTTTGCGCACCGCGAAGCTGGTCCAGCGCGTGAAGCCGGCAAAATATTTGCCGTCCTTGCCCAGCCGCAACGGCTTTTGCCAGCAGAGCATATTCGGCGGCATCGTCGCATCGGGATTGTCGTTGAGGCTGCGCGCGACGGGGACGTTCTGCGGCTTGGACCACGACGCCCCGTTGTCGTCGCTGTAGATGCCGTGCAGCCAGCCGGTGTGGTGCGGGAAATTGTCCACGCGCCCGATGTGCTGGCTGTAGAGGACAAAGATGCGGCCCCGCTTGCTGACCAGCGGATAGCCCCAACTCGCCATGTGGCCATCGCCGGGTTTCTTCGGCCCCGCGATGATGCGTGGCTTCGCCCACGTCTTGCCGCCATCGTCGCTACGCGAGAAAGCCTGGTGCTGGTCCGGCTGGCTCTCGGCGGAACTCTG
The DNA here is from genome assembly GCA_903889245.1 of uncultured Lentisphaerota bacterium. Lineage (GTDB taxonomy): Bacteria > Verrucomicrobiota > Kiritimatiellia > CAIQIC01 > CAIQIC01 > DP16D-bin41. Next base: position 65,512 of record CAISWQ010000038.1, on the reverse strand, counting down.
CGTCCACACCGCCATCAGCGACCCATCCGGGCCATCGAAGACAAGGAAATGTTCGTTGCCGGTATCGTTGACGCCTGTGTCGGTGACTTCCGGGACGAAGACAACAAAGTCGGGCTTCGTAATCCGCAACTGCCCCGGAATACGCGCCTTCAAATCGGCGGGCGAGGTGATGAAGTTGGGATCGGGGGCGGCAGTACACACCACCGTCGTAAAGATCAGCGCCATCAGGCGCCGTGTGGTGAGCCGGTTATGGTCCAGTTTTATCGTAGTCATTTGGCTGCCGCTCCTATTTTGTACGTGCGTCCATCGTACTGATCGTCTCCGCGTAAACCAGTTTTCCGGTGTAGGCGTCGTGCCAGCGGACCATGACCTGTGGCTCCGCATACGCCACCCATTGATGGCCGGGCCCCTCGGGACGACCGGCCTTGGCGACGTTGTTGACCTGCACGACGGCGTAGTGGGCACTACGGATGCGTTGGTACGGCATGTTGTTCGGCGAGGCGGTCAGCCAGCGGATTTGCACCTTGCGGCCCATGCTGTCCCACGTCCCGCCGAGGGGCGGATTGCCGAGCGTGGCGAGCGGATGACCGGTCGAGCTAAGCGGACCGCACATCATTTCCCAGACATTGCCGGTGATGCGGACGGCGGCGGAATGATGCACATCGCCGGTGAAGATGAGCACGGGTTTGCGGATGCCACCGAGGAAGTTGAGCAGCAGTTCGCGCTCGTGGACGAACGAGGGGAAACCATCGCCCTTGTCGTCGCGGTCGGCGCCGGGTTTCTGGCTCACGTGCGCGGCGGTGTGGTAGATCATCCACGGGTCGGGCGAGATGATGAAGATGAACTGCGCGTCGGTCTGCTGCACGCCCTCCATGAGCCAGCGCCGCTGCGCCTCGCCGAGCAGGAACAGGTTCGGGTCGCGACGATCCTGCGGGTTGTAACGGCTGCGCTCGCCGCGCGTGTCGAGGGCAAAGAAGTGGCAGTTGGCGATCTTCCAGTCGTAGTAATGATGCGCGCCGATGCTGTAGCCGAGCGTCGCATCCTTCCTGAACGCGGGCCGGACGCGCAGGCGGTTCTTGTCGAGCGCCTCGACGAGGCCGTACACGCCGGCGTTGGGCGGCGACTCGGCGCGCTTGTGCGCGTTGCCCGTCTTGGTATAGGGCGCGAGGTGGATGGTGCTGACCGTCTCCGTTTTCAGCGTCGAAAAATCCGCGTTCGCGTCGTAGAGCACGTCGCTGCCGGCCTTAAGTGCCGCCTGGCCCAAACGCACCGCGCCGCTATGCCGCCCGGCGAAGTTCGCCCAGCCCGCATACTCCTGATACGCCGCCAGCCCGATGTCGCGGATGAGATGCGGGCCGTTGCCGAGGCCGATATCGCCGCAGCCGTGGAGATCCCAGCCCACGTCGTGGTCGTCGAACGTGAACAGCCCCGGCAGGCCGCGGAACAGCGCCGCGAACGACCGCCCGCGGCTGAAGTAGAGCTTGTAGTTCGCGCGCACGCCGTCGAGCGTGCCGTCGCGCAACTCCTCATAGATGATGTCGCCGTTGACGATGGCGAACTGCGCCTCGTCGCCGTGCAGCCGCCGCAGCGTGTCGAACGCCGGCGGGCTGGCGTAATGGCCCCCGCCGGTCGCGGCGGGATCCTGCGACGCGCAGTGGCCGATGGCGAACACGACGTTGAACAGCCCGCGGGGATTGTGCAGCGCGTCCGCGCAGGTCTGCGCGTCCGGCAGTGTCCGGAACGATGGCCACGGGTCATGGAACTCCGGCCGCGTGTCGGCAAGCCGCCCCTCGATGCGCACGCCGTAGAAATAGCGCGTGTCCGGCGCGAGGCCCGTGAGGTCCACAACGCCCGTGTTGTCCCGCGCAGCCGTCGTCTCGCCGGCGACCACGGGTGACTTCGCGTTGAGCGGCAGCCGTGTGTCGCAGACCACCTCGAACTTCACCGGCTTCGCCGTCCGCACCCAAACCCGCATCGAGTTCGCCGCAGGCCGCCCCAACATCGGCCCGTGCGTGAGGCCGGCGGTCTCATAGGGCAGGACATCGTTGGCCACCGGGTCGGGCCAGGGCTCGGCAGCATGAGCACACCAGGAAAGGAGCAGTGTCAGGAGGGTGTTTTTCATGGTTTCACCTATAGCTCCCGAATTCATGGCACGCGCGCACCATCGCAACGAAGTTTTGCGGGTTGCACGAGGAGTGGATGCTGTTCGACGAGGTCAGGATGTAACCGCCGCCGGGCGCGGCGTCGGCAATCGCCTGGCGCACGGCTGCGCGCACCTGCTCCGGCGTGCCGTGCGGCAGCAGGTGCGCGCAATCAATGTTGCCGGTCAGGCAGACCTTGTCACCATAGAGTTGCTTCACCTTCTTCAGTTCCATTCCCGCGACCGGCTCGATGGGATTGATGCCGTCGGGCCCGGCGGCGACGATCATGTCGAGCAGCGGATAGAGATCGCCATCGGAATGCTTGATGCAAAGCGCGCCCTCGGCGTGGATCAATGCGATCATCTGCTTCAGCGGCGGCAGGATGAACTCGCGGAACAGGGCCGGGCTCATCATCGGGCCGCTGTTGCCCGCGTAGTCATCGCCGAGGATGATCACCTCCGCGCCGGCGCGGATTGCGCGCTGAACGATGCGCATATTGCAGTGCAGCACCTTCTCCATCGTCACGGTGACCAGTTCCGGCTCGGCGAGCAGGTTCATCAGCATATTGTCGAGCCCCATCAGATACGCCGACCACATGAACGCGGCGCGATGATGGAAGCAGATGGCGCGTTTGCCTTTGTAGCGCGCGACGAGGTCGGGCAGCTTGCCGAGTCGGTGCGGCGCGTCGGGATCGGGCGGCGTGTAGGCGCGCGCGTCCTCCAGCGTCTCGATCGGCCCGCGCAACGGCTGCGCCACCGCCTCCGGGCCGGGCAGATAGCTCACGCCCCACTCATCGGTGTAGGAACCGTCCGCGTTGTCGCGCACCTTCGCGAAATACGCGCCGCACCCGACGCCGTCCATGTCGAGGCGGTCCATGCAATCGGCCACGTCGCGGCATCCCGGCACGGCGGCGCGGGCGACTTTTTCATCCACGACAAATTCCAGCACCGGCACGCGGTCCGGCTGGCCGAGCTTCAATGCAGTATGGACACGTTCAACGGAGTTCATGGTCTATTTCCTCGTGCGGCCGTCAGCGCGGGCCTTCTCGAGTGCGGCGGCGAGTTCCTGCACGACCTCCGGCTTGGTCTTGGCGAGGTCGTTGGTTTCGCCCGGGTCGGCGGATAAATCATAAAGCTGGTGCATTTTCTGTTGCTTGCTGTTCCGCGTCTCGATGAGTTTCCACTGGTTCGCGCGGACGGCGATGGCGTTGTCGTTTTGATCGCCTTGGATGAACGCGAGCTGGCGTTGCGCTGCGGTGGCCGGCTGACCGAGGAGGATGGGCAGGAAGCTGAAGGAGTCCTCGCCCGCGCCGTCGGGAAGCTTGGCGTCCACGATGTCGGCCGCCGTGGCGAGCAGGTCGGTGAAGCAGAGCAACTGTGCGGAGGTTGCCCCGGGCGCGATCCTCCCGGGCCAGCGGACGATGAACGGAACGCGATGTCCGCCCTCGTAGGGCGAGCCTTTGCCGTCGTGCCACAGACCGTTGACCATGTGCCCCGCGGCCCGGGCATCGACCCTGGCAGACCTGGCCTTCGCCCGCACGTCCCCGGCTTCGCTGGCCAGATTCAGCTCTGCGTGCTGGCTCCCTTTGAAGTCCGCCGGCGCGCCTCCGTTATCGCTGGCGAAGATGACCAACGCGTTGTCGCGGAGCTTCAGCTCGTCCAGCGTGGCGAGGATCTCGCCGACGTGGGCATCGAGTTCCTGGATATGGTCGCCGAACAAGCCGCACTGGCTGGTGCCGCGATAGGCGGCGGCCGGCGTGATATGGGTGTGCGGTGCACAGGGCGTGAAATAGAGGAAGAAGGGGCGGCCGGCGTTTTCCCGGATGAAATGGATCGCCTTGGCGGTGAGCGTGGTGTCCACCTGATCCTCGACGCGCGGCTGGGCGATACCCTGCGGCAGGCGGCCTTCTCGCGAAGGCTGGAAAGCCTCGCCCGGCTTGCGGCCCACCAAATCGTGGTTCTCGATGAAGGCGCGGTACGCATCGTTATGGTTTTGCGGTACGCCGAAGTGATAATCAAACCCCGCCTCCAGTGGCCCGGTGATCGGCGGCTGATTCCAATCCTTGCTGTAGCCGAGGTGCCACTTGCCGATCGCGGCGGAACGGTAGCCCTGGGCCTTGAGCAGCGCGGCCAGCGTCAGGCGTCCGGCTTCGAGTTTGTAGTCGTTGCCCTTGCGGTGCAGCCGCCATGGGTAGCACCCGGTCATCAGGCCGTAGCGCGACGGGGAACAAAGCGAGGCCGCCGTGTGCGCATCCGTGAACCGCAGTCCCTCGCGGGCCAGCTGATCGATATGCGGCGTCTTGATTTTTTTCGCCCCGTAGCAGCTGACATCGCCGAAGCCGAGGTCGTCGGCGAGGATGATGATGATATTGGGCTTCTGCTTCGGCTCCCCGGCGGCGTGCAGCGCGGCCGGCGGTGCGAGCAGCAGGGCGGTGAGTGCGAGAATCTTCCTGCTGATGGCCCGTGCCGCTGCCGGCACATTCAGGCTGGTCTGGAGTTTCGAGAGATGGTTGCGGAATTTCACGGGAGGTTTTCTTTCAACTCAAAGCGTCCGTTGAGAACAATGTCTTCGGCATTGCGACCGATCATCACGGTGAACCAGCCCGGTTCGATCACTTTTTTCATCTCGCGGTTCCACAGCGAGAGTTCCTCGGCGGGAATTTTCACCGTCACGGGCTTCTTTTCGCCGGCGGCCAGCGTGGCGCGCGGTATTCTGCCCGCCGGTATCGTTCGCCTCCGTGACCCGTCCCTGGGCGGTCGCTTCCCCCGGCAGTCCGATCCAGACCAGCGGCTCGCTGGGGTAGCCATGGAAGCCGATGAAGTTCATCCCCAGCTTGGGCAATTGGGAGACGATGGTGAGGTAATCGTTCCGGGTCCACCAGTCCGGTCCCGAGGAGAAATCGTGGAAGGGCAGAACGCCGCGCACGGCGAACAGCGGGGCACCGCGGTCATTCACGGTGGTGACGGCGTGGCGCTGGTCGGGGATCACGTCGGTGTGCAGCAGGAAACGCACGCCCTGGTGCTCGATGAAGCGGTAGGTGCCGTAGAGCAGGCCGAGCGGGCCGCCGCCGACGATGCGCTGCGTCCCGCCATCCGGGCTGGCGCTGAGGGTGAAGGCCTCGGGACCGAGGTCCGCGCCGAGCTCCAGGCGGATGGTCAGCCGATCCCGCTCCGAACTCTCCAGGACCGGCAGGGTCCCCGAGGTCAGGTAAAGGTACCGCCGCAATTCCCGGGCGGCGAGGGTCTCCATGGCGCTTGGGGTGGCTCCGGTGCGGATGGCGATCTCCGCAGCGCTGCCAACGCCAACGAGCAGCAGGGCGGTGAGGATGAATGCGAGAGTGTGTTTCATGGTTTGCTATGTGGTGCTGGAGTCTCGCTTTGCCGGTTGAGTAGTCGTCGGGCGCTGGCTTTGACGGTGGCAAGGTCGCCAACGATGATGAACGTCCGATACGAATAGGATTGTCCGGTGGCGACGGGGTGTTTGAAGAAGGCGGTGATCTTGCCGCATGCGTTGGTCGGATCATCACTCGGCACGTCATGGGTGTAGTAGGCCCAGAAATTCTCGCGCTGCGGCGTGAAGAAAGCGACCGCCTGGCGTTGATCGTGCGTGCTGAGAACCGGGATCAGGTCATGGCGCGTGACCCGCCGGATAACCTCGTTCATCTGATTTTTCATCGTGGCGTGCGACGACACGTCCTTCAATTCCCCGCTCGTCGGGTCGAACAGGCAATGCCAGGCGAGTTTCGGATTTGAATAGAGCGTAGGAGACTCGATGCGCACTGAACTGATCGGCGGCCCGGTGAAGTCGCTGCTGATAGCCACCGTGGTGTCAAAGACCAGCACGTGTGGATCGCCGCGATGGCCGAGCGTCAGCCTTTTCGTGAGCAGATCCTTCGTGACCAAGGCCGTGTTCTTGCGGTGCCTCTCCGGCACGGAAAGATTCCTCCAATACGCCGGATGGCATTGCGTCTGCAACGTGGCACCTTCGACGTTGACGGACAGCAACTGACTACTCGATCGCGGGCCCCCACCATCGCTGTCCGCGCCTGCTTCCGTCGGGTTATAGGCTTCGTCCAGATCGTTGTTGATCCACGCCACCTGCAATTGTCGTCCGTGATCGTGATCGTTGACGAACTCCAGCCCGTCATACACCAGACTGCACACCGCCCCGGCATCGCGGGCCGATACGGTGACCCGCATCACCGTGTTCGAAACCGTCCACGTTTCAGCCGTAGTTTCAGGAGTTCCCGAATCCACCAATCCCGCCAACGGCGTCAGCAGCAGGGCGGTGAGGAGTGTGGAGGCAAATCTCATGGTTTTCCGTTTTGTCTGATTACCTCTGTGCGTCCATCCGGATACGCGGTGATATCCATGACCTGATTTTGAAAACAAATGCCAGTGATCGTCAGTGCAGGCCAGTTTTTCGGCAACCGTGGATGCGTGGTGAAACCATCGGCTGCCGGGGTGAACCCAAGGAAACCGCAGAGCATGACTTGGGGCACGAGGACACTTTCGAGAAACTCCTGGTCCATGCCGAGACCGCCGGGCGGGCCGCCGCCTTGGAGAATGCCGCGACCGGGCTTGGCGTAGTACGCCCGGTAGCCGCCCTCGCTTTGCACCTCGCGAAACCACGCGAGGATTTCGCGCAGACGCTTCCAAGCGTCATCGGGCCCGTTGGTTTTCAGCCGGGCCATGAGGTCATGGAAACTGAAGCCGAGCACGGCACCGCCATCCTGCACTTGATCGCCCCACGCAATATTTTCGGGCTTGAACCACGGCCAGACGTAGGTCTCGATGTTGCGGCGGGTAGTGGCGCGCGGCGCAAAGCGCCAACGGTAGATGTCCACACCACGCGAGGTGTCGGCTGCAACCGCGCGAGTGCCGTCGAGCCAAGCGAGGATACTGTGAGCTTGTTCGGGCGAGGCGAGGCCGTAATGGACGGCTTCCAGATTCACGAAGGTGAACCCGTAATCATAAGCGCAGCCTTCGATGTCTACCCAGCCAACGAAACGGCCGGTGCCCGTGTTCCAAAAGCGTCTTTGAAAGTCGGCACGCATCTCGGTGGCGAGTCGCGCAAGGTCATCGGCGTCGAACCGCTGACCGTCGCCCGGGATGTTCCAGTCAGGGTGTCGCGCTATATCGCGTTCCAGTTGGGCAAAGTGCTGCAACGCATCGAAGAGATACATCGTGGCGATGGCATCATGAGCGCCGAACGGCAATAGATCCCAGTAATTGTTCCCCACGCCATGGCCGAAACGTTGGGTATTCTTGCCATCCAGACCGCTGACGAGGCCACTGCGACCATCGTGGCCGACCCACGGCACGCGCACATGCTTCTGTTCCCGTACGGAGAACTCGTCCAGGGCGAATCGCAAGGCCGTTCTCATGCGGGCGATGTTTCGCCGCAGGAAGTCCAGGTCGCGCGTCCAGGTGAAGTATTCCGTACTGCCGCGCACGAAGAGCGGGTTGGTGATCGGATGCCTCGTGTCGATGGCGGTGATGATGGACTTCAAGTCAATCGACGCACCGGTCGCATGATCGAAAATGATGCGATAGCGCCGGAGCATGCCCGCGTAGCCCGGTTGCCGGTAGAGCGGCACATTGGCGTAACGCATGCCATCGGCATCGCGCAGCGGGGGGAAACCGGCGTGGCGTTCGAATTTCCATTCGGCTTCGCCTTCGAGCAGCCAGAGGAGCTTCGGTGTCGATTCCGCCGGTAAGCCGCGGGCCGCCCATTCCAGCCTGGCAAAGGGCGCGACGACCGTGCCGCAACGAAAGGCGGGCGTGGTCAGGCTGACCACATCCCCTGTGGCCCTCAGTTTAAGGCCCGCCACTGGATCAATCCCCGTCACCTCCGCCCCACGGATCTCCCAGCCGTCCGTGTTCGCCAGCGGCTTGAGTGCGAAGTTCTGAATCGCCCATGCTTCGCCACCGGTCGAGAAATGAAACCCCGCGCCCGTGCTCTGCTGCCACGCCGGAAAGGGCCATCCTTCACTGTGGGCCATGCCCCGGTGCTGTTGCATGGAAACGTAGCCCTCCGCGTCGATCCGCCGGTCTAAGAACGCCGCGCGATACTGTCCGCGCTTCTTCTCCGAAGCCCAAAGCGTCGCCATCGGCAGCCAGCCATCCCACAACGGGCAAGGCGTGAAAGCGCGGTCGTGATGCAAGGCGTGAAATTCGTTCAGCGTCTTTATATCCGCCTCATGGCCGGGCACGGTAAACTGCGGCAGATCAGCGGCGGTCAGTGCAGCCAACGGCACGAGCAGCAGGGCGGTGAAGAGGGGGAGGATGTGTTTCATGGTTCTTGCGTCCGCCCGTTAGTAATCGGTGCAACACTGGCATCTGGCTGGCAGGGGGAAGAAGGACTCGGATCCGCAACGGTAAACACATTGCTGGCAGTGAACAGGATGTCATCCAACTGCCAGTCGCAGGGGTTCGAGCGGCTGTAGAAGCACTCGGGGAACAGGGCAAACTGGATTTGATACTTGCCGGGCGGAAGGTGCTGGGTGTGATATCCCGTCAGTGTGTGCGTGCTTTTCCAGCCGATCGAACCGGTCAGCGGCACATGCTTGGCGAAGGGATCGGATTTCGGCTCGCCGGTTATCTTGCCCTCTTCGTCAATGAAGGCTCCAGAAATGGCCGCCGGGCTGAGAGCCATGCCGAGGATGCGATCTGGAAATCTGTTCACTCGCCCCTTTTGGCCTTCGGGCACATGCCTGGTGGTCCACGAGATCTTCACCGTGCCGCCCGGCACAATCGTCGCAGGGGTCACGGAAGCCACAACGTCGTAGGGAATCGTTCGATAGGCATAGCCGAGAAATTCTTCCTCGCGATAGGCGTCGCCTTCACAGTTCGTAAAGTCGGTTACGAAGTATCCTTCTCGTGGCGCGCCCTTGGGGACCACCAAACGCAACTCGACGCGCCCGGGACCCGGCTTGGTATAGATGTGCCCGATCATCTTGTGCGAGGTCATGTCAGGGTGCGAAGTTCGGCGCGAAATCGCCGATCCCTTGCCGGAATTGATGTCACACCGATACAGGGGCGCTGTATCGCCAATGTCTGGGTCCCTCAGTATGAGCCATGAATTCTCGGCCTGATACTCTTTGGGCATTGATTCGCCTTCCACGTGAATCCGACGTCCACATGCCAGTTGCTCGGCTGGCACGCGATGGAGGAGCCGAGTGATTTTCAGAGTAGAGGGAGCCGCACGGAGGGAGAGCTTCGTCGTCGCCGCCTCGATCCGTTCGATCTGCCGTTGGTCGCTGGCCGGCGCGACCGCGGACTTTTCTTCGGCACCTGACAGCGGCGCCAACAAGCAGACGGTGAGGAGTGTGAAGGCGTATTTCATAGTGAATGCTTTGCGGCAAGAATCCTTCGCGTCAGGGCTGGACGGGTCGGGTGGATTTGTTGAGCCTGCTGATGACCTGCTTCAGGCTCACCGTACCGGACACGTCCTTGCCGGCAGCCACGTCTTCCTCCCGAAACTTCGCCAGGAGGATTTCGCCGGCGCCTTTGCGGTCGTGGTCGTAGACCATCCAGATCAGACCGTCCTTGTCCTGCGCACCGTCGGGATAGGAAACGCCGTCGCGTTCATCGAGCAGCAGCCCGGTCGACCAGTTGAAGCCGTCGTCCGTGGATACGAACGCCATGAGTTGGGAACGCCCCGTCCGCACCGCGATGGGACCGTGCTTCACCAGCAGGAGGTTCCCGGAGGCCAGTCTGCGGATGTGGAATCGCGATGCGGGATGCCTGATCTCCGAAGGAACGAGGGCAGTCCAGGTTTGTGCCCGGTCCTTGGAAAACGTCTGCCCGATGCCGTAACGGGTGCGTACCAGCATCCAGAGAGAGCCGTCTTTGCGCTCCACCATCATCGGTTCGTCCGGTACCCGGACTTCTTTCGGCACGTTCACGCTTCCACGAATGCTCCACGTCCGCCCTTGGTCGGATGACACGACGCTCTTGACGCTGTTTCCCGTCCCGTGGGTCGAGACAGTCATGACCCATTCGCCGCTGGCGAGAATAACGGGCTCGTTCATCATGATTCCATCGGTGAGCCGGCGCGGCCCGGATCTGACTGGACGATCGGAGTCAGCGTCCGGGATGGTGACGCACCACAGCCCACAGCTTTCCTCGTGGATGGACCGTTGAGACCAGAATATCCAGAGCACGCCGGCCGGATCCAGCCAGGCTTGAGGATCAAAGGCCTTCAAAGGTCCCCGGCCGTCCGGGTCAATCACCAGCACTTCCTTCCACGTGCTTCCGCGGTCAGCGCTGGTTGCCACCACCACGTAGTTGTTCATGTCCTCCGCAGGCGTGATCCCCGCGTACCACACGGCCCACAGACGCCCCCGTGCAGTGACCGTCAGACTCGGGATGCCAGTAAAGGCACGAAGGGGCAGCGCGTGTTCGGCTTTTAGCGCGCCGACGTGCTGAGGCGGCTGGAGTGAGGAATTCGTTTCCGCGTGGAGAGGGGCCAACGGCGCAAGCAGCAGGGCGGCAAGGAGTGTGAGGGTGGGCTTCATCGGTTTGGTTCTTTCAGTTTCATTTGATTCGTCACTTCCATTCATTGGAAGCCAACGCACCGCAGGTTTCCATCGACTGGAACAAGCCGGCGCGGAGTTTCCCAAACATTGGAACTCCCGGCAAGCCGCCTCCCGCGTGCAGCGCGGCCAGCGGCGGCAGCAGCAGGGCGGTGAGTGCTGTGAGGGTGAGTTTCATGGCGTGGGTTTTGCGCGTTTCAAAGAATTCAGGATGTCGAGCGTTTCCTTCTCGATGATCTCACCGGCTCGCGTGGTGAGATAGGAGTGCTCTCCGAACCAGGTTTCATAGCTGCCACCGGCGAAGGCTTTGGCCGTGGGCACGTAACCGTGGGCGCCGTTGGTTTGCTCGGCGACCATCGTGTGCCTGAAGGGCGATTGGTTCTTGATGCTCAACCCGATCTCGCAGAACAGTTCGACGGGATTGGTCGCGATCGCGAAATCATCGCCAATGCGAATGCCGGTGAAGAAGAACGGATAACTCGGCTTTTCGATCTCCTTCATTTGGTGGAACACTTCCTTGTATACCTCAGCCCGTTGAGGCCACTTGAGCGCGATGTCCGCCTCCCTTAGCTGCGGGTTCTCTCGTCCAGGCATTTGCATTTCCCGACTTTCAACGGCAAGAAACGGTTTGACGATGAATTCGAGTTGTCCAAGGCATCGAATGATCTCCCCACTGAGCCTCTCGCCGAAGTCTTCCTTGCTCACGCTGTAGATGGGATTCACGTCGCCGCACGCGCCCGTGAGATACAGCGCGGGCACCGCATAGCCCAATCGCCTTTGCACATGCTCTTGGACATCGCCGGGATAATCCGCGGAAATGCTCTTCTCGCAGTTGTTGGCGGCGTGACAGGCGAAGTTATACACGATCGCCTTGTATCTTCCGTCTTTGCCCGTCACCGCCAATACGTCGAACTCGGGATCGGCCGGGCCTTCCGCCGGATATTTGTCTCTTTCGGAGGGAGGCAGCGGCCATCGGTTCCAGGCTTGACCGTCTTTGATCACCCTGCGGCACTCCCCCAAGCCCTCGGCCTTGCCCCTGGCGGTTCCGAGCCTGCACGGCGTGAGGTCGCGCGCCGCCATCGCCACGGCCTCGGCTATGGGCGTGACCAGTTGGTCCGGGTAGTAGCTCCACAGCGGGCCGCTGTGCGTGTGCGACGAGCAGATGATGACGTTGCTTGCCGGGATGCCGGTGATCTTCTCGACCTGCCGCCGCGCCGGCACCACGCATTCCACGGGGTATTTCAACGTGTCCAGGGCGACAATCGCCACCCGCTGCGGTCCCGATGCGAGAACCAAGGCCTTTACATACAAGCGAGTGCTCACCGACGCCGACTTCGGGAAATACGGCGAGCCCGCCAACACCACCGGCCCGGTGGGCGTGATGTCCACGCTTGCGACTCCGGCATCCAAGGTGCCTTCCTGCTGTGCCGCGGCGGTAAGACTCTCGGAGTTCGCGTGGAGCACGAAGACGTTGAGAATCCGGCTCGAGTTGGACTCGAAATCGGTCCCGTCTTGCCAGCTCACGGTCTTCTTGTCCGCAAGGAGCCTCGCCTGAGGCTCGAAGAGGAGCGCTCCCTGCGCACGATAGAGCCCGTAGACTCCGGCGAGCTTGCGAGCGGTCGCTGATGTTTCCGACAGAGTCAGCAACTGGACGAAGGGGCTGCCGAAGGACTCGCTGTTCTCGCGGGGGCTGTTCGGGTCGCCAAGGTAGCCGTCGCCCACGACTTCACTCGCGGACGCGCCGGTGTTGAAGTGGACCTGCCATTGGTCCCGCGCCAGTCGAATCGTCCTAACGGCCTTGAGCGCGCTGCCGGTGCCGGGATTGAAGACGGTCACGGCGGCCTGGTTCGCGACGATGGCGTCGGCGGCCAGCGAGCCGTCGGCGAGGAAGAACGGGTGGATGTAGCCGAACATGCCTGCGACCCTCTCCGTGGTCCAGGTCCTGAAAGTCCTGGTCGCGGGGTGGAATTCTTTGAGGCCCACTTGTTCGCCGAAGTTGATCCCCTTGTTCCGATCATAATAGGTGAAGACGTTTTCGCCGGTTGGAGAGAAGAAGAAGTGCTGGATGTCGTGGTTGACGTCCTCGACCACATCGGTGAAGAGGGTGAGCTGCGTCTTCGTGCTCGGAATGTAGAAGAAGATGTCTTTCACGGGCGGCGGGCCGTTCTGCTTGACCTGGGATAGGATGAGGTAGGTCCCGCCCTTGCTCACGGCATGGAGGTTCAGGCATTGGGTGCCCGAGTCGTAGAGTTGTTCGACGCCACAGTCGGCGAGATGCACCCGGTTCAGGAGCGTATAGGGACCGCCGATCTGTTTGCGCTCGACGTAGTAAAGGTAGTTCCCGGCGACGATTCCACTGTTGGCATAGCCGGTCGTGGTCAGGGGAACGGTGACTCTTGTGTCGAGGTCGTAGCGGAGGTAGGTGAGGGTTGAAGCCAGGTTGCTGCTGCCCAGGTGGGAGTAGACGAGGCTTCGTCCGGCAGGGCTGCTGGCTTCGAAATGGTAATACTGCGCCCGGTTGTAGCCCGGCAGGAAGCTCACCTGCCGGACGGAATTTCCGGTCTTGGGGTCTCTCCGGTCTGGGATGACGTGCCGATAGGGCTGGAACCGGACCAAAGACGTCAGGGCCGACGGGTCCTTGACTTCGACGACCGAAATCGCAGCGGCGGGCTTCGGCATTTCGGCCGCGTGCAGCGCCCCCAGCGGTGCGAGCAGCAACGCGGTGAAGAGTGTCACAGTTGGCTTCATGGTTTCTTGAGGAACTCCAAGACAGACCCGGTGAAGGTATCGGGATCGCTTTCGGGAAGGGCGCTGGCGGGAACGTGCAGCCAGCTTTCGATCACGATCTGGTCGGGCGCGCCTCCGGCCTGAGCATAAGCCGTTTTCTGTTTCAGGATTCCCGTTCGCCAGGTGCGCGGGCTGCTCTGTCCGGCCCGGGCGAGGCGTGGTTCGTCGGCCGACCAGTAGATCAGGCTGAAGGCGATGCCGTGGCTGCGGCAGCGATCTTCGATGCGTTTCACCTCAAAGCCAAGCTTCAAGTTCCAGGCTTCCACTCCGGCGAACAAGGCGCGGATGTCGTCGTTGTGGAAATGCTGGTTCAATAACCAAGGCCAGTAACCGATGCCGCGGATCGAGCGGCGAGTTCGTGTCCACTCCTCCGGCGTCCGCAGCATTTGGCGCAGTGGCTCGCCATTGCCGGGCCACGGCGGCGGCATGATCCACACCTCTGGCGTGCCCGCGACCTGCGCCTCGGCTGCTCGCGCGCCGACTAGTGATGCGAGCAGAAGGGCGGTGAAACTGAGAAGGACGAGCCTCATTCCAGCGCCCCTTGATTGACCGGTCGTTTCTTCGCCTTGGGTTTTGGCCGTTCAAGTTTAGTGGACTCTCCTGGATTGGTATAGGTGTCGCTGTCAATGTGCGCCTCGGCAAACATAGCTTTGGCGCGACTGACAAGGTCCGTGCGTTCATCCGCCAAGTCGTGGGTGCAGGCGGCATCTTGTTCCACGTCGAAGACACGCACCGGTTTGGAGGGGTGTTCGCGCATCGCATACCACGGGCCGAAACGCACCGCTTGGCCGTGCGGCAGCTGCGTGCCATTCTCCCAGTAGAGGTAGTCGTGCTGTTTCTGCTGCCCCGTTTCGCCAAGAAGCTCCGGCAGAAAGCTGATCCCGTCTGTTGGGGGCGGCGCTATCCCCACCAACCCGGCCAGCGTCGGCATGACATCATAGAAGGCCAGCACATGGCGGCTTTCGCCGGCTTTGATCCGCCCCGGCCATGAAACAAAGAACGGCACGCGGCAGCCGCCTTCATAGAGCGCGAACTTGCCGCCGGGCCACGGGCCTTTGTTCTTGAACAGCGGATCGTCGTTCCACTTGCCGCGGGCGAAGTAGCCCCACTGGCTGTAGCCATTGTCGCTGGCGAAGAGAATCAGGGTGTTCTCCTCCAATTTCAGTTCGCGCAACAGCGCGACAATCTCGCCGACGCACCGGTCCAGCCACGCCACCATCGCGGCCCATTCCTTGTTCTTCAGCGGCCAATCCTTGTCCTTGTAGTCGCCGAGATTCGGAATCACCACCGGCCCGTGCGGAAGCTGCGTGGCGTAATACAGGAAGAACGGCTGGCTCTTGTTGCGTCGGATGAAATCGAGGCCCGCCGCGTGGATGAGCGCCTGGGAGTTCTTTGCCTTCACCGGATCGGCAACGCCCGGCGCAAGGAAGTTCCCCTGTGCATCATAACGGTTCCGGTCCTTGGAGCTGTGAGCGTAGAGCGCGGCCATGTCGAAACCTTGGTTCTCTGGAATCTGCACCTGGCGGCAATTTTCTTCCAAGTAGTTTGGGTAATATGAATGCGCGTGGCCTTGGTTGTAGAAACCAAACGAGTAATCGAAGCCCTGCCGGAACGGCGCGCCGTCGTCGTCCATCAATCCCATGCCCCACTTGCCGACAAAACCGGTGGCGTATCCGGCCGCCTTGAGGGTCTTGGCCAGCGTAACGTCCTCCGCTTGCAGATAGCCGCGTCCGTTTTTCGTGGCGTTCGAGCGAATGCGACAATGGCCCATGTGTTTGCCGGTCATCAGACTTGCGCGCGACGGTGCGCATTCAGGCGCCCCAGAGTAGGCTTGGGTGAACCGCATCCCGTTGGCCGCCAGCCGGTCAATGTGTGGTGTGGCGAACATCTTCTGTCCGGTGTAGCCGACGTCAACATAGCTCAGGTCATCGGCGAGGATGATGACGATGTTCGGCCGGGCGGCGGCGTGGAGCGCATCAAGCGGCGCGAGCAGCAGGGCGGTGAGGAGAGCGTAGGTGTATTTCATGGTTGTTCCTCGCAGATCCCGGCTGGTTCCAAGGGTTGGAAAAAGAAACCGGCGTTTTTCCAGGGCTTGGAAAATCTCGCGGAAAATTTTCCAAGCCCTGGAAATTCCGGGCGGAACTTTTCCAAGCCCTGGAAAACGGCGCAGGCCACCGGCCATCGCGGATGCGTTCGATGCATGGCGGCACGATAGCAGCGGGCCACGCCCCGCAAAAGGGGCATTTTGTTTGACAGTAAACCGCCGCAGTTCACGGGATGAACAACGGCACGGCCCATTTGCCAAGATTGATGACCTCACCGGCCGCGCAGTCCTTCTGGTAGAGCGTGCAGGAGTTGTTCGGGCCGCCGCCGAAGAGGCGCACCTCGGGCAATGCGACTTTCTCGAAGCCCTGATCCATCAACGCCTGCGACTGCGTGTCCCGATTCCGATCCGGCTGCGGCGTGAGGAAGAACACGGTGCCGGCGCGCTGGCAGGCGAGCGTCTTCTTTCCGTCCAACGTCACCGGCAGGAAGTGCGCGGCCTTCAGCGCATCGGGCACTTCGGCAACAATGTAGTCGCGATCACTAAACATTTTGGCGCCCGGCTCGAAGAGCTTCGGCTGGACGCCTTCGCACGCGAGCGTGCCGGGCTTCTGCACGCGCAGCGGCTCGCCGTTCGCGTTGGCGTTCACCGGCTGCTTCGGCGTCACCGCCTTCTCCTTCCCGCCGCTCCCCTTGCTCACGAGCTGGCGCAGCTTCACCGCGCCGCTGACGTCCTTGCCGGCGGCGGCATCCTCCTCGCGGAAGGTCGCCATCAGGATGTTGCGGTCGGTAGTGCGGTTATAGTCGTAGATGATGCGGATGAGCCCACCGGGTGTCTGCTGGCCGTCGGGATAGGAGACGCCGTTGCGCTCATCGAGCAGCAGGCCGCCGCCCCACGTGCGGCCGTCGTCCTTGGAAATGTAGGCCGTCAGTTGCGAGCGGCCGGTGCGCGTCTCCAGCGGGCCGTGCTTGATCAGCAGCAAATTGCCCGACGCCAGCCGCGTGATGAAGAAGCGCGACGGCGTATGCAGGATGCTGGAGGGCTTCAGCTCCGGCCACGTCTTCCCACGGTCGGCGCTGACGCTTTCGCCGATGCCATATTTCGTGCGCACGAGCAGCCACAGCGAGCCATCCTTGCGCTCGATGAACATGTGCTCATCGAACTGCCGGTCGGCCACGGGCACGTTGCAGCCGCCGCGTACAGTGAACGTTTTGCACGCGTCGGTGGAGGTGACGAGCTCCGCGCTATGGTCGCGCTCCCGCCAGAGCGAGAGCGGGAACACCCACTCGCCGGAGGTCAGCACCAGCGGCTTGCACATCATCACGCCATCGCCGATGCGGCGCGGCGCTGACCACTTCGGCTGCGCCGCGTCCGGTTCGCTGGTCTCGATGAACCAGACGCCGAGCGGACCAAACTCGCGGTCGAGGCAATTACGCTGCGCCCACATGAGCATCAGCCGGCCATCCGGCGTCAGCCACAACTCCGGATCGAAGGTGCGCAGCGGCCCGCCCGCGTCGGGGTCCACGACGAGCACCTCCTGCCACGTCGCGCCGCCATCGCCGCTGGTGCTCAAGACGACGTAGTTGTTGTGATCCTCGCCCGGTGTCACGCCCGCGTACCACGTGGCCCACAGCCGGCCCTTGGGCGCGACGGCCATGCTCGGGATGCCGGTGAACGCGCGGTTGGTGACCGACTGCTCGGCCTTGGGCGCGCCGACATACTGCGGCGGCTGCAGCACGGGCGACTCCGCGGCCGCGCACAGCGAACCCAGTGGCGCGAACAACAGGACGGTGAGCAGCGCGAGCATTGTTTTCGTTTTCATTTCACTCTCCATATTTTCACGTCGTCAATCCACACGGTGCTGGGCACGAGGAAGCTGAACCAGCGCTTCATTGGATGCGCGAAGCCCGCGGAACGATGACGGGCGACAAGCTTGCCGTCAATGCCCAAGCGCATCTCGTCGCCTTCCGTGACGAGCACGAGGTCATGCCATTCCGTGTCCGCCTTCCATGGCACGACGGCCTGCTTGGTCTTGAGCAGCGCGTCCAACTCGGCGGGCACTTTTTCTTTGCGCTCCGCGTACTCCTGCCGGCGCTTGCGGATGTCCAGGTTCATCACGCCGGTCTTGTGGTCGATCAGCGTGATGCTGCTGCGCGAGAGGATGCCGTAACAAAGATGGCCGGCGTGGACGCCCTTGAGCTCGCGGTCCACAAAGCCCAACTGGAGCGACTCGTCCTTGTTCAGACCGGGAAACTTGAAGCGCACAAGCACGCCACCATCGGCGAAGCCGGCGTCGTGATGGATGTGCGCGGCGTGGCCAGCCTCCTTCGTCGCGCTGGCGATCTTGAGGATGCCGCCCTCGATGTCGGCCTGCCTGATCTTCGGTACGCGGTCGGCCGTGGCGCTCTCCCACCCGTTGCCGATGCCCTTCAGCCCGTTGTTCGTCACCGCGCGCTCGAAAGCGTCGTGGAAAATCAGCGTGCCCTTCTCGCGCAGCCACGCGGCGTCATCGCGCGACGAAGGAGCCGGCTTCGTCTCGGCGGCCGTCGCCAGCAGCGATGCAAACCAGAGCGCGAGCAGAACCGTGGAGATTTGTTTCATCGTGATGCTCCCTTTATCTGCGGACCTCGATCATGTGCAGGGCTATATCCGTATCGGCCGTGAGCGTGATGTGCGCGCCGCTGGCATCCGGCTGCAGCGTGGCCTTATCAAGCGTGAACCGGGCCGTCTGCCAGCGACCGCTGTCCTTGAGCGCGGCGCTGAACTCGCGGCCGTCGCAACGGGTCGTGAACTGGCCCGCGCCCTTGTCGAGATAGACCACCTGGACCGTGGCCGCCCGCCCGGCGAGGCTGCAGGCAAAACTTTCGTCGAGCGCGAAACCGGCGTGGCCGCCCTTACGCAAATGGCGCGCCCAGGCCCCGAAGCGTTGTTCGCCCGGCCCGACCTTTTCCAGCGGCGGCAGCTCGTCGCCCGGCAGCCGCCGCATGAGGAAGGAGTAGTCGCCCGGAAGCGTGTGGCCCTCGCGCAGCGCGACCCACGCGCCGGGCGCGACGCCCGGGCTGGCGTGATAGCCGGCGTAGAGCGCGGCAAAATCGAACGCGGCGCGGAACTCCGGATGCGCGGCGTGGGCGAGATCGGCGCCGTAGATGGCGATGACCGACACGCCGCAGTGCAGGTCCAAGAGCAACCGCCAGTAGTTCCACTGCTCGGGGCCGCACCAGCGCGGGTCCGTCATCCCGCCGTGCCGCCCCCAGGCGTCCGCCCACGACTCCGCGTAGGCGGTCGTCTGGCCGCTGCGGCAGTAGCGGATGAACGTCTGATACTGCCCGCCACCGTGCGGGCGGGGCTCCATCTCGCTCGAGGTATGGAACAGCGCGAGGCGACCCGTCTCCAGCAACCGCGACCACGCCGGGTCGGCTTCCTCGCGGCCGAAGACGTTGTTGCGCGCGAACACGCGGATCTCCGGCGTGAACTGGCGGATGAATTCGTTGACGATCCGCTGTTGATAGTCCCGGGCGCTGGCGCGCGTCCAGACCGGCCCCGCCGCCACGCCCGCCGGCACGACCCAGCGCGCCGGGTCACGGTCCGCCTGCGGTACCTCCAGGTGCTCCGTGCCGAGCGCGTTGAAGTTCATGCGCACGCCGAGGATGGCGGCGCGCTGCGGCGACTGCTTGAGGTGCTGCGCGTAGGCCGCGATCAGTTTCGTATAAGCCTGGATGTAGGTCGGATGCCAGTAGGCCAGGGTGCCCGCGGCGTCGCCGACCTGCTTCGAAAGTTTCTGCGGCGTGTGGGGCACCTTCTGGAAGAGGAACGCCGGATGCCGGTTGCCGTTGAGCTGGACCGTGGCGGCCCAGCCGCGCTTGCGCACGGCCGCGAGCTGCTCATCCAGGCTGGAAAAATCATAGCGCCCCTCGACCGGCTCGACCTCGGCCCACTGCACGTGAACCTGACCGCCCTTGAGGAAGGGCAGCCCGGCCGCCTGCGTATCCTGCGCCCAGATGGCGTAGAGCCCCCGCTGCGGATCCGGCGCCGGTTCGGCCGGCGCCACCAGCGGCGCGAGCAGCAGGGCAGAGAAGAGGGGGAGATTGGGTCGCATGGTTATTTCTCCGTGGCCTCCAGAACCACCGGACCGATGAGGCCGGACGGCACGAGTGGATCGCCGGCTTTCCAAAAGAGGCGCGCCGAAACCGTGGTGTTGCGGGTGGCGCCGGGTTGTTCATCGCCGATCAACTGGTTCCACCACGGATTCACTATTTCGATCTCCAGGTTATTTATGCCTTTCACCAAGCAGTCCGACACATTGGCCCGGTAGGGATAGCACCACAGGGTGGCCACCGCTTTGCCGTTGAGGCGGATATTGGCCAGCGATTCCACCTTGCCAAGGTTGAGGAACCAAGGGCCGGGCCGTGACCCGTCGAAGTTAAACTGGATGGCATAGGTGGCTTTGCCGGAGAAATACTTGATCGCTTTATCACCGGAAGATGTCCAGTCAACCAGACGGTCAAACGTGCGCTGGAAAGGCGGATGGACACGGCTGGCAAAGGTGACAGCCCATGTGCCGGAAATGGTTTGCCCGGGTTTGAAGGCCGGGAAGTTTTTCCCGTTGGCCGCTGGCGGCTGAACTTGTTCCCGAAACACAATGAACCAGGAACCAGCCGGGGGGAATTGCAGCGGGATGATGGTCCTTCCGTTTTCGGCCACATACTGGTGCAGCGGGCGAATTTCTCCCGTCAACGCATCCCAGAGTTCGGGCTGTTTGCCCGCCACCCGGAACGAGATCGCGGCGGTTCGCGGCTCGTCTTTCTGGTTCGCAAGCCAGTAGATCTCCGCGCCGGCCTCTTGGCGGTGCGTGAAAACGAAACCGTCCGGCATGCCGACATCCGGAGTCAAATCAATCTGGGACATCACAGCGGCCAAGTCGGGACCGCAGAACACCATGCCGCTCCCGCAACGGTTCGAAACCACATGTTTCCCCTCGATGTTTCCCCAAAGGCGACCGGCGATGTCCCGGACCTGGGCGTCGCATTCAGGAAAGGCCTTCAAGCTGGGCGACTTCAGGGGCCGGGTGCCATAGACGATCAGGCCCGCATTCACAAACGTTTCCAGTTTCTGCAGCAGTTCGGGGCGCATGGTGGTGCTTTTGGGCAACACCAGCAGCCGGTACGAGGCCCCCGAGGGCAGCACCAGCCTGCCTTGGGATACGGTCGCGCGATTGATCAACACATCGTAATTCAAAAAATCCAGATCGACTCCCCGGGGCACCGCGTAAGACAGGCTCGGGTGGTCACAAGGCACCTCGTCGCCAATGTAGAAGGCCATGTCGGTCTGCCGCTGGCCACGCTGGAGCAACGCGCAGGAGCGCCGTACATAATCGACATAGGCTTTGGCTTCCGGAAACCAGGTGTTGTGGCGATTGAACTCGGTACCGTACCAGGTGTTGATGCCGGGCGGGTGCTCGTCCGGCTGGTGGACGGACACGTGAAAAGTGAAGTGGTTCAACCCCTGCGCCAGCGCCCAATCCCCGTGGATTTTGAAATCGCGCGGTGCCGCCTGATAGAGGGCTCCGGCAGCCGTGAACGCCTCGACCGAGACGATAGGCCGGCCGTAAGCATGGGCCACGGACGAGCCCGCCCGGCATTCGGGGAAATTGGCGCCCGGGGGCTTTTTGAGCCAGAACTCGCCGGCGGGCATGTCGGTATATTTGCCAAGCAGCAGGCATTCCCCGGGGAAACCATGACCTGCATACGGCTCATGCCACAGCGTCAGACCATTTTGCCGCGCCTTTTCCCGGATGGCGCCGGAGAAATTCTCCGGCATCAAGTCGGCCACCAGCCGACGCAAGTCCCATAAGAACCGGTCCGATTGTTCGGCGCTTTCGACGACGTGCCCCTTCAGCACGGGCGTCCACGGCAGCGGGTCATATCCATAGGCGGCCTGGAATTTTCCGGCCAATCCATCGGTCCAATCAGCGGAACCTTGTTCGTAGCTGTCGAGCACAACGCGGGTCAGGGTTGTTCGCTTTGCGGGCGGGATACGCTGCAAGATCTGACCGATATAAGCATCGAAGCTGGCTTGGTTGGCCGCCCGGCTCAGGATATCGGCGGCGAATCCGCGGGTCGGACCAACGGGTACTGGATGCGTGGGGACGCCGGTCTGGTGCAGGCCCGAGTGCTGAATGATCCAGTCGCCCTTGGGCACGTCCCAAGTCAGCACCCCTTTAGCATCCATATGGGCGGCAAGGTTGCGGACCTCGTCTTTCTTGACAGCGTATCCGGTTTCGCCAGCCGGAATGCCGGCGGCGTTGTTTTTCTCATACGCGGCTTTGTTCCCCATTTGTTTCTCGGCATAACTATCCACCCGGGCCGCGCCCCAGAGTTTGATTTCCGCCAGACAGGCCTTTTCCTTTTGCGGAACGGCGACTTTAGTTGGACGGCGGACAGTTCCGCCTTCGCTGTCGCTTAGCGTCAGCCTGAATTTTCTGGCGCTGATGACCGGGAAGGACGCCGACACCGGCGCGAAAGGCCACCACCCACTGGCGATGATCCGGTTTTCGCTCCGCGCGATGCGCCGGGATACCACATGGACCCAGACGCCGCTTTCATTGAGATACTCCAGCCTACACCAAGCGGCCGAGGGCGCGTTGGCGGGCACCACCTCCAAAGAGCGGACCGTGAAGGGTTCTTTTACGGTCAACTCGATGGTGACCGGAAAATCAAAAAATGACACGTGTGTTGCCTCATGGCCATCGAACAGCGCCTCGACGCCTTTGATTTCTGGCTTCGTGGTGACGAGCGGCTGTTTTGCCGAAATCAAATCACGACTGCCTTTCGGGGCGGGAAACGCCTGCACGGCCACCGGCTGAAACTTGAATTTCGACTTGTCAATTTCGTACTGGAACGACAGCGAAGTCTGGGACAATCGTTCGCTGGATTCGTAACTGGGCAACGGCAAGACCAGTTTCTTCGGACCGGTCACACGATATTCATGCACGTCCAGATAGCGCATGGCCTGTTCCGGCTGCACCCAGGCACCGCCCACCCCGCTCCAGCCCGGCGAATTGAACAGGTTCACCTCGATCCCCAAGCGCGCCGCCTCTTCCATCGCCACCGTCATGCCATCCCACCACACATCACTGAAAATGGGCGCGTTGCCGTACGCGGTATTTTTGTACTCGATGTGCGCAATGCTCACGCCGCCGACGCCGATTTGCGCCATGGCCTGAAGATCCTTCTTGAGCCCTTCCTTGGACACGTTGTTGTTGATCCAATACCAATAGACAAACGGCCTGGTCGCCGCGGGCGGGTTGCGGAAATCCGCCTCAAGCGATGTTGCCTCCGCGGAGGGTAGCGCGAGCAGCAGTGCGATGAGGAGCGTGAGGTTGGTCTTCATGGTGGCTTCGGTTACTTGGAAACGGGTGTCACATGGATATCGTCCAGTTCGATGCCTTCTGCGCCGCCATTCTGCATCCAGAGCAGCTTGCGCTTCGCCGCGTTGAAGCCGGCGCGTTGGAGCTTCGTGGTCCAGCGTGTGTCGTCGAGGGTGATGCAGACGTTTTCGCCGGTGAAGACGAGTTTGACCGTGTGCCAGTCGTTGGCGGCAAGGTCGAGTTTACGCAGCGGCAGGAACTCGTTCAACCGGTAGGTGTGGCTGACCGGGTCGGGTGGGCGATTGGTTTGCAGTTGCGGATGCTTGGGGTCGAGCGTGTGGCCGTCCACTTCGAGTTGGACGCCTGCGCGCAGGAGCTTCACACGCAGCATGTGGTCGGTGCTGCCGTGGCCGTCATCGCCATCCACAAAAAACCACAACCAGCCGCCGGCCCCGCGATGACGGTAGCGGAAGGAGATGGCGAGGTCCTGCCCCCGCACCGGCAAATAGACCATGGGCGGATACTTGCCGCCGCTGGAGCCACGTGTCCACAGCACGCCATCGCGCACCTCGGTATTTTTGTTTGGAAGGGGCGTGAGGAAGCGCGAGGCATCGAACTTGGCGTCGAACGTCTCGTGGATGGCCGCCGCGGGTTCGGCGGCCAGCGCCGCCAGCGGCGCGAGCAGCAGGGCGGCGAGGATTTTTCCGATGGTTTTCATTTCATCCCCGGCTCGGTTCCAAGGATTGGAAACACAAACACCGGCTTTTTCCAAGCCCTGGAAAATTTCGCCAAAATACTTCCAAACCCTGGAAAAATTTCCGGAACTTTTCCCAAGGCTTGGGAAATCCGATCACGATCTCCTGCCAGCGTTTCGTTGTGCCTCATGGATGCGTTGAGAATTTCAGTCCTTCCACCTCGCGCACCTGATCGCCGGTCGCCCGCACCGGGACGCACGTGAACATCCACTTGCGGATGCCGGCCGTGCGGATGGCCTTGATGTCAATTTTGTTCCAGCCCTGTTTCAAGGCCACCGGTGTGGGCGGCCGGTAGAAATAATCTTCATCCACGAACGGCACCTCAGCCGACTGCTTGCCGGGCTGCTTCCAGTCGGGTGGCGGCAGGGGTTGGTCGTTCACCCACACTTGCGAACCGGTATTGCTCCACTCGCCCTTGTCGGGATTCCGGCTGTCGCGGCCGGAGCGGGAGGGACCGTTGAAATTGATCCAGAAGCCGACCGTCTGCGCCTGCGGCGACCAGACGAACGTGCGCGCCGTGGCCGTTCCCGTCTTCGCCTTCGGCAGCCAGCCGTCGTACCAGAAATGGTTGAGATGAATCGTTGCGCCGCGGGCCTCGACGGTGCCGTTCAGCGTCCAGACGAGGTCGGTTTGCTTCACATAGGGGAACGGCCAGTCGCGGAAATAGCGGTCGCGATGCGCCAGCATCCGCGCCTCGAACTCCGCGAAATCCGGCGCCAGCTTGCCCCAAAATTCCGGCCGCCGTTTCGTCTGGCCGGTCCAGTAACGCTCCGCCGCCGCGAGCAACGCCGGGAAGACCGGGCTTTGCCGGTAGATGTTCATCTGGTCGCCGGCGTTGTTGTCGGGCCAGTGACAGAGAATGCCGCCCAAGGTCTCTGGGTTGCCGAGGTTCATGATACCCACCGGGCCGTCAAAGGGATCGAGGTGGTTGATGTAATCGTTCCGCGAGTCCACCGCCGGGATGCCGGCGAGTGGCAAGCTGTTCTTGCCGCCACCGGCCCAAAGTTGCGTGATGACCTCGCCTTTCGGTAGGTGACCGGGCCGCCAGACCAGCAGCTTGCGACCGCGCTGGCGAATGAAATCGGCCATCTCGTCCATGAACTTCGCGTTCTTGAGGCTCACTTCGTCCGAACCCATGTGAACGTATTCGGTTTTGACGTTGTCGAGAAACTCACCGACCGCTTCCTTGAGAATCTTCGTGCCTTGCTCGCTCTGCATCTCGACGCCGAAGGCACGTTTGAAATACGCGCTGTGCCCCGGCATATCGATCTCCGGGACGACCATGATGTGGCGCTGGCGCGCATACTCGATCACGTCGTTGATCTGGGCATAGGTGTAGAAAAAACCGGGACGCCGCGTCGGGGTCATGAACTTTGGATCATTCAGTTCGCGATGCACCCGGCACTCGATGCGATAACCGGGATTGTCGGTCAGATGCCAGTGGAACACGTTCATCTTGTAGCGCGCCATCACGTCGAGGAACCGCTTCAACAACGCCACATCCTGCGGATTCCGGCCCACATCGTGCATGAACCCGCGCCACTTGGATGCCGGCGCATCGGTGATGCGCACACAGGGCAACCGCGCGCCATCACGCAATTGGTCAAGCGTCTGCCGTGCGTAGAATTCGCCAGCCGGTTTTGTGGCGCGGATCGTGACGCCCGTGCCCGTCACGACCAGTTCATAGCCCTCATCGCCAAGGCTGGCGGCGGCTTCGACGCGCACGGTGGGTTGCCCGGCGAACCGGTATTCGCCCTCTAAATTTTCCACCTTCTGTGGCTGGGGGATCAGCGCGGTGGCCGCAAGCAGCGCAAGCATGTTGATCATCATTTCACTCCATCAGAGCCAGAATGGCGTGCCAATTTTGGGGAACTCTAGCATTTAACGACCTTTCACAGACAGCCGGCGCGGAAGTTGCCGACGACCTCGCTGGTGCGGAGCGCGCGCGTGTAGACGCGCAGCCCGCGGACGGCGGGTGCGAGTTGCGCGGTCGCCGCGCCGTTGGGCGTGCGCAGCGTCGGGCTGTAGCGGCCCCAGCCGAACTGCCGCTCGTCGCCGCCATCGCACAACACACCATTGACGACAAAGGTGATGATCTTCGGCCCGCCATCCACGGTCATCACGACATGCTGCAACTTGCCGGCCGCCAGCGCGCCGCGGTCGCTGGTCCACGCGACCTCCTGCCGCCCGTCGTTGAGCGCGAGCTTGAGCGTACCGGCGTCGGTCGTCGTCACGAGCACGCCCTGCCCCGCCGCATCGCGGCTATCGAGGATGACCTGCCCGGCGGCGAGCGAGTCGAGCTGCAACCACAGGTCCACGCTGAAGCCGGCGTGCAGGTCCAAGCCGTTCATCGTCTCCGCCTTGTTATTGCGCTTGTTAAGTTCCGGCAGTTTGGGCATCGGCACGGCGTGCGCCACGAGTTGCGCGGCGGTTGCCTTGAGCGCGAGGCTGTTGGTCGCCGCCTTGCGGCTGGTGAACTGGTTGAACAGGCCGTTGACCAGCGCCGGGGAAATCTCGTGCAGGTGCCCGATGGTCTTCTGCGTCTCGGTGATGAAGAACTTGCCGCCATCCTCGACGAGGTCCGGGTAGCTCATGCGGATGTAGGGATCGTCGTCGTAGAGCAGGATCTCCGGCTGCGACCACTCGATCATCTTCCCCTGTGGCGTGTCGATCTCCTGGCCGGCCATCAGCCACGCGGGGTTGCGGTCGTCGTAGGGGCTGCGCCCGCCCTTGCCCGCCGCGCCGAGTTCGCCGACGAATTTGCCGCCGTGGTTGTGGAACCAGTAGAGGAATTTCCCGTTGGAGCAATTCCACGCGAAGTTCGCCGCGCGCGGATGCTTCACGCGCTGCCCGCCGGGCGTGTAGGTCTTGTAGGCGGGCGTGCTCCACGTGTGGCCGCCGTCGCGGCTGTAGGCGCAGGTCGGCCAGCCATCAATCGTGCGGTAGACACAGTAGAGCGAGCCGTCGCTCAACTTCACGATGCTCTGTTCCTCGGCAACGCGGCCGCCGCCGACCGGCGTGCGCAAACCCACCTCGCCATCGGGCAGCGTCTCGAACGTGATCTTCGCCGGGTCGCGCTCGGTTAGGATGTTCTTGCTGCTGAAGAACGCGCCCTCCGACTGCGCGAAGAAACCATCGCCCATCGCGCCGACCTTGTGCATCACCATGATCGCGGCGTCGCCCAAAATCAGCGGCCGGCCGACGTTCCAGAAGAAGCGCAGCTTGCCGCCGTAGACGTTGGCGCGGTCGCACGCGAACTCCCGTAGCGTCACCTCGTAGCGCTGCGGCGACCAGCTCCTGCCGTGGTCGTCGCTGAACTTGAAGACGTAGTGCCCGAGCGAATCAACGCGCTTCATGGTCTTCCCATTTTCTGTCTTCACCTCGGGCACGCGGTCGGTGTTGTGATTATAGAAGGCATAGACGCGGCCGCCCGGCACCTTGAGCAGCACGGCGTAGCTCGCCTCGGGGCCGTCGGCAGGCTCGATATCCACCTGCTTCTCCCACGTGCGGCCCTGGTTCGTGCTGCGCATCGAGACCACGTGCTGGCCACCTTGACCTTCCTTGCCGGCGCCGGTGGTCATCACGCACAGCCACGCGCCGTCATCGGTCTTCACGATGTACGGCTGGTCGGCATAGCCCTCGCTGGGAATGACTCGGCCGGTGACGATGTTGCGCAGATCGGGCGCGGGCTCGGCGACTTTTTTCTCGGCGGCGAACGCCGCCGGCAACGCGAGCAGCAGCACGGCGAGGAGTGTGGGCTTCATGTTTGTTCCTTTCATTTTCCTATCGGTTCCAAGGCTTGGAAAATTTTCCGCGAGATTTTCCAAGCCTTGGAAAAAACACCATGTTCGGTTTCCAAGGCTTGGAAAACCATCCACCACAAACGGCGGTGTTGTGAGGAGCGAGTCATGTCAGTGGCCGCCGGAGTGCGGCGGTTTCGGCGCCGGGAGCGCGGCGACCAGGACCGCCGTGTCGGGCGCTTTGCCGGAATAGAAGGCGATGTAATGCGTGCCCTTGAGCGCGGTGGCGTTCGCGTTGCCGGCATCGAACGTGATCTGGCTGCCAGCGGCGACGGGCTCGGACGCGGGCCAGTCGAGCGGCTGGTTGAATACGCGGTCCGGCGCGACGACGCGCCGCCGGAGGAGCCCGGCCTTGCCGCGCTGATAGTAGTAGTTGCTCACCAGGCCGGTTGCGGCGTCGAGGATCAGGCTTGGCGTGGAGGCGTGGACATC
Organism: uncultured Lentisphaerota bacterium; assembly: GCA_903889245.1. Classification (GTDB taxonomy): domain Bacteria; phylum Verrucomicrobiota; class Kiritimatiellia; order CAIQIC01; family CAIQIC01; genus DP16D-bin41. Next base: position 37,648 of record CAISWQ010000038.1, on the reverse strand, counting down.
GGCGATGTTGGTGGGCTTGCGGGTCCACGTCTTGCCGTAGTCGGTCGAGACCATTTGGAATTGAGCGGCGCCGGTCTCGGTCCGTCCGATCGCGAGCAGCCGGCCCTCGCCGAGATAAACCGCGGCGGGCTCGGTCGGCCACTGCGCCTTGGTCAGCCCGGACTCGATAGGCGTCTGCGTCCACGTCGCGCCGTTGTCGCTGCTGGTCAGCTTGCCCCACGAGTGGCAGGGACCGTTATCGCCGTAGTTCCCCGCGAACCACAGCGCCATGAGCCCGACCGTGGGGACGGCAAAGACATCGGTGATCTGGATCGGCGTCACGGCAAGCTTCGGCGTTGCGACGAGCGTGAACATCACGCCATCCGTGGTGCGATAGAGGTCATGCTTCGAATCCTTCCCTATGCGCCGCACCCAGAGCAGCATTGCGCCGTTGGCATCGAGGCCCTTGCCGACCTCGACCTCGCCGTAGCCCGGCGTATTGGCGACCACCGTTTCCGCCGTCCATGTTTTGCCGCCGTCGGCCGAGGTGCGCGCATAGACGGCACGCGCGTCCTCGCCGATCGTGTGCCCCGAGCCGCGGCTATACACGCAGACCAGCTTCCCGCCGAGGGCCTGGATCATCGGCCACGAATTGTAGCCCTGCGCCTCCTGCACAACGCGCGGTTCGGTGAGAGTCGCCGGCTTTTCCGCGGCGTTCAGCGCGGCCAGCGGCAGCAGCGCGACGGCAAGAATGACTTCAATCTTCATGTTCACTCCACGTTGATCGAATCGAGTTTCACCTGCACATCGCTGCTGCCCTGCATGCCCATCGGCCACGGCGGGGCCACGTAGAGGCCACCGAAGCAGATCTTCCGCAGTAGCGGTTTCTTGAACGACTGCGCCGGCGCGCCGTTGAGCGCCACGGAGAAACCGTCGGCGGTCAGCTCGACCTCGACGTGGTTCCACGCCTTCAACTTGAACGGCGCGAGGTCGGCCCACTTGCCGCCGCCGATCGCCACCTGAAAAACATCGGCTTTCGCCTGCTCGCTATAAATCGCCCGCAGCGTCGTGCCATTGCGCGTCTTGCCGCCAAGCGTCAGCACGGGCCAGTCGCCGCCGTTGTACCGGTTCACGTTCACGTCGAACGCGAGGCGCAGCTTCGGCTGGCGGGTCAGCTTCTCCGTCAGCACCAGCCCGAGGCTCGTCTGGCGCAGGCCGAAATGCGCGACGCCATCTACGAGCCGCAGGCCGGCACGCCCCTCGCGCGGCAGCAGGAACGGCCGCGAGAAATCCGGCAGCGGCGCGATCACGCTGCTGTGGATGCCGCCGGGATAGGTGTAGGCGACGTAGAGCTTGCCACCATCCACGAAGCCGTTCGGATAAAACGCCGTCCCGCCCTGCGGCTGGATCACCGGGCCGGGCAGCAGCAGGTCGGGCTCGCAGACCGGCGCGCAGTAGAGCGCGAGGAAATAGCGGTCGTGGCTGATGCGTTCGGGCACGCGGACATTGTTATCGTTGAGCACCATCAACAGGCTGTCGGGCGCGCCGACGCCGGAGATGGCGAAGTTGCGCGAGCAGATGGTGTCCACCTCGACCGGCCGCGCCTTGGTCCACGTCTTCCCCGCGTCGCTGCTGGTGCAGTAGAGCAGCATGCGGTGCGGCTTCTCGGCGCGCTCGGGATTTTCCTGCGCGGTGGAGTTGCGGATGAGCAGCCCGAGCTTCCCATCGGCCTGCTCGAACAGCATCGGCTCCCAGAGCGTGATCACGTCGCCGCCGAACTCCGCCGGATTCTCGCCGGCCTGCTTCCATGAGATCGCCTCGATCGGCTCGCTCCACGCCCAGGTTTTCCCGCCATCCTCGCTGCGCAGCACGCCGGCGTAGCGCGTCTTGCCGACGAGTGCGCGCGGCGTATCGGTGAACGGGATGCTGCACGGGAACAGCATGACGCCCTGCCGCGTCAGCAGGCCGTGATTGGTCGGGAACCCGCTGGCCTTGCCCTTGAGCGCCTCGGGCGCATTCGCCACCTCGACGTTGTTCCAGTGGAGGCCATCGGCCGAGGTCGCCACGAACACGCGGCGCGCGACGAAATCACACCACGCACAGAACAGCGCCCGGTCCTGCCAGTTGATGAAGTTCGGCTGCCACTGGTTGTCGCTCTCGACCGGGTTGGCCGCGCCCGCCGCGGCAGTGAACATCCGCACGGGATTCGACCAGTGCGCGAAGTCATCGCTCACGCTCACATAGTTGTATTGCCCCGGCTTGTCCTCGCCGCGGTTCTCGTTGGCGTTCCACGCCGCGAAGAAACGGCCCTTGAACTTCACGATGTCCACATCGTGGTTATAGCGCAGCTCCGGCTGCGCGCCGGGATGCAGGAAGTAGATGTCGTTGAGCTGGATCTTCGGTTGATAGACCGGCAGCGCGGCTGCGGCGGCACCCGCGCCGAGCAGTGCCGCGGCCAGCAAGCTTCGTTGATTCAGCAGCAGCCTCATTTGATCAAAGCCAGTTCCATCGAGAACAGCGAGCACGCCGACTTGCCGCCGTCCTGCCGCGCGATCTCGATGGTGTTGGCGCCCACCACGAGCGCCTCCAACGGGACCGCGAAGAACTTCACGCAGTCGCGCGTCGCATAGCCCTCGTTGCGGTCGACCGGCGGAAAGAGCTCGGTGTCCGGCCAGTCGCACGGCGCCAGTTCCTTCCCGTTCAGGCGCACGCCGAATTTGACCTTTGTGCTGTCGCGCCGTGTCTCGATGCGCAGCGCGGCGCGGCTGAACGGCACCTGGCGCGTGTCGTCGGGGATGATGACCTGGAGCGTTGCCTTGTTCGTCGCCGGGAGCAGACCGGAGCGCGGATAAATGGTGTAGTCCTTCGCCGTCGTGCGCAGAAACTCCACGTCGGTGATGCCCTTGAGCCCCGGCGCCATGGCCGGGCGCAGTTTGGCGGGAACATAGTCGTAGTTGAAGAGGCTCAAGCCATCGGCGCCGCGCGTGAGGAAGTTGAGCGCCGTCGCGCGATAGACCTCGAACGTGGTGTAACGCCGCCCGAAACCCTTCGCCGTCTTCGGCGCCTGGTAGGTCACGTAGTTCATCTCGCCATAGAGCCGTGCCTGCGTCCGGCGCGCCTTGAAGCCCTCGATGTCCAAGTTCATTGTGTGGATGTAGGAGGACGAGATGTTGATCATCTGCACCAGCCCGCGCGCGTCCCAGTCCAGCACATCGAGCCCGGCCGCCTCGCACAGGGCGGGCGTCTCGGGCACGCGCACGCAGAGCGGCAGGAACTTGCCGCGCTCGCGTCCGACCTTGTCGGCCAGTGCGCGGATACGCGCGACGAACCCGGTCATCACGCGCCGGCCTTCCTCGGTCTTGGCCTTGTGGAAAAATTTCGGGAACCGCTGGAAGTCCAGCTCGAGCCCATCCACGTCGTAGCGTGTGCACAGCTCCTGAATGATCGCGAAGTAGTACTCGCGCACCTCGGGGATGAGGTAGTTCAGCAGCCGGCAGTGGTCGCTAAACGTATAGGGCGAGTCCTCGGTATCGCCCAGCCAGTACTGCGGATGCTCGCGCCAGAACGCGTTGTGCGTCGGCCAGGTCTTGTCGGCCACGTAATGGTGGTCGTTCATCCGGTAGGATATGAAGAACGCCTTCCCGTTGCGGCGGCAGGCCTCCAGCGTCTCCTTCACCGGGTCGCCGCCGCCGTGGATGTACTTCATGATGTAGTCGAACGACGGGAACTTGGGCGATTTCTGGGCGGGCGTGTATTTCTTCCACTGCGGGTCCACCTCCGAGGGAAACAGGTTCGCGCGCCACGCCGTCGGGCAGCACAGCACCGCGTCCACGTCGGTGTCCTTGAGCTTGTCGATGAACGAGGCCATATAGGCCGGGCTGTTCGTCTTGTTGCCGCAGACGATCAGCAGCTCGTGGTTGAAGAGGCAGCGATACTTCGCCGGCGGCGGCGGTTGGCCGCCGCCGGTGGCGCAGCCGGCGACGAGCAAGCAACTGAAAGCACCAATAAGCACTCCGGCTGTGGTTGTTTTGTTCATGCGGAGGTAAGTCAACCAGCGTGCTCCGGCTAACTGGGAGCGGCGGCGGCTCGCCGCCGTTAAAAGTAGCCCGCCTGCTTTGCTCGTTGTGGCTGCCGTGGCGGTGGCGGTTCGCGGGGTTGGAAACCCCGCCCACAGAGACGGGTTGCGATCGGGCCGCTGCCGCTGTTGTGGGCTTCCCCATCCAGAACCATTCGCAATCTGGAAAATAAATTTCACTCGAAGATGCGCTTGTGTGGATTGATGAGACCCCAGCAGACGGCGCCCATGAGGAAGAGCCCGCCCATCACCAGCAGCGGCAGGTTCCAGTTGTTTTCAAAATGCTTCAGCAGCCACGTCACCATCAGCGGGCTGATCACCGAGCTCAACGCGCCCGAGGTGTTCATCGCCGCGCTGACCACGCCCGCGTGGTTGCCGCCGATGTCGAGGCACAGGCTCCACGACGAGCCGAGCGTGAACATGCTCGCCGCCACGGCCACGGCGATCAGCGTCGCGGCCAGCAGCGGCTGCGGCGCCACCGTCGCGAGGATCATCGAGGCGCCCGCCAGCACATAGGCGACCGCGCCCACGCCGCACCGGCCGAGCCGCAGCCCGAAGCGCCGCGTGACCACATCGGTCGTGACGCCGCCGAACAGGTCGCCCGCCACGCTCAAGATCAGCGGCAGGCCCGCGAAGAGGCCAAGCTGCATGGCATCCAGCCCGTGCTTCTCCTTGAGGTAGGTTGGCAGCCAGGTGATGCAGAAATAGAAGGCGTAGCTGTTGGGGAAATACATCAGCAGGAGCGGCAGGGTATTGGGATGGCCGAAAAGCTGTTTCCAGTAGGCCCAGCCCTCGTGGTGCGCGCCCGCCGGCGCGCGGTCGGCGGTGATCCGCGCCAGTTCCGCGGCATTCACCCGGCTGTGCTCCGCGGGATCGTTGCGGAACCAGCGATACCACGCCACCGCCCACACCACGCCGACCAGGCCGAACATCACGAACACCAGCCGCCAGTGCAGGCCCAACGACTGCGTCAGCCAGACCACCAGCATCGGCGTCAGGCCGCCCGCGAGGTGCGCGCCGCTGAAGAAGATGCCCTGGATGGTGCCGCGCTCCGACCGCGGCACCCAGCGCGAGAACGTCCGCGCCACGCTCGGCCACGCGCCGGCCTCGCCCGCGCCAAACAGGAAGCGCGTGACCACCAGCACGGCGTAGTTCCAGGCGGCGGCGGTGAGCACCGTGAAGGCCGACCACCACAGCACGATCCGCGTCAGCACGTGGCGCGTGCCGCGCCGGTCGGCCCACCACGCGGTCGGGATTTCGAAGAGCGCGTAGGCCAGCGCGAACGCGCTATAGACCACGCTCATCTGGTCCTTGCTCAAGCCCAAGTCGGCCTGAATGCCCGGCGCGAGCGTGGCGATGCAGGCGCGGTCGAGGTAGGTCACCATCGCCAGCAACACCGCCAGCGCCACCACGCCATAACGGATGCGCGTCGCGACCACCGACCCGGCCTGATCCATCATGTTCATGCCTTGTCTCCCACGGTCACCGAACAGTGGCGCGCATTAAACCCCAGCCCCGCCGGCGCCACAACGCCGAAATCGGTTTCCAGTAAAATCACGCGGAGCGTGGCGACTACTTTGCCTGCCGTCGCAGCGAGGTGCCCGGCACCCAGCGGCCGCTGACGGCGACGATCTTCTCGCGCCGCGGCACGCCGCGCTCGTGCGCGTGCAACTGGCCGACCAGCAGATCCACCGCCGCCGCGCCGAGCGCCTCCACGTCGAGGTCCACGCCCGCGAGCGGCGCGACCTCCGGCGACCAGTCCAGATGCACGAGGCCGAGTTCGCGCGGCACCCGCACCTTCTGCTCCGCGAGCCACGCCGGCACCGGCAGATCGGTGAAGAGCACCACCTCCGGCTGATGTTGTCCCCGCCAAGCGGCGAACTGCCGTGCCCCCTGCCCCGCCCGCAGGATCAGCGCGGGTACGCGGTCGCGCCCCGGCAGCTCCTGCTGCTGGAGGAGGTAGGCGGCCAGCCACGCGTGGTCCACGCGCGCGTCGTGCTCCTCGTCGAGGACAAGGCCGGGCCGGCGGTAGCCAAGCCGCCGGAGTTGCGCCATCACCAGCCGCATGTCCTCGAAGTGCGACGAGACCACGCGGTGCAGCCGCGGCCGCGCAATCGTCAGGCCCTTGGCGACCGCGGCGAAGTGCCGCCAGTCCAGCGCGAGCTCACCGCCGGCCTGCGGCAGCGACTGGAGCAGCAGCCCCTCGATGCCGCGCGAGCGCAGGATGGCGCTCATGCGCCGCGCGGTCATGCCCGGCGCGCGCAGCCAGAAGAGATCGAGGCGGTAGCCCAGCTCGTGTGCGCGCCGCTCCGCGCCGGCGAAGAAGCGGCGGTGATTTGGAGAACTACGCCAGCCCTCGCGCGTCGGCCACGAGGTGACGAAGCCCAGCGTCGCGGTCTCCGGCTGCACCTTGAGCGTGCGCAGTTGCGCCATCAGGCTGGCGAGCACCGCGTGGCGGCGGTAGCCGAGCCGGGCGGCGGCCTGCTCGACGCGCTGCCGCGTTGCGGCCGGGATGCGCGGGTCGCGCCGCAGCGCGAGCGAGGCGGCCGTATGCGAGACGCCCGCCTGCCGGGCGACGTCGCGGATGGAAGGGCGCACGTTCATGCGCGTATTTTTTCCAAGCCTTGGAAAAGCGCAAGCCCGGTTTTCCAAGGTTTGGAAAATTATCTCGGGATTTTTCCAAGGCTTGGAAAAGCGACACCGCAGACCGCCGACCACACGCGATTCCTTCGCGTCTTCCCGCCTTCGCTGTTCATCTTCAGTCGGCGTAGATCACGTTGATGCCGGCGCGGACGACGCGCTTGGCCTTCGGCTTGGGATTCTCGCCCGGCACGGTCGGCGCGGGGCGGACGCCGCGGCCTTCGCGCTTGGTCAGCGAGTCGCCCAATTCGACGCGGCCTTTCTCCGCGAGCGCCTCGAGCCGCGCGACCACGTCGGGATGCGCGGCGGCGACGTTCTGCGTCTCGCCGATGTCGGCGTCGAGGTCATAAAGTTCCGCGACCTCCAGCTTGCGCTGCTCGTACTTCACGGGGAGGCCGCCCTGTCCGCCGGGGCGGCCGCCAAGCGTGCGGTAGGTGTGCGGCAGTTGCAGTTTCCAGCGGCCGTCCCAGACGGCCTGCAACTGGTTGTTTTCATAGTAGCAGTAGTAGGCCTCGTGCGGATTCTTCGCGCCCGGCACGCCGGCGATCAGCGGCCAGCAGTCGAGCCCGTCAATGGTGTGCGCGGGCGGCTGCGCGCCGATGCGCCCGGCGATGGTCGGGAGCAGGTCAATCGTCATCAGCGGCGCCTTGCTCTCGGTACCGGCAGGGATTTTGCCAGGCCAGCGCATGATGCACGGCGTGCGCGTGCCGCCGTCCCACGCGGTGCCCTTGCCCTCGCGCAGCGGGCCGACCGAGCCCGCGTGGTCGCCGTAGGAAAGCCACGGGCCGTTGTCGCTGGTGAAAATGATCCACGTATTCTGCGCCACACCGCAGCGCTCCAGCGCCTTCACGACCTCGCCGACCGACCAGTCAATCTCCTCGATCACGTCGCCATAGAGGCCGCGCGCCGACTTGCCCTTGAACTTGTCGCTGACGTGCAGCGGGACGTGCGGCATGTTGTGCGCGAGGTAGAAGAAGAACGGGCGGTCCTTATTCTTTTCGATGAACTGCACCGCGCGCTCCGTGTACCACGTGGTGAGCTGGCTCTGCTCGGCGTGGCCCACCTCTCGGATCTTGATGCTCTCGTTCTCGTAGAGCGGCAGCGGCGGATAGGTGCCGGGCTTCGCCTCGGGATGCAGCGGCCACATGTCGTTGGAATACGGGAGGCCGAGCCACTCGTCGAAGCCGTGGCGCGTCGGCAGGTAGGGCGGCAGATGGCCGAGGTGCCACTTGCCCGCCGCGCCCGTCGCGTAGCCGCGCTGCTTGACCAGCTCGGCGAGCGTCATCTCGCCGGGGCCGATCCCGTGGCGCGCGTTGGGCCCGAGCGCGCCGTGGATGCCGATGCGGTTCGGGTAGCAGCCGGTCAGCAGCCCCGCGCGCGACGCCGAGCAGACCGCCTGCGCCACGTGGAAGTTGGTGAAGCGGCAGCCCTCGCGCGCGAGCCCGTCGAGGTTCGGCGTCGTGAACCCCTTGGCCCCGAAGCAGCCGACGTCCGCCCAGCCCTGGTCATCGGTAAAGATGATGACGATGTTCGGTTGGGCCGCCGGGGTGGTGGCGGCCCGGCCCAGCAGGGGCAGCGCGAGCGCGCCGAGCGCGGCGGCCAGCAGAAACGGGCGGCGTGTTTTCATGGTTCGCTCCGGGTTCGACCGGGCGGCATCCTAGACGAAGCGGGCCGCGTTGCCAATCACACGCGCCGCCCGGCCGCGCAAATGGCGCTTGACACCGGCGGGGCCGGCGTTTATCTAAACGAACACATAGCAACACATCCGCACATGGCGCGGCGCAACGCCGGCCGGCGGGTGACGGAGCGGCGGCGATGCACCTGGCTGAACAGATGGGACGTTATGGGCGGCGCGAGTTCCTGCGGCGCCTCGGCGGCGCGGGCGGCGCGCTGGCGCTCGGCGGCCACGCCGCGACGCCGGAGCGCGCACCCGCGCGGCAACGGTCCAACGCGATCTACCTGATCCGGATGCAGGGCCGGTCCGGCGTGCCGGGCACCGTACGGCGGTTGAGCCCGGACGGCTACTTCATCCAGCCGATGCTCGACGCGCGCGGCGAGAGCGTGCTGTTCTGGGGCCGGCAGGAGGGCGAGACGGGCTTCAACCTCTGGCGCTACGACCTCGAACCGCGGCGGTCCAGCAAGCTGACCGACGACCGGGCGCTCGCCGGACATCCGTTCTGGACGGCGGACGGCCGGCAGCTCGTGTACTTCTCCAACGCGGGCGTCGCGACCGACACCGACTGGAACATGGACCACCAGTTCGACGCCGGCCGGTCGCCGCGCAACCTCTGGATCATGGACCGCGACGGCGGCCACCGGCGCCGGCTGACCACGGGGCCGCACGTGGACGAGCGCCCGTGCATCACGCCGGACGGCCGCACGGTGGTCTTCGTCTCCGACCGCTCCGGCCATCAGAATCTGTGGCAGGTCAACACCGCGACCGGGGAGCTCAAGCAGGTGACGAAGCACGCGGGCCTCGACTACCGGCCGGTCTTCTCGCCCGATGGCCGCCAACTCGCGTTCTTCACCTCCAACACGCCACGGGGTCTCCACGACCTGTGCCTGATGCAGTGGCCCGGCGGCGCGACCAGTTTCCCGGTGCGGCAGGGTTCCTTCCGCTGGATTCACGGCCCGTTCTGGTGCGCCGACGGCCGGACCATCCTGATTCACGGACACGCCGCGGGGGACAAAACGTATGCGCTGTGGTTGCTGGAACTGGCCAGCCGGCAGGTCGAGCGGATCGAGTTGCCGGGTATCCCCGCCTACGCGCACGGATCGTTGAATGCCGACAGGTCGGTGCTCATCTTCGACAGCAAACATCTGCTGTGAGGCGCGCCGGCCGGAAAGACACTTATGCCAAGCCAGCAGGCCAAAGGAAGCGCGGGGTATGTGTACCTCATCTCCACCGTCGCCGCCGTCGGCGGCCTGCTGTTCGGCTTCGACATCGCCGTCATCGCCGGCGCGATCCCGTTTCTCAACCGCCACTTTGCGCTGACCGCCGGCGAGCTCGGCGTGGCGGTCAGCGCCGTCGCCTGCGGCTGCATGCTGGGCGCGAGCGTCGCCGGCTTCATCAGCGACCGTATCGGCCGCAAGAAGGTGTTGATCATGGCGGCGGTGCTGTTCGTGCTCTCCTCGCTCGGCACGGCGCTGCCCGGCGCGGTGTGGGCCTTCACGCTCGCGCGCTTCATCAGCGGCATCGCCATCGGCTTCGCCAGCCCGGTCTCGCCGGTCTATATCGCCGAGGTCGCGCCCGCGCGCATCCGCGGCCGGCTGGTGACGCTCAACCAGCTCGCGATCACCTTCGGCATGTTGGTGGCCTACGCCATCGGCTGGGGCCTCGCGAGCTGCGGCTCGCCCGCGTGGCGCGATGACTATGCGTGGCGCTGGATGTTCGCCTCCGGCGTGCTGCCCTCGTCGCTGTTCCTCGTCGCCCTGTTCTTCGTGCCGGAAAGCCCGCGCTGGCTGGCCAAGCGCGGCCAGTTCGACAAGGCGCGCGCGATCCTCGCCAGCGTGGATGGCGCGGAACACGCCCAGCGCGAGATGCGCGAGATCCAGGACGCGATCAGTCACGAGGAAGCCTCGCTCGGCCAGTTGTTTCGCCAGCCCTTCGTCATGCCGATGATCATCGGCATCCTTGTCCAGGTCTTCTCGCAGGCGTGCGGCCTGCAGGCGGTCACGCAATATTGCCCGAAGCTCCTGCTCGACCTCGGCTTCCAGAGCGAGTCCAGCGCGATGCTCGGCATGGTCCTGGTCGGCGTCGTGCTGTTCGGCTCGACCATCGCGACGATGTTCGTCATAGACAAACTTGGCCGCCGCGTCCTGCTGCTCGCCTCCTCGGCTGGTGTCATCCTCGCGCTGCTGCTGTTCGCCGTCGAGTTCCAGTTCCACGTCTTCTCCAACACCCTGGTCCTGCTGATCGTGCTGTTCTCGGTGGTCGCCTACGCGATCGGCATCGGCCCCTGCTCGTGGCTGATCATCTCCGAAATCTTCCCGACGCGCGTCCGCGGCCGCGCCACCTCGATCTGCACCTTCTCCAACTGGGTCACCGATTTCGTGATCCTGCTGATCTTCCCGAAGCTGCAGGAGTGGTCGCAGGTCGGCACGTTCCTCGTCTTCGCCGGCATCACGCTCGCGCTGATGCTGGTGCTCGCGCGGCTGACGCCGGAAACCAAGGGCAAGACGCTGGAGGAAATTGAGGCGCATTGGCGGCAGTGATTTCCAGGGATTGGAAAACCATGACCCCGTTTTTTCCAGGGATTGGAAGACGCAAGGCCGGAAAGTTCCAGGGCTTGGAACGTCCCGCCGGAGTTTTTCCAAGGCTTGGAAACAGATACACACCTTTGAGGCCAGCATGACGGAAAAGAAGACCGGTTCGACGACGCGGCTACAGGACATCCTGCATCTGCTCGCCGCGCAGCGCGAGGTGGCCGTGGCCGAGCTGACGCGGCGCTTCCGCGTGACGCCGATGACCATCCGGCGTGACCTCGACGCGCTCGCGCAGGCGGGCAAGGTCACCCGGACGCACGGTGGCGCGCTGCTGGCCGCGCCGGCGGTCGTCGCCTTCGAGTTCGACGCGCGCCGCCAGACGCGGCTGGCGGAGAAGGAGGCGCTCGCCCGCGCCGCCGTCGCGCTGGTCGCGCCCGGCATGACCGTGATGCTGGATACGGGCACGACGACGCTCGCGGTCGCGCGCGCGCTGGCGGGCATCCGCAAGCTGAAGGTGCTGACCACGTCGCTGGCGATCGCGTCCGCGCTCCACGCGCGCGAGGGACTCGAACTGGTGCTGCTCGGCGGGCAGGTGAATCGCGGCAGCCCGGACCTCTCCGGCCCGCTAACGGTGGATAACCTGCGCGCGTTCCGGGCGGACCTTGCGTTCCTCGGCGCCGACGCCGCCGACGCGCGCGGCCTCTACACGAGCAGCCTCGCGATCGCGCAGGTCTCACGCGCGATGATCCAGAGCGCGCAGCGCGCCGTGCTGGTAGCCGATAGCAGCAAGTTCGGGCGCACGTCGTTCGCCCGGTTCGCCGGGTGGGACGCGCTCGATCGCGTGGTGCTGGATGCCGGGATCGCGCCGCGGGAGCTGCGATGGTTGCGCCGGGCCGGGCCGCAGCTCACCGTGGTGAAAGCGTAAAGAAAGGAAACAGCGTATGTTGATCGGGTTGGATTTGGGAACGACCGGGCTCAAGGCGGCGGCCTATGAGCCGGACTCGGGGCGCTGCCTCGCCGAGGCCGCGTGCCGCCTGCCGATCCAGACCGAGGGCGAGGAGGGCACGCGCGAGCAGAACCCGGACATGCTGCTGGGCGCGCTGGCCGCGGTCTGCGCCGAGCTGCGCCAGAAGACCGGCGCGCGCTGGGCGCGGGTCGCCGGCCTCGGCCTGGCCGCGCAGGGCGGCAGCACGCTGATCGTCCAGCGCGGCGATGGCCGGCCGCTGACGCCGATCTATCTCTGGAACGACTACCGCTGCTTCGCGCACTACCTGCGCGTCCGCGGGCAGCAACCCGCCGCGTTCTGGTCCGCGTTCTCGCTGCGCGACGATCCCGGCGTGGGGCTCGGCCGCGTGCTGTGGCTGCGCGAGCGTCAGCCGGATTTGTTCGGCGCGCAGAACCTCTACGTCGGTGTCGGCGAATATGTGTTCCATCAACTGACCGGCGCATGGCGGCAGGAGGCGTGTCACGCGCTGCAGAGCGGCTGCTATGACGCGCGCGCCGATCAATTGACGGCGACGCCGCTGGAACTGGTGGGGCTGCCGGTGGATTTCTTCGCGCCGCTGCGGCGCGGACACGCCACCGCGCCGCTGACGGCGGCGGCCGCGGCGCGGCTGGGCCTGCCGGCGGGGCTGCCGGTCGCCGGCCCCTACAACGATCACGAGGCGGGCTATCTCTCGGTGGCGCACGTGTCGCAGCGGCCGCTCGAGTGCTCGCTCGGCACGGCGTGGGTCGGGAACTTCGTACTGGCCGGCGACTTCGGGCGCGGCTCGGGCTATCAACTGCCCATCCCGGCGCCGGTGGGCACGGGGCGCCTGCTCATCCAGCCGCTGCTGACCGGCAACGTCACGTGGGACTGGGCGCTGGCGCAGTTCGTCCACGCGGATTTGCGCGAGGCGCTGCGGCGGCAGGCGGACCTTTTCAAGGAGCGGCTGCTGCCGCCGGCAGGCCTGATGTTTTTGCCGTGGGTCAACCGGCCGAGCCAGCTCGGCGGCGGCGCGGGCTCGGGCGTGCTCTATGGCGTCAGCCCCGCGACGGTGCCGGCGGACATGCTGCGCGCCGTGGCCGCGGGCATGTGCCTGGAGTTCGACCGGATGTTCGCGCCGCTGCGGGCGGCGGGCGCGCTCGACAGCCTCGTGCTGTGCGGCGGCGCGAGCCGCGGCCGCGCGTTCCAGCAACTGCTCGCCGTGCTGTTCGCTCCGCTGCCGCTCCACCTGATCACGGAAGCCGATGGCATGGGCACGCGCGGCTGTCTTTACCCCTTCAGCCCGGCAGCCTGCCGCATGCCGATGGAACCATTGCACGCCGACGCCGGGCCGGACCGCGCGCAGCTCGACGGCCTGCGCCGGCTCTACGCGGAACTTTTCCGGCGGCTCTACGCCGGCGATGCGCTGGACAGCGCGTTCATCCCCGCCGGCGCCGGAGGAAAGGCCCCATGAACCAGCCCCGGATCGGTCTGCTGCCGCTCTACGTTGCGCTCTATGACCGCGTGCTGCCCGGCCTCCGCGAGAAGGTCGTGCCGCTCGTCGCGCAGGTGCAGGAGCAGTTCCAGGCGCGCGGCGTCGCGGTCACCGCGAGCCCGGTCTGCTGCGTACACGCCGAGATCGCCGCCGCGCTGGCGCAGTTTGACAAGGAAAACGTGGACCTCGTGGTGACGGTGCATCTGGCCTACTCGCCCTCGCTCGAATCCGCCGACCTGCTGGCCGCCTCCGCGCTGCCGCTGCTGCTGCTGGACATCACACCCGCCGCCGCCTTCCCGCGCGACGCCGCGCCGGAGCTGCTGCTCTATAACCACGGCATCCACGGCGTGCAGGATCTGGCGACGATGTTGCGGCGGCGCGGAAAAAGTTATGACGTGATCGCCGGCCATCTCTCCGATGCGGCCATCATGGAGCGCGCCGTGGCGCTGGCCCGCGCCGCGTGCGCCGCGCGGAGGCTGAAGCAGACGCGCGCGCTGTGCATCGGTGGCGCGTTCGAGGGCATGGGCGATTTCCGCATCGAGGCCGCCGTGCTGCGCCGCACGCTCGGCATCACGGCCGAGACCATCGCGCCCGCCGCGCTCGGTCCCAGTGCCGAGAAAGTTTCCGAGGCGGAGATCGAGGCCGAGCGCCAGCTCGATCTGCAGCGCTATCGCGCGGAGATCAGCGCCGAGGTTCATCGCCGCTCGCTGCGGTTGGGGCTCGGCCTGCGGCACTACCTCGCGCAGCACAACTACAACGCGTTCAGCCTGAACTTCGACGCGTTCCGCGAGAGCGAGGGGCCGGTCAACACCGTGCCCTTCCTCGAATGCTGCAAGGCGATGGCGCGCGGCACCGGTTTCGCCGGCGAGGGCGATGTGCTCACCGCGGCGCTGGTGGCGGCGCTCGCGGCGGGCTACGGCCTGACCTCGTTCGCGGAGATGTTCTGCCCGGACTGGGCGGGCGGCTCGGTCTTCATCTCGCACATGGGCGAGTTCAACCCGGAACTCGCCGCCGCGCAGCCGCTGCTCTACGAAAAGGAGTACGGCCTCTCGCCCGCGCGGAATCCCGCGGCGCTCGGCCTCGCGCCGCGGCCCGGGCCGGCGACGCTGGTCAATCTCGCGCCGGGCCCCGACGACACGTTCCGGCTGATCGTCGCACCGGTGGATGTGCTGGAGGATGCGACACACCCGGAATTCCAGAAGTGGGTGCGCGGCTGGTTCCGGCCGCGCCTGCCGCTCGGCCCGTTCCTCGAACGCTTCTCGCAACTCGGCGGGACGCACCACAGCGCGCTCGTCCTCGGCGAGCACGCGGAGAGCCTGCTGCAGTTCGCCCGCCTGATCGGCGCGGAGGGCTGCCGGATGTAGGAACGCGCATGGACGAGATCAAGCTCCATCATGTGTTCACCTACCGCGACATGGATCGCGCCTTCTGGGCGGAGCACCTCGAGGACTGGGTGCCGGCGCAGCTCGTGGATGCGCACGTCCACATCGTGGACCCGCAGTTCCGCACCGAGGTCGTGACCGAGGAGCTGCGGCGCTCCTACTGGGTCATGGAAGTGGACGAGATGATGGATGCGGCGACGGCCGAGCGCTGCTTCCGCACGGTCTTCCCCGGCCGGAAATTTTCGTGCGTCGGCTTCGGCTACCCCTCGCTCGGCTGGGACCTCGAGGGCGCCAACCGCTACGTCGCGACCGAGTTCGCGCGGCGCGGCTGGCACGCGCTGGCGCTGCTGCGCCCCTCGTGGAAGCCGGCGCAGCTCGCGCAGGCGCTCGACCAGCCCGGCATCATCGGCGTGAAGCCCTACTACTCGCTCATCGGCTACGACGCGCAGTCGCGCGACAAATATCTCGAGGCCTCGATCTTCGACTTCCTGCCGCACCAGCACCTGGAGGTGCTCGACGCGCGGCGGGCCTGGGTGACACTGCACGTTCCGCGCGCCGGCCGCCTCGGCGACCCGGTGAACCAGCGCGAGGTGCGCGAAATCCGGCGGCGCTATCCGCACATCCAGCTCGTGCTCGCGCACCTCGGGCGCTGCTACACCCGGCCGCACGCCGAGGAAGGGCTGCTGCCGCTGGCCGACGACCCGGGGCTGTTCTTCGACTGCTCGGCGGTGCTCAACCCGGAGGTGTACGCGCTTGCGCTGCGGCATCTCGGGCCGGAGCGCATCCTGTTCGGCACCGATAACCCGATCCTGCTGATGCGCGGGCGGCAGACGTGGGCCGGCCGCCGCTATATCCAGCACACGAGCCATCCGTTCCATTTCAATACGCAGCGCGAGCCGCCCGCCATCGAGGCGACCTACACGCTCTACATGTATGAAGCGCTCAAGGCCCTCAAAGACGCCTGCCGCGAAACCGGCGTCGGCCGCGAGGGCGTCGAGCGCATCTTCGCACGCAACGCCGAGCGGCTGATCGCCCTCGCGCAGACACAACCCCATGCCAAGGAGAAAACGTCATGAGCAAAAACTGGTGGAAGGAAAGCGCCCGGGGCCTGCCGCACCTGGTCACGGAGACGCCGGGCCCGGTCTCCAAAAAGATGCACGCGAACACCGCGCGCTACATGAAAGGCTTGAGCGAGCAGGTGACACTTTTCCCGGTCTGCTTTTCGGAAGGCCACGGCATCATGCTCAAAGACGTGGATGGCAACCGCTACCTCGACTTCTCATCGGGCATCTACGTCACCTCGCTCGGCCACTGCCACCCGAAGGTCTCCGAGGCCATTGCGCACTGGGCCAAAAAACTGATGAACTGCCACGACTTCACCACGCCGGTGAAGGAGCAGCTCCTTGAAAAACTCGCGGCCATCCTGCCGGGCAGGCTCACCGGCATGCAGCTCTATAGCGACGGCACGTCCGCGGTCGAGGCCGGCATCCGCGCCGCGCGCGCCATCACCAACAAGCAGGAGTTCCTCTCCTGCTTCCGCGATTTCCACGGCAAGAGCATGGCGGCGGTTTCGTGCGCGCAGATGATCCGCGGCGACGTGTTCTCCTACGGCGCGACGCGCGCGCCGGGCTTCTACATGGTGCCGCGCCCCAACCCCTACCGCCCGGCCTTCGCCAAGCCCGATGGCACGATTGATACCGACCGCCATATCGCCTTCTACGAGGAATTCATCCGCGAGTCCACGGTCGGCAACGTCGCCGCGTTCGTGCTCGAACCCGTGCAGGGCTGGGGCGGCTCCGTCTTTCCGCCCGACGATTTCTTCCCGAAGCTCCGCGCGTTCTGCGACCGGAAGAAAATCCTGCTGTTCTCCGACGAGGTCCTCGCCGGCATGGGCCGCACCGGCGAGTGGGTGACGCTCTCGCACTGGGACACCGTGCCGGACATCATCACGTTCGGCAAATCGTTCGGCAACGGCTTCCCCGTCACCGCGATGATCGTGAAGGAGGAATACGCCGACAGCCTGAACAAGATTTCCGCCTCCAGCAGCTACGGCGGCAACCCGATGGCCTGCGCCGCCGCGCTCGCCAGCATCGAGGTGATCGAGGAGGAGGAGATTCTGCAGAACGTCCGCGCGGTCGGCGCCGTATTCCTGCGGCGCATGGAGCAGATGAAGACGGCGCACCCGATCATCGGCGACGTGCGCGGCAAGGGCTTCCTGCTCGGCATCGAGCTGGTCAAGGACAAGCGCACCAAGGAACCGTTCAACGAGGCGGGCAGGCTGGTTTATCAGAAGGCGTTCCGCAAGGGCCTCGCGTGGATTCCGGCCGGCCACATCCTGCGCATGTCGCCACCGCTGATCATGGATGAGGAGCATGCAATGAAAGGCATGGACCTGATCGAGGAAGCCATCGCCGAGGTCGAGCGCGAGTTCGGCTATGCTACAGTCTCCGCCGGCCAGGAAGAGTGACGCATGAGCAGAAAGAAAATCCGGTTCGGCATCATCGGCCTCGGGCTGATGGGCCGCGAGTTCGCGAGCGCGGTCGCGCGCTGGTGCCACCTGAAGACCGCCGCGCCGCAGCCGGAGCTCGCCGCCGTCTGCGATACGCAGCCCGCGGCGCTCGACTGGTTCAAGGAGCACGTGCCCGGCCTCGCGCTCGCGACCACCGACTATCGCGCGCTGCTCGCCGCGCCGGACGTGGACGCGGTCTATTGCGCCGTCCCGCACAACCTGCACGCCGAGCTCTACACCGCGATCCTCGACGCCGGCAAACATCTGCTGGGCGAGAAGCCCTTCGGGATGGATCAGCCCGCCAACGCGGCGATCCTCGACGCGGTGCGCGCGCACCCGGAGCTGGTCGTCCGCTGTAGCTCCGAGTTCCCCTACTTCCCCGCGTGCAAGCGCCTGGTCGAGTGGCTGCGCGCCGGCCGCTACGGCCGCCTGATCGAGGTGCGCAGCGGCTTCCACCACAGCAGCGACATGGACCCGCAGAAGCCGATCAACTGGAAGCGCATCGCCGCGCTCAACGGCGCGTACGGCTGCATGGGCGACCTCGGCCTGCACACGCAGCACGTGCCCTTCCGGCTGGGCTGGCAGCCGCGCTCCGTCTACGCCGACCTGCAGAAGCTGGTCGAGCGCCGGCCCGATGGCAAGGGCGGCAGCGTGCCCTGCGATACATGGGACAACGCGCTGCTGCTCTGCCAGGCGCTCGATCCCCGGACAGGCGCGCCATTCTCGTTGCACTTCGAGACGCGACGCATGGCGCCGGGCGCGACGAACACGTGGTATCTCGAGGTCTATGGCACCGCGGGCTCCGCGAAATTTTCCACCGCCGACGCCAAGGCGCTGTACCTGCTCGAGGGCGCGGGCCCAGAGCAGGGCTGGACCCGCGTCGAGACCGGCTCGCAATCGTTCCTGCCCTCGATCACCGGCGGCATCTTCGAGTTCGGCTTCTCCGACGCCTTCCAGCAGATGATCGGCGCCTTCTGCGAGGAGTTCGCCGACGGCGGCTCGCAACACCCCTTTGGTAATGTGACGCCCGCAGAAACCGCGTTGAGCCACGCGCTGCTCACGGCCGCGCTCGCCTCGCACGAAACCCGCCGGAGCGTGGAGGTGCCATGAAACTGCTGCAATTCGGCGCGGGGAATATCGGACGGTCCTTCATCGGTCAGCTTTTTTCCGCAGCCGGCTACGAGGTCGTCTTCGCCGACGTGGATGCGCGCCTGATCGCCGCGCTAAACGCGCGCCGCGGTTACACGGTCGCCATCCGCGACCGGACGAACTTCGACATCGCCGTCAAAAATGTCCGCGCGATCAGCGTGCTCGAGGCCGACGCCGTGTGCCGTGAGCTCGCTGACGCCGATATCTGCGGCACCGCCGTCGGCCCGCAGGCGCTGCCCAAGCTCTTCCCCGTGCTCGCGCAGGCCCTCGCGGCGCGCCACGCCCGCGGCGGCGGGCCGCTGGATTTCATCCTGTGCGAAAATCTCCGCGACGCCGCGCACCTTGTGCGCGACGGCCTGCGCCCGCTGCTGCCCGCTGGCTTCCCGCTGGAAACTTACGTGGGCCTCGCGGAGACCAGCATCGGCAAGATGGTGCCGCTGATCCCCGAGGCGCAGCGCAGCCGCGACCCGCTGACCGTCTATGCCGAAGCCTATAACACGCTCATTCTCGACCGCCGCGCGCTGCTCGGCGGCGTGCCGCCGGTCCCCGGCCTCTCGCCGCAGGACAATATGAAGGCCTACGTGGACCGGAAAGCCTTCATCCACAACCTCGGCCACGCGACGTTGGGCTACTTCGCCTTCCTCGTCGCGCCGCAAAAAGTTTTCACCTACGAGGCCGTCGAGGACGTGGAGCTTCGCTCGTGGACGCACCGCGCGATGGAAGAGGCCGCCGTCTGGCTGCTGCGCACCTATCCGCGCGACTTCACCGCCGCCGCGCTGGCCGCCCACATCGAGGACCTGCTGCAGCGCTTCGGCAACCGCAGCCTGGGCGATACGCTCCATCGCGTCGGCCGCGACCTCGGCCGCAAACTCTCCGCCGAGGACCGCGTCGCCGGCGCGCTGCGCGCGTGCGCCGCGGCGGACCTGCCGCACGGCTGGCTCGCCACCACGCTCGCCGCCGGCCTGTTCTTCCTGCCGCCCGACGAGGCGGGCCGGCCGTTCGCGCCGGACGCCGCCGTGGTGCAGCAGGCCGCGGGCGGACCCGAAAAGTTTTTGCAGGAAGTCTCCGGCTTGAGCGGTGCGCTGCTGGGCGAAGTGGCGCGCCGCTACCTCCGGATACAGGAGGAACTGCGCCGGGGCGGAAGTCTCCGGCGCGAAACACTGGCCGCCCTGGCGGCAAAGGAGTCAGCATGAACACAGGCCTTCAACTGCGGCTGGACCGGTTGTTCCGCGGCAAAAAGAATCTCGTCATCTCCGCCGTGGACCACGTGGTGGAATACGGCGTGCAGGCCGGCCTCGAACGGGTGGACAAGGCGCTGGCCAACTGCGCCACTGTGGATGCGATGCTCCTGCCGCGTGTCATGCTCGAGCGGAACTGGCAGCGCTTCACCGGCCCGGCTGCGCCTGTGCCCGTCGTGCGCCTCAACTGGTCGGCGTCGTTCTATTATCCGCTCGCCTATCGCGAGGGCTTCACCGCGCTCATCAACACCGTCGAGGAGGCCGCGCGCGCCGGCGCCGGCGCGGTCATCTGCTCGCTCTTCCTCGAGGAGGACAACGATCGCCAGCGCGAGACGCAGAACGTCGCGCTCTTCGCCGAGGCCGTCCGCCAGAAGGAGCGCCTCGGCCTGCCGCTGATCGGCGAATGCTATGTCGTCGAGCACGCCGAGAAGACGCCCGACCAGGTCCACGACAAGGTCAAGCGCATCTCCCGCATCATGGCCGAGCTGGGCGCCGACCTGATCAAGACCTTCTACACCGGCCCGCGCTTCCACGAGGTCATCGCGAATACCCCGGTGCCGGTCTTCACCATCGGCGCCGACAAGCTCAACACCGACCTCGCCGTGCTGGAAAAGGCCCACGCCTCGATCCAGTCCGGCGCGCGCGGCATCATCTTTGGGCGGAACATCTTCATGTCGCGCCATCCCGCGCGGTTGATTGAGGCGCTGAACGCCGTCATCAACGACGGCCTCGCCCCCGCCAGGGCCGCGCGCCAGTTCCACCTGCGCTGACGTTTCCAAGGCTTGGAAAAACCGCGTCGGAATTTTCCAAGCCCTGGAAAAGTTGGGCGCGAAATCTTCCAATCCCTGGAAAAACCAGCCATTCCGTTTTCCAATCCCAGGATAGGTGTCGGCTCGCGAGGACGCTCGCCTCCATGAAAAGCAATCCGGCGGGAGGGCGAGCGTACCCGCGAGCCGCTGTTGGGCGTGTATCCAGCGCGCCGCACTTAGACGCGTGCGGCTACGGGGACAGCTTCAATCCGCTTGCGGCGACGGGGCGGCCCGGCCTATAACCGCGCACACGAAAATGCGGAAGGCAGGCATGAACATCTCGCACATGGTTGGGCGGCTGTTGTTGGGTGGATTGCTGGTCGGTCGCGTCGCGCTGGCGGCGCCGGGTGAGCGCGGGCTGGCGGGGCTGTGGAGCTTCGCCGGGTGCGATGGCAAGGTCGTCCGCGACCAGTCGCCCGCGCACAACGATGGCGTCATCGTGGAGGGCAGGCTGTGCGCCGAGCGCGCGACCACGTCGCTGGCGTTCGATGGACTCGGCGGCCACGTTGTGCTTCCGCCCAAGGCGGGCGCGGGTTTCTCGAACGCGCTGACCGCCGCCATCTGGGTCCGCGCCGACGTGCTGCGCAACAACACGGTGCTCTTCGGTATCCCGCACACGAACATGGGCTGGACCACGCCGATGTTCGGCATGTACATCTCCGGCCGCCACGCGATCTTCGGCCTGTGGGGCTCGCGCAACGTCAGCAAGCTGCTGGTCGAGAGCAGTGGCGAGCTGCCGCTGAAAACGTGGACGTGGCTCGCGGCCTCCTTCGATGGCGCGAATGTCCGGCTCTACGTCAATGGCAAGCTCGACAGCGAGCGGCCGCACGCGGGCACCATCGTGAACAACGGCCAGCCGCTGATCATCGGCAAGGGGCTCGGCCATCTGAAGCCCGCGCTCCATGGCCGCGTCGGCGAGCTGCGGCTCTACTCACGCTGCCTGACGCCGGAGGAAATCGGCGCGCTCTTCGCGCAGACTTCCGCCGGTTATGACCTCGCCGCGCCGGCGCAGAAGAAATTCAACGATGGCACGGTGATCGTCGAGACGCATAATTCCAGCCCGAACGATTCCTCGCCGTGGCGGAAAAACCCGACGCGCCTGCTGGAACAGCTCGCCGGCTACACGCCGCGCGCCGAGAGCGTGAAGCGCGACCGCTACGGCGGCTGGCTCGGCGCGCCGGCGGAGCAGGCGACTGGCGTCTTCCGCATACAGAAGATCGGCGATCGCTCGTGGCTGATCGATCCGGACGGACATCGCTATTTCAACATCGGCATGAATACGGTGCAGGAGCCGCCCAAGGTGGAAAAACTTTTCGGCTCCGGCGAGAAGTGGGCGGAGACGGTGACCGGCCAGTTGCGCGAGGCAGGGTTCAATGGACTCGGCAACGGGCACTCGCCGCGCCTGAACAAGGTGGCCAACCCGCTCGTCTGGGTGCTGCGGAAGAACTTCATGTTCACCTTCGCCAAGGAGCTGGGCGTGACGGAGCCGGCCTCGGGCACGCTGGGCTTCTTCAACAAGTGCATGCCGGTGTTCCATCCCGACTTCGAGGCGTTCTGCGACCGCTTTGGCCGCGACCTCGCCGATACCGCGAACGATCCGCTGCTGCTCGGCATCATGACTGACAACGAGCTGCAATGCCCCGTGGACCTGCTCGACCGCCACCTCGCGCTCGACGCCGCCAACCCCAAGTTCAAGCCCGGCCACGACGCCGCGGCCGCCTGGCTGGCCGCCCGGCGGCAGGGCCGGGCCTCGCAGGAAATCACGCAGCGCGACCGCTATGAGTTCATCGCCTTCGCGTTCGAGCGCTACTACCGCATCGTGTCGCGGACCATCCGCAAGTACGACGCGCACCACCTCTATCTGGGCTCGCGCATCAACTACCATCAGGGCCAGTTCGACAACCCCTTCTTCTGGAAGATGCTCGCGCCCTATCACGACGTGGTGTCGGTGAATTACTATCACTACTGGGGCGCCGACGCGCAGCAGCTCGCGCAGTGGGCTGCGTGGGCGGACCGGCCGGTCATCTTCACCGAGTGGTACGCCAAGGCGGAGGACGCGCCCGGCCTCGCCAACACGCACGGCGCCGGCTGGCTCGTCCACACGCAGGAGGACCGCGCGCGCTACTACCAGCATTTCGCGCTCGCCGCGTTCGAAACGAAGAACGTCGTCGGCTTCCACTGGTTCAAGTATCGCGACGACCCGCAGGAGTCCAAGGCGCTCGACGCCGCCGGCGGCGCAAACAAGGGCATGTTCGATTTTGACGGCCAAGCCTATCAGCCGCTGCTCCAGCGCGCCCGCGCCATTAACCGCGAGGCCTATCCGCTGATCGAGTTTTTCGATGCCCGCAACCAGAAATAATTTTGAAAGTGTAGGCCGGGTCTCCGACCCGGCGCACCATGCGCCCGGTGAGGTCGCCGGGCCTACAGATCGGAAGTTGTAGGCCGCGTGACCTCACGCGGCGGAGAATGAGGTGAATATGAAACGTTTTGTTGCAGTCATTTTGACCTGCTGCACGCCACTGCTGGCGGGCGCGTGGGGCGAGCCGCATAAGGCGATCACGCAGGCCGCGCTCGCGGCGCTCACCGACGCCGAACGCGCACAGCTCGGCGCAGAGCTCGGTCCGCTCGGCACGCAGCACTGCCTGATTCCCGACCGGGTCTATGAGGGCAAGGATGTCGCGAAGTACGCGATGATGGATAGCCGGCCGGGCGTCACCTATCTCGTCGGCCTGCACCTGCCCGCGCAGCAACCGGAGAATTATGAGGTGCTGCGATTTTTCATGGGCAAGGCCGTCGCCGCCTTGCAGGCGGGCAACGTGGGCGACGCTGCGCGCTACGCAGGCACGGTCGCGCACGCGCTCGAGGACTGGAGCTGCCCCGCGCACGTCGTGCCCGGCGACAACATGTTCACGTTGTTCCAGCAATTTCTTCCGCCGCCGGATGCGATGCAGAACAAACTCCTGCACAGTCCGGTCGAGGCCGGGAAGTTTGAGGTCACCATCGGCGGCTTCAAGCCGATGCTGCTCGGCGCCACCGTGGACGAGGCCGCCTTCAACCTGCTCCACCGGCTGAACTCGGCGACGATCCTCGCCCGCGCCCAGACCATCCCGATCATCCAGGCACTCTATGCCGGCGACAGCAACGCCGTCACCGCTGCGCAGCTCAAGGCCGCCACCAAGGGTGCCACGGTCGTCGCCGATGCGCTCCACACGCTGCTCTGCCTCGGCACGCGCCAGCCCGACGCCGGCGCGGTGGCGCAGTTCAACTCCGTGGACCTCGCGCAGTGCTGGCCGCTGGAGGCGACCAATCTGTTCTTCGCGCAGCAGACTTTTTTCAGCAAACCCTACTGGGGCCACGCGCACATGGGCGGCGTGCTGGAGGGCGGCAGTAACGCGGCGCCGATCAAGTTGCGCGTCGAGGAAAACGGCGGCGTGGCGATCAAGGAATTCGCCAACGGCGTCGGGACCGGCACACGCAGCTCGCTGACCTACCTCGTACCCGCGGGCGTCTATCGCCAATTCACCGTGCTGGCAGGGTTGCATCCCGAGCTGGGCGCGAAGGGCGGCGTGGAGTTCACGGTCTTCGGCAACGAGAAGAAGCTCGCGAGCGTCGCGCTCACCGGCGACCAGCCTGCGCACCGCTTCGACTGCGACCTCACCGGCGTGACCAACCTCCAGCTCGTCGCCACCGCCAAGGGCGGCGATCCGAAAGCCAACTATGCCATCTGGGCCGAGCCGAGGCTGGTGAAATGATCCGACTAACTGGGAGGTCCGCATCCCGTCACCCATTTAAAGTCGGCAGGATAGCCAGCATGTCAATTCTTTGGCAGGGAGTGCAGGATAGCAAGGTGGAACAGAATGAAGGGATACAGGCGGACAAACACGGAATCGGCGCTTGATCTTCTGCCGTCAATGACGAGAATGCGTTCATGATTTCCGAGAGTCTTTGGACTGCGGCGGGAGCATGATGCTCCAACAGTTAAATAAAGTCGGCCCCTTGCGAGGGAATGACTCGGGATTCCCATGTTGATTGAAAAGATCAAAGTAGCCGAGCAGGGTCAAGTTGAGGCGCAATTCTCACTTGGCGTGTGCTACGGCAAGGGAATCGGTATGACTGCTGACCAGGCAGAGTCAGCCAAGTGGTTCCGTAAAGCCGCAGAGCAAGGCCATGCGGAGGCACAGTTTTTTCTTGGCAGTTACTATTACAATGGCGAAGGAGTCGCTGAAGACAAGCCGGAAGCCGCCAAGTGGTTCCGCAAAGCTGCCGAGCAAGGACACACTGCTGCGCAGTATTTTCTGGGTAGGCAGTATTTCAACGGCGAAGGAGTGGTCGCCGACACGACAGAAGCCATAAAGTGGTATCGCAAAATCGCTGAACAGGGCGATGCAGAAATACAGTGCACTCTTGGTCTTTGCTACAAAGTGGGTGAAGGCGTGGTTGCAGACAAAGCGGAAGCCGCCCAATGGTTCCGCCGCGCCGCAGAACAGGGCCATATTGAAGCACAATTCCAACTTGCCCAATGTTATTACGACGGCACTGGTGTAATCATTGACAAGGCGGAAGCTATCAGGTGGGCTCGTAAAGCCGCAGAACAGGGCCACCCCGAAGCGCAATTTAATTTAGGCGTCAGTTATTCCCAGGGCGATGGAGTTCTTCAAGACAAAGTTGAGGCCGCCAAGTGGTTTCGCAAAGCCGCTGAACAGGGCGATGCTGCGGCGCAATACAAGCTAGGATGGATCTATTACAAGGGCGAAGGGGTGGCGAGCGATAAAGCGGAATCGGCCCAGTGGTACCGCAAGGCAGCGGAGCAAGGCCACGCCGAAGCGCAGTGGTTTCTTGGAAGTTATTATTTCACGGGCGTCGGGGTGATTAAAGACAATGCTGAGGCTGCCAAGTGGTATCGCAAAGCTGCGGAGCAAGGCCACGTCGATGCACAGCGGTTCCTCGGTAGTATCTATTCTCTTGGCGCAGGAGTGATTGCAGACAAGACAGAAGCCGTTCTGTGGTTCCGCAAAGCTGCCGAGCAGGGCGACGCCCGCGCACAGTATGACCTTGGCAACTGCTATTACAAGGGCGAGGGAGTGATCGAAGATTTCGTTGCGGCATATAAATGGCTGTTTCTAGCCGAGACCTCGGGGGATGAGCGGGCCGGAGGCATACGCGCGAAAATGGCCGAGGAAATGACTTCTGAACAAATATCCGAAGCGGAAGCTCAGGTAAAAACATGGCAATTCGAAAGAGAACCATCCAGCACCCCCAATTAGCCAATGGTCAGGCCCCGGATGGGGTTATAGGCATCGCACTTGGTCTGGCGCTTGTTCAGCACATCAAAATCTTGGAAGGGAGAGAGGAAAAGCAAGCGTAAGCATATAGAGAGGATCGACTCATGTATCAATGCGCCGTGAGGATTTTCATTTAATAGCTTGAGGATCCCAATTGTCTTTCACAATATTTGGATGCTCTTCCTCCCTCTGGGTTTGGTTCTCTATCTCGCGACATCGTCGCAATCTGTCCGCCTCTTCTTCAGCCCTTTTCTCTGCCACAATTCGCTCATAATAAGCGACAAACTCTTTTGAGTGTTTATATTGATCCAACTCCGTTTCTATTTCAATTATTCGCCTCTTCAAATGGCGCAATTGACCGGACAAGCTTGATGTTTCTGCTTTCAGCGCATCATTGCTCCTGCAATATTCATCGCGTTCTTTGGTCAGACCATCCAATCGCTCTCGCAAGTGAAGAATATCGGTCGCCGGCTGATCACGACTATCTGCAACCGTAATTAGAGGGTTCGTTTCAGTACATAAATTAACTCCAGGTGGATATCGCAACGGCTGTTTCCACTTCACGATCCAAGAGTTACCGTCGTGCCTGCTCAGCGACGCGCCAGGATTTAAGCGAGCAACTGCGACAGCCAGTTTCTCATCTGTGCTTACGTATGTATGGTCTGACATAGTAGGATTCACTATTCATGAAAGGTTCCGGTCGGCTTCCTCTTCCGCCTTTATTTTCAGTAGCAGGACATTATCTGCTGTCCAGTTTTCCCGTACGACGACTTCGAGTGCATCCGTACCAGGCATGTGCAATCTCCCTCTGGGAAACACGGCGGAACGTCAACCGCGTCCGTTCCGCGGCCGCTTGCGAACCCGTCAGCCGCGCGACGTTCCACCACCACGGTATGACCTTGAAAAAGCATAAATTCATTATCGGTGGTCGTGGTGGATGATCAAGAATAATTTGTAACAAACACCATGCGGGTGTTTAGTCCAGCGGCGCTTTCTCGGCGTCCGATTCATTGACCCAACCGGCGCGGGGTTTCTCACCTTTCAGGTACTTGTCGTAGAAACCACGCTCACGTTCGTTGGCGTAGGGCTGGGCGTCGAACCAGTCGCCCTTGCCGGATAGGCGTGGATCTTCCTGCTGCTTGAGTTCGTCGAAGAGCTGCTGCTTCAGCGCGGCATGCCGTTCCTTGTGCTCCGGCTGGCCGGCGAGGTTGCGGACGCAATCCGGGTCGTGCTTGAGATCATAGAGTTCTTCCTGCGGGCGCTTGCCGAAGCACAGGTCCCAGTATTTCTTCCGCTCCGGTACGAGTCGCGACTGGAGCACCTCGGTCTTCGTCGGGCTGCCATCGGTGTCGAGGTAGCCGGTCTCCGGGTTGCCGCCGGGCCAGCGCGCGGGCTCGAAATTGTGCAGATAGAGCCAGTCGTCCTTGATGATGCCACGCACCGGATAGCCCTGATCGTGCGGACGGCCCACATCGTTGCGCTCGCGGCCGACCAGCACGTGATCGCGCGCGGCGACGACACGGCCGGCTTTGTCGCTCGCAAAATATTCCGCCAGGCTACGACCGGTGATTGCCGCCATGCCGGTCTGCTCCGGCTTTAGGCCCGCGACGCCGACGAACGTCGGTGCGAAATCAATGAAGCAGACGTAGTCCTCCACCACGCGGCCGGGCGCGCGGACACCGCGCGGCCACATGAGCGCGAGCGGCAGATGGTCGGAGTCGTGGTAGGCGTTGCCCTTGTCGTGCGGGAACGGCATGCCGTTGTCCGACGAGACGACGACCAGCGTGTTCTCCAGCAGGCCCCGCTTTTCCAACTCCGCGAGCATTCTGCCGAGGTGACTGTCGAAGTGCTCGACCTCAAACGCGTAGTCGAGCAGGTCGTTGCGCACGGTCGCGTTGTCCGGCCAGCACTCGGGCACACGGGACACGTCGGAGGTTTTCTTGCCGCCCTTCGCTGCGCCGGAGCCGAACTCGTAGGTGCGGTGCGGCTCGATACTGCCATACCAGAAACACCACGGCTGTCCCTTGGGCGCGGCGTCGAGGAAGTCGGCGAAGTTCGCGGCGTAATCGTTGTTGCTGATGTCCGGCGTCGGCGGCGGCGCGGTGCGCTTGTTGAACGGCCGACCGGTGAGCTGGCGCGGCTTGCCGGCAGCGTCCTTCGCCGAGCCGGGCCCCCACCCTTTCTGCGTCATGCCCGCGAAGTAGCCGTGCTCGCCGAGCGCCTCGAAGACCGACTTGAACTCCGGCGGGAAGAACGGGATGTGGTTCGCCGCCGCCTTGAGCTGCCACGGATTGCGGCCGGTGATGATGCACGAGCGCGACGGCGCGCATTTGCCGTCCGGCGTGTAGGCGCGCGTGAACAGCAGCCCGGCGCGCGCGACGCGGTCGAACGCCGGCGTCTTGACCCACTGGCAGCCATAGGCCCCCGCATGCCCGAAACTCCAATCATCCGCCAGCGCGAAGAGGATGTTAGGTTTGGCGTCGTCCGCAGCCCCGGCACAACGAGAAAGCGCAGCCCCTGCCACTCCGAGCCCCGCCAGCCGTAAAAAATCCCGCCGTGAAGATTTCATTTTCCAATTTCCTGTTTTCAAATCCACAATCCGCAATCTCCAATCCACAATTTTCTCACTGACTGCCCACGCCCTTCGTCCGCAGCCGCACGCCATAGAGGCTCTTGCTCGCGGTGATGAACAGCGTGTGCCGGTCCTTGCCGCCGAAGCAGACATTCGCCGTCCACGGCTCGGGCACCGGGATATGCCCGATCTGCTTGCCGGTCTTGTCGAAAACCGTCACGCCTTTGCCGGTCAGATAGACGTTGCCCTCATCGTCAATCGTCATGCCATCGGAACCCATTTCGCAGAACAGCCGCTTCTTCGAGAGCCCGCCCTCGGGCGAGATGTCAAAGGCATAGGTCTTTTTGGCGCGGATGTCGGCCACATAGAGCGTGGTGCCGTCCGGCGTGCCGATGATGCCGTTCGGCTGCACGAGATCGTTGACCACGCGCTGGAGCCGCTTGTGGTCCGGGCCGAGATAGAAAACGCCTTCGCAACTTTGTTCCGTCGGCCCGCGCTTCCAGTAGTCGCGCTTGTAGAACGGGTCGGTGAAGTACAGCCCGCCATCCGGCCGCACCCAGACATCGTTCGGGCCGTTGAACAGGCTGCCGCAATATTCCTTGAGGACGACCTCCGCCTTGCCGTCCGGCGTGATCCGCCACAGTTCGTTGCTCGCATCAGCGCAGGCCCAGAGCGCGCCCTGCGCGTCGAAGCACAGCCCGTTCGCGCGGCCGCACGGCTGCAGGAACGTCGTCAGCTTGCCCTCCACGCTCCACTTCAGGATACGGTCGTTCGGCTGGTCGGTGAAGAACACGTTGCCCGCCGCGTCGCACGCCGGCCCCTCGGTGAACTTGCAGTCGCCCGCGAGCTTCTCGACCTGCGCACCCGGCGCGATCAGCCCGCCATCCTCGCCCGCGCGCGCCGCGAACGCCGCGCCCAGCATCACCGCCAGCAGAAGTTTGTTTTTCATGGGCGCATTCCTAGCACGTTTCCAAGGCTTGGAAAAGTCTGCGCGAATTTTTCCAGGGCCTGGAAAATTTCCGTGAGATTGTCCAAGGCTTGGAAAAATCAGCGGTTCCGTTTCCAATCCTTGGAAAGCCAGCCACGCCGGCAGGGTCATTCGAAATTGCCGACCAGCTTCACGGCGCCCGTGGCCCCGCCGTCGCGGGTGCGGATGACTTCGCGGATCTGGGTGAGGTCGTTGGCGGCGAGCTTGATGCCTTGGGTGGCCGCGCCTTCCACCTGTACAAAGGCGGCGGGTTTCGCGGCGGATTGATAGCCGGAGATGGTGACCTGGCTGGATTGTTTGATGCGGATGAGCGCCTGCTCGTGGGTGGGTACGGCGGCATCGAAGTTGCGTAATTGAACGTTGTGGCAGTCATCGAGCACGACGGCGGGGCGGGCGTCGGGCTGGCGCAGGCGGAAGATGAAGTTCTCCACGATCAGGCCACGCACGTGGCGGGCATAGAGGCCGAACGCGGGCACGCTGTAGCCGAAGATGAGGTTGGTCTGCGGATAGGCGTTGATCTTCTCGGGGACGGTGGCGTCGGCCTCGGTGAGGGTGGCGGTGCCTTTGCAGTTGAAGACGAGGTCCTTGAGAATGACGTCTTCCACGTAGCTGCCGGGGATGCCGGTGATGGCGCTGCTCAACATGGTCTCGTCGGTGGCGGTGATGTGGCTGATGACGACGTTCTTCAACGAGCCCGGCCCCTTGCGGTTGCCGAGCCGGATGAAGAGCGGGGTCTGAATGCCGGTCATCGCCAGGTTGCTCACGTTGACCTGTTCCATGTGACCGCCGTCCACGACTTCCAGGGCAAGACCCACTTCCGCGATGGCATCCACCTCGCAGCCTTTGAGGGACGTGCGCGGCGGGACCTTGCCCGCCTCCGCCGGCCAGTGAATGACGCAGTTGCTGATGGCGATGTTCTTGAAGCCGCCTTTGCTGGAGGTGCCGAACTTGATGGCGTTACAGTTGGTGGCGATGAGGCAGTTGGTAATGGTGATATTCTCGACCAGGAAATCCGGGTTGTCGCTCTTCAGGCAAATCCCGTCGTCTTCGCTTTCGATGATGCAGTCGGAGATGGTGACGTTTTTGGCGTCGATATCGATGCCGTCATTGTTTTGGTTGATGTAGGAATAGACCTTCACGCCGCGCACTTTCACGCCGTCGCACTCGCGGATGCGGAACACCCACGAGGGGGCGTCGAGCAGGGTGACATCGCTCACGGTGATGTTTTTGCACTGGAAGAGGAGGAGGTCGTGATGGCGCGGCCCTTTGGGCGGGAAATATTTCGGGGAGCCCTGGCCGTTGATGACGCCAGGGCCGGTGAGGGCGGCGTTCTCGATCTTGTCGGCATGGATGACGGCCCCGGTGAAGGCCTTGGGGTTGGTATCGCCCAGGATGACGGCGTTCTTTTGGAGATGGAGGTGCACGCCGCTCTTCAAAAAGATCGTGTGGGTGAGATAGACGCCGGGCGGGACGGTGACCGTGCCGCCACCGGCAGCCGCGCAATCGTCTATGGCCTTTTGCAGCGCCCCGGTGGTGAGCGTTTTCCCATCGGCCACCGCGCCGAAGTCAGTCACGCAGTTGTTCTTGCCGCCTTTGGCGAAAGGGCTGGGCTCGGGAAGCGGCGTGGCGGCCTTATCCTTGGCCCCAACTTCTGCCGCAGACAGGTGACTGGAAATGGTCGCGCCGAGCCCGGCGGTGGTGAGCATCTTGAGCATGTGGCGACGGGCCAATAGTGGTTTCATGATTTTTTATCCTGGCCAGCTTCTGAATTTCATGGCACGTCATTTCGGCAGGGCGGCGTAGCCGCCGAGTTCGTAGACGGTGTAGCCGCCCCAGTCGGTGCCGGGCTGCGTGCAGAGCAGGCGGACGTGGCGGGCTTTCACGGGATCGAAACGAATCACGTCGGTGTTGCCGAGGAACTCGGCTTTCTTGTTCGTCGAATAGACGTCCTTCCACGTCGCGCCATCGGTCGAGACCTGAACCTGATAGCTTTTGGCGTAGGCCTTCCACCACGCGATGCTGACCGCGCCGAGCGTCTGCTCGCTGCCGAGGTCCACCGCGAGCCATTGTTCTGCCGGCTTGACGGCGGATTCGGCGGCCGGTTTCTTCGCGCCTTTCTTCGCCGCGGGTTTGGCGTTGCCGCGTTCGCCGCTCCACGCGCTGAACAAGTCGCCATCCACGGCCTTCGCGGCGTTTTCCGGTTTCGATGAGGCCGTCACCTTGCAGCCGAGTGCGAGGTTCTTCACGCCGGCGCTGATGCGCGCGATGTTGGAGAGCGCGGTCGCACCCTTCGCGTCGGTAGCCTTGGCGATGATGTTGTGCAGGCCGGCCGGCGGATGCTGCCACTCGCAGACGAACGGCGCAGCGGTCGCGGCGCTGATCAACTGCGCGTTCTTGAGTGCGGCTTCCTTCTCTTCGCGTCCGACCATGAACCAGTTCTTCCACGCGGCCGCGTCGAGCCGGTAGAACTCGACCTTGGCTATAGCGCCCTCGCGCGCGGCGGCTTCGGCGCGCAACGTCACCGAGCCGGCGGCGGCCGCGCCATCGGTGGGCGCGACGAGCCGCGCCCAGGGCGGTACGGGCTTGGACGAAAGCGCCGGCAGTTCGTCGAAGGTGATGATGTAGTCGTGCCCGTAGCATTTCCGGTCCCACGCGACCTCGCCCTCGAACCACTGGAGATTATAGAGC
The DNA here is from genome assembly GCA_903889245.1 of uncultured Lentisphaerota bacterium. Taxonomy (GTDB): domain Bacteria; phylum Verrucomicrobiota; class Kiritimatiellia; order CAIQIC01; family CAIQIC01; genus DP16D-bin41. The sequence goes on along the minus strand of CAISWQ010000038.1, from coordinate 5,672 downwards.
CACTTCGGCCCGTCCTTCTGCATCAAGTCGGGGTTGAGCGGCACGCCGGACTCGCACATCGCGAGCAGCTTGCCGGGCGCAACCTGCTGCATGATCGTGAACGCCTTGGGATACACATCGTCGGTCGGCTGGCCGTAGCCGCTGCCGGGGTAGATATCAATGCCCGCGATGTCCACATACTGCGCACCCGGATAGGAGCGCTTGCGGAAGGCGATCTCGCCCTCGGGCGTCTCCGCGCGTTTTTCTTTTTTCACAAGCTGCTTGTAGCCGCCGGCGTGGACACCCGCGCTATAGACCCAGATCAGGTTGTGCAGCTTGCGCTCCTTGACGAGGTAGTCGAACATCAGCCGCCACAGCGCGGCGGTATTCTCCGGTTGCTCCTTGTCGGTCCACCAAAACCAGCCGCCATCTATCTCGTGGAACGGCCGCCACAGCACCGGTACGCGCGCGTCGGCGAGCTGCTGAAGATAGTCGGCGTTTTTCTTCAGGTCGGCCATCAGCGCGAGGTTGACCGGCGAGCCCGGCTTGAGCGCGGCGGCGCAATCCACCGGCCCCGTGCCGCGGCCCGGCGGCAGCCCGGCCCACGCGGAGCCATCGGGCCGCGTCGGATTCTTCCAGTGGAATTGCATCTGGACGAGGCCGCCGCGCGCCCACCACGCCTGCACCTCGGCGAGGGTCTTCTCGACGACCGGCGTGTAGTTCTTGCCCCACGTCGGGCTATTCCAACCGGATAGATCGAAGCCCTGCATCGCCGGCAGGCGACCCGTCGTCTCCTGCACCCAGCCCGCGACGCCGCTGGTGCTGCCCGCCAGCGTCTGCTTGCCGTGGACCGACTCCAGATAGTTGAGCACCTTGCGCGCCTCCGGGATCAGCTCCGGGTCCACCGGCTCCACCGCGCGCGCCGCAGCAACGCCGGCCAGCAACATCACCAAACGCATCAGGTTTTTCATGGGCTTCCTCATGGGGTCAATTTTTGCACGGTTTCCCACGCCACCTTTTGCAGCAGCGGCGCGAGCTTCTCATCCACCTTGCCATAGGGCGCGGTCGGCAGCCCCGTGGGATTCAGCCGGAGCAACTGCGCGAAATAGACACAGCCGACCAGATAGCTGCCGGTCTCGTTGAAGTGGATACCGTCCTTGTAGAACTGCCAGGCGGTCGTGTAGCCGGGAACCTTGCCGGCGCGCATCTCGGCGTCGAGCGCGGCCAGCGCGTGGCCGACCTTCACCAGTTCGGCGGGCTGCTTCAGAAACCTGGTATTCGCCACCACCGCCGCGTGCAGTTTCTCGAAATACTCGCGCGACTCGTTCGAGCCCTTACGGGTCGCCGGGTCATAGCCGGCCTCCCAGCATTGTGTCCACGGATCGAGCTTCGCGAGGTCGAAGCCGTTGCCCGGCTTCGCGGGATCATAGGCGTCCTTGTTGAACTTGAACGGCTGACCGCCGCTGCGCATCCGAGGCCAGCGCGCATAGACCAGAATCCGCACGTTGGGATTTTTTTCCGCCGCGAGCTTCGCCCACGCCGTGATGAGGTCGAGATCGCCGACTGCCTCGCCGTTCTTGTTCGTGCTCGTGAACGAGCGGTCGAACGGCTGGAACGAAACCGCATCCCACGCGAAGCCCGTCAGCGCCAGCCGCCAGCCGCCATAGGGCTTTTCGCGGAAGCCCTCCTCCGCGTGGCCGTGCAGCCACTCCAGCGGCGCGCCGGGAATCATGTGGCGGCCCCACTCAAGCTTCACGCCGCGCGTCGCCGCCAGTTCCGCGAGCGGCTTATAGCGGATTGTGTCGGTGACGCTGTTGCCGATGTAATACACGCGCAGCGTGGATTCCGCCGCACCCGCCGCGAGCGTCGCCCCCGCCAGCAGGGCCAGCAGAAGTTTGTTTTTCATGGGCGCAGAGATAGCACGTTTCCAAGGCTTGGAAAAGTCCGCGCGCTTTTTTCCAAGCCTTGGAAGAAGGCCGCGGTCAGAAGCCAGCCACTTTCTCCCTCACCATCCGTACACCAGTTTCGGGGGAATGAAGCGCCGCACCAGACGGCAGGGTGCCGTGGTCGCACGCATCTGCGAGCGTTGATACAACGGGATGCTGGTTGGCGCGGCGTCGTGCGGCGACACATGCACGCAGGTACTGCCACGGAATTCACATGTGTATTTCCGTTCCTGCCGGGTTCCCGCATCAACCGTGTAGGTCGCCGTTTGCGTCCTGATGGGGAACGTCAGGGTGAGCGCCAGGCTTGGCGGAAGGGCGTCGAAGATCAAATACCGACCAGCCCAATACGGATCGGCCGGCAGTTTGACTGGCGTCAACACCAGTTCCCGCTTGTCCACCCATGATGGCAGGCGCACGGCCAGGCTGCGCGCTTGTTTGTTCCGGATGACCACTTTGCCCTCATAGGGAAGATAGCTATCCACATTCACCAGCCGCCCAGCCCGGTTCAGGAAAAGATTGAGGGTGGCGCGGTCACCGTGTTCCCGGAGGGCGCCTTCCCACGCATAGTAGAGACCTTGCGAAGCGTTGCCCGTACAACATTGACAGACGATCACCGGCTGTCCGATGTCGGCCGGCCGGGCCGCCGCGAAAAATGTCCCTACGCTGCGCTCAAGGACACGGTCAAAGCACAGTTCGCCCGGCGCTTTCTTCCCGATGTGATCCGGTAGTTTCTGATAGTGCGCCACGACTTTCTCCAGCCCATCCGTCCGCGTGATTTGCTGCTCGGCCAGGTGATTGCGGACAACCGCATCCACATCATCCCAGTAGTCGCCCAGGCCGGCATCCGTCAGTCGGATCGCCAGCCCCACCAAGTCTCCCAAGGCACACGCCTCCACGTGGCTCCAGCCACTCGGTGCGCCGGGGTAGCAGTTGATCCAACCGAGGCGGGCGATGCCTTGCGTCAACGTGAATTCATAGGCGCGGCGGACGAATTCGAGCACACGCGCATTCGCCGTGGCGTGGCCGTAGGCGAGTAGCCCGCGCAACCCAACCGCGCGGCAGTGAAAATGGGAATACCAGTGACCCAGTTCCGACCCCGCCATGAAGAGCGGGTCGGGCCCGCGGCTCGCAATGTGTCCGGGCAGTTTGGAGCTTTTGCGGTCAGCGTGAGGATCGGCCACGCCGCCCCAGAATTTTGGCAACAGGCAGTAGTTCGCCAGCTTCGCCGCCAAGTCCAAAGCCACCGGGCTTCCGCTTTGCTCATACCAGTGCGCCGCGCCGTAAAGTTGGTGGCCATGCAGGCCCAGAATGGTCCCTTCGCCGCCTTCCGTCTCGCTCTTGGCCTCATCAGTATTGAGCCAGCCAGAACGCGGGTAGGCGCCAACTTCGCCCCAGCCGCCATTCGCGGGATAGAAGCCGTAGTCGCCCTTGACCACGAGAATCCGGCGCAGGCCGGCGCACAGTTCATTAAGCAGGCGCTCGCAATCCGCCCCGTCCCCCAGCTCGCGCCAGACCAGCAACGCCCGCAACAAACGTCCGGTGCCGACAACGGTGCAGAAATCCTCGTCGCGACCTTGGCCATAGAGCCAGGCCGAATAGGAATTCCGCCACGGCCGGCGCGGATTCACGCGGTCCCAGTAGAGCCCGTCATCCACCCGGGCGAGAATGGCTGTGCGAAACGCGCGCTCCAGATCGGCATATTGATCGCTGCCCGACATCAGGCGCATCAGCGGGAACGACTCCGCGAACTTCGGGTCGCACAAGGTCTCGGCCGAGCCCCAGTGCGACAGGCATGGCCGGGGCGTACAGAAATGAATCATCCCATACATCGTCATCAGCGCAGGATCAATGTTGCCACCCATGCCGCTGATGGCCAGCCGTGCGCGATCAGCAAGATCCAACGTGTCTGGCACGGTCTCCACATCAGGGTTTGCCGGCGCGGCGCCTAAGTGCGGCACAGTGGCCGCAGCCGCCAGGCCAAACATACTGGTCTTTAAGAAAGCCCGCCGTTTCATAGACACAGGATGCCAGAAAGGACGCCCGAAGTCTTATCATCCTTTTAGAATTGTTTTCATATCTTTTGGGGCGGTTCGCGCTGTTGCGCGGGCTGCAAAGCAGCCGCTGTCAGGGGCCTATCTGGGGCCCAACGACATCAGCGAAGATGTTGTGCGGATGTACATCACCCCCTCGCTGATGGCTGGTGTGGCATAGCATCTCTCGCCCAGCGGTACGCGGGCCAATTGCTCGAATTTTTCCGAGGCGGAGATGACCACCATCTCGCCGCTGCGCGTCGCGCAGTATAGACGCCCCTCGCACCAGACCGGAGAACTGTAATAGGCTCCTTCAACCTGCTCGCGCCACACCATTTGCCCGTTGACCAGGCGGAAACAAGCCGCCGTGCCGATGTCGCACCATAGAAAAACAAGACCGTCCTTGACGAGGGGCGTGGGAACCATGGGCACGGGTCTGGCGAATTCGTGAAGCAACTTAGGTGGCGTCTTGCCATCGACCGAACCAGGACGCACCACCACGCACCGCCAGCCGGATGCGGCGATGCCGCTACTCACCACAATCAACCCTTCGCTGATGACAGGCGAGGCAATCACACGGCCTTTGAACAATCCGGGGAGTTCCCAGAGGACCTTGCCATCGGCTGCATTCAGGGCATAAATCCCGTGGGCTTTGGTGGCCATGATGATTTGGGGGCGGCCGTCTTCTCCCTGATAAACGGTGGGAGTTCCGTAGGTACACATCTCCGAGGTGCGCTCCGTCTGCCAGCGGGTCTTGCCTGTCTTGCGATCCACGGCAATCACAAAACTTTTCCCAACCTCGTGTGTTGCGTTTTTGCCATAGACGGACGGATTGGCTTTGGGGTCATCCTGGTCGTTATGGAGAATCACCATGTCGTTGACCAAGATCGGAGAGACTGCGCTGCCGTAGATAGCAATAAAGGGGCCCCACTCGCGTTTCCAGACTTCCCGACCATCATTATCCAGTGCCAGAAGAAGCACCTGCTGAGGCGTGGTCCACGACACAATGGCACCTTCAGCATCAACGACCGGGGTGGACGAGGCATAGGCATTGTCAGAGTGCTGGGTATAGAGCTGGGTGTTGTATTCACGCTGCCAGAGGATGCGTCCGGTGGGGGCGTCCACACAAAGAATCAAACGCTGGGCCGTCTTGTGGTGACCGCAGGTAATAAATACACGCTGCCCCCATACCACCGGCGATGAGTGGCCGGTGCCCGGCAGCTTGATTTTCCAGTTGTAATCGGCATCGGTCCACTTCAGCGGCAACCCTTTCGTTTGACCGATGCCACTGCCGTTGGGGCCGCGGAAGCGCGACCATGAACCATCTTCCGCTGCGTTGGAACAGGCTCCCCATAAAAGGATGACAACCAGCAACGCCTTAACATTCATATTGCCTCCTGACTGCGATCCTGACGACCACCCGGCACATATGCATTTTATCATAAATTGTCCATCCTTCTGTTTGCGCAATATTGGCCCGGCTCGCCTTCTCGGTCCTACTCACGTCGCCGCCCGGATTTCCACACACATAAGCAAACTCATCGGGAAGCTTCACACTCCACCATTTTCCCGATAAAAAATGGCGCTACTGGGTTAATGAGGGGAATATTTCGAGCAAAAGGTGAGGATTCAGGTAGGATGCAGGCATGAAAGACACTTCCCTTTATCAGCAGATTCTTGGCGAGACGAGTCCGTGGTCCGTCAGCGAGGTGCAGCT
>CAISWQ010000037.1 GCA_903889245.1 uncultured Lentisphaerota bacterium | reverse complement strand
GCTCGCCCTCCCGGGGTTGGCTGGTTGGGAGGGCGAGCGTACTCGCGAGCCGGATGTGCCTGTTTGTTTCCAAGCCTTGGAAAAATCCGCGCGCGCTTTTCCAAGGCTTGGAAACATGTTATCCCTGTGGCCATGAAAATTCATCTTCTGCTGGTGGCGCTGGCCGTGGCGGCGCGCGGGGCGACGACGTTCTACGTGGATAGCCGCGGCGGCGATAATGCGAGCGCGGGCACCGCGCCGGAGGCGGCGTGGAAGGATTTCGCCAACATCAACGGCCGGACGTTACAGGCGGGCGAGCGGCTGCTGATCAAACGCGGCAGCGTCATCAACCAGGAACTGCGCGTCGGCGCACAGGGCACGAGCAACCGCTGGGTCGAGATCGGCGCCTATGGCGAGGGTGCGCGGCCGATGATCCGGCGCAACTGGGACATCGCCGACCGCTGCGCGCTGATCCGTGATCCCGACTTCTTGTGCATCCGCAGCCTGACGGTCTGCCACGCGGGCAAGGGCCTGATCGTCTTCTTTGCCACGCGCGGGCACGGCAACCTGCTGATTGAGGACTGCCTCGCGCATCACATCGAGGGCTTCTACCGTCCCAACAGCAGCGGCATCCCGGAGTGGCGCGACTTCAAGCCGCCGATGGATGATGGGCTGGGGGACCACGGCGCGGCGGGCATCGGCGTCACCGGCCACGCGCGCGATGTGACCCTCCGCGACTGTGATACCTTCCAGTGCTCGTGGGGCTTCCGCGCCGCGGGCGAACGCATCACCGTGGACCGCGTCTATTGCCACCACAACTTCGCCTTCAACACCTCGCCGCATCCGGCGCTGACCTCGATCCGCGACTCGGTGTTGCAAAACAGCATCTTCGACGCCTCCGGCTACCACGCGTACGCCGGTACGATGGGCATCATGCTGGTGGACCCGCGCCAGTTCGCCGTCCGCAACTGCACGTTCCGCAACCAGCCGGATTCCGGCAGCCACGACGAGGGCGGCATTGACTTCGAGGCGCACGGCGATGGCATCGTGATCGAGGACTGCACCTTCCAGAACAACGCCGGCGCCGCGATCGAGGTGCTGGGCCTGCGCTCGCCGCAGCCGAAGAACGTCGAAATCCGCCGCTCGCGTTTCATCCAGAACAACTGGGCGAAGAAGCTGGGGCCGTCGGAAATTTTCATCTGGGGCAGCAAGGACCCCAAGGTCTGTTGCAGCACCGGCACGATCCGCGACAACGGCTACGTGCTGCTGCCCGGCGTCGAGTTCTTCACCAACCGCGCGCCGACGCTGACGCAGTGGACGCTCGCCTCGAACACCGCCTTCACCAGCAGCGCCGCGCTCGACCAGGCGCTGCCGCTGAATAATCCGCCGGAGGTCGCCGCCGGCGACGACCTCATCAGCGATCGCGCCGAGGTGCAGTTGCGCGGCAGCGTCCGTGACGACGGCCGCCCGGCGGGCTCGAAACTCGCGGTGCGCTGGGAACTACTCGAAGGCCCCGGCGAGGTCGCGTTCAAGAACCTGGGTGACGCCACGACCACCGCCACGTTCAGCACGCCTGGCGATTATCAGTTGCGGCTGGTCGGCGACGATGGCGGGCTGTGGATGAGCAGCCTCGTGAATGTCCACATCGTGCCGCGCGGCGTCAGCGTGGCGAAGGCGTGGGAGTTCAGCCGGCCGCTCGACAAGGCAGGCTGGACCGAGGCCGACCTCGGCACCGTGGCGCGCGACGAGAAACATCCCTCGTGGCCTTGCAAATCGCTACCGGTCCATTACGTCGCCGGCGGCTACTACATCCTCGCACTGGAAAACGCGCCGGCGGCGCGGATCGTCTCGGCCGACAACCTAGGCGTGAACATTTCCCGCCACAAGGTGCTCCGGCTGCGCCTGCAGAATCACACGCCGGCACAGAACATGGTCGTCCGCTTCGTCACGCGTGCCGATGGCGCGTGGGACGAGGCGAAATCGCGCACCTTCGCCGTCACGCCCAACGATGTCGCGATGCGCGACTATGCCGTGGATCTCTCCACCGTCCCCGGCTGGACCGGCGACCTGCGCCAGCTCCGCCTCGACCTGACCGGCGGCGCGCCCGCCACCGGCACCTGCCGCATTGATTACATCCGGATCGAGGACGCCCCGCCCGCGCAGTAACTCACTGCTCTACCGCGCTTATCCACGGCGCTGGATCGAAAGGCGATATTGTTTAGGGCTTTGGTGTTCCAAGGCACGGAAGACACGATTGAAATGTGTCAGGCTGTTGAAGCCGCACGCGAAACAGATTTCGGTGATGGAGGCTGGGGATTCCACCAGCAATCTCTTCGCCTCGGCGACGCGCCGGACCTGAACGAATTGCGTAAAACGGGTGCCGGTGGTTTTGCGAAAGACATGGGAGAAGTGGGCTGGCGCCAGACAGGCATGCCGGGCAGCGTCGGTGAGGGAAAGGGCGGGATTCCGAAACTGGTTTTCCACGAACGCGCGGCCGCGCCGGATTTCCACGCGCTCCAACTGCGCTTCCAAGTCGCGAATGCGTTGAGCGCTTTCGCAAAGTTGCCGCGCGAAAAGTCCCAACAAATGCATGATGCTGGTGATTTGTCCTCGTGGTAGATAGATGGCACGGGTGTAGGCGGAGCGGAGGTCGCGGTCGGGGATCTTAAGCCGGGCAAGCCGTTTCTGCAGCCGGCGGAAACCAGCAGGGGAATGTGGTTCGTGCAGAACCTGGCCGCTGGAAATAGTGGCGACATGCCGCCCAAACACGAAAATGGGAACGGCAATGTCGTAGAACCCCGCATGGCAGGTGTAAAGCTGGGCGCGACCGGTGGTCTCCGCGCGAAGATGGTGCCGGAGGTCGCAGGCCTTGCAACGCTGGAGTCCGGCAGCTCGCGCGCGGATCAAAAGGCAGACCGGATTAGCCTCGCGCTCCTTGTAGGTGTGCCGCAGCAGTCGGGTCTTGGGTTCGTTTAAGGCCATGACCAGGCCGGTCAGCTTTTTCAGAATGGCGGTGAACTCGGCAAACTCCCGCGCATCGGCCAGATGGTCAAAGTCAACATGGGTGTACGGGGCCACTTTCATGCGCGAAAGAAATGTAAAATAATTCTAAAAGGATGTTGAGCCTTTTTGCGCGTGAGGTGGCCAACTATACGCATGTTTTGCCACGTGATGAAATCTGTGGGTGCCATGGCACTCCTCCACGGGGTGATCGTGGCCCTGATGGCGGCTGGCCATCCCATGCCGCCAGCGTTGGCCGGAGCGCTTGACGAACTCGGTTTTGTTATTGGTTATCGGAGAGGTTGCTAATGGAGATCAGGTGATGATGGTGTGGCGATACCTCTGGCTCGCGGGCGCTTGGACGCTCGCGGTGCAGGCACAGCAGTCCAAGCCCCACATCGGCTTTGTTTATCCCGCCGGTGGCCGGCAAGGTACGACGTTCACCATCAAGGTCGGCAGGTTGAACATGCAGGAAGTTGAGCGGGTGCTGGTCACTGGCACGGGGGTCACGGGCAAAGTTACCGGGTACTTCCGGAAATTGGAATACATGGACATGAAGTTGTTGGATGAACAGCTTCATGAGTTAAGCCGGCAAGCCCAGGGCACACCGCTGCTCGCTGCGATGGCGACCACGAACGACACGATGGTGATGGCTGCGGGCGGGCCGATAGCGATGACAAACGCGGCCCCCACGGTGTCCTCTGCATGGGTGGGTGCTGACGAGGAGACGCTCCAACGCGTCGCCAGGATACAGCGTCGAAAATGCGAATACATTGATAGGCCCGCCTATCCCGCCATCGCCGAGTTTGTCGAACTGGAGATGACGATCGCTCCCGACGCGGAACCCGGTCCACGGGAAATCAGGTTGCTCACCTATCAGGGCGTGTCGGATGCCCTGCTTTTCCAAGTCGGTCAACTGCCGGAATACACACGGAAGCCCATGATCGTTGACCGGCCACAGATACCCGGCAAGGAACATCTGGCCCTGCGGAAACGTCCGGTCCGGGAAATCGAGCAACGCATCACTCCGCCTTGTACCGTCAACGGCCAGATCGCGTCAGGCGAAGAGAATGTGTACCGGTTCGCGGCGCGTAAGGGACAACGACTGCTGATAGCTGCCGAGGCGCGCTGCTTGATACCCTTTATCGCTGATGCCGTGCCGGGCTGGTTCCAGCCTACGATGGCGGTGTATGACGCGCGCGGGAAGCGGCTGGCCTTCAGCGACGGCTTCCGCTTCAAACCGGATCCAGTCATCTTTCTGGAAGTGCCGCAGGACGGCGAATACACCGTTGCCATCACCGACTCCCTCTATCGGGGGCACGAGGATTTTGTGTACCGCGTGACCATCGGGGAGTTGCCCTTTGTGACGAGCATCTTCCCGTTGGGTGGCCGTGAAGGAGCACTGCCAGACATTCAAATGACCGGCTGGAAGCTTGAGTCGGCCGCACTCCTGCGGCCCGCGCCAGACGCAAAGCCGGGCATCCATATGATCGCCGCCCGCGACCAGCGGGGCCACTTTTCGAACCGCATCCCCTTCGCTGTGGATACGCTGCCGGAGTTGTTTGAGCGGGAACCCAACAATGATTCAGCCCACGCCCAAGAGGTGTCTCTGCCCGTCATGGTCAACGGGCGCATCAACCACGAGGGTGATGGGGATGTGTTCCGCTTCACCGGCCGCGCCGGGGACACGGTCGTTGCGGAAATCCAAGCCCGCCGACTTGATTCGCCGGTGGATTCCTTGTTGAAAATTACCGACGCCAAAGGCCATCTGCTGGCTTTGAACGATGACTGTGAGGATCTCGGTTCCGGCCTGAACACACACCACGCCGATTCTTACCTTATGGTTAAGCTGCCGAGCGACGGGATGTACTTCGTTCATCTGGGCGATACCGCCACCCATGGCGGCGCGGAGTACACCTACCGGTTGCGGGTCAGCGCGCCACGCCCGGACTTTGCGTTGCGCGTCGTGCCCTCTAGCGCCAGTCTGTCCAGCCTAGTGGCCGTTTCCACCAACTCCATTCTCGTTCTGCGAAAAGACGGGTTCAACGGACCGATCACGGTGGGCTTGAAAGACCCGCCCGTCGGATTCTCCTCGGAACCCTGTATCTCGTTGCCGTCGGGTACACCGGGAAGCCCGGAAGTGGCGCAGATTCATTTGAAAACAACTCTGAAGGAGACGCCGGATCCTGTCAGACTGGTGTTTGAAGGCCGGGCTTTGGTGGATGCACAGGAACTGGTCCACATGGCTGTACCCGCGGAAGATAGGATGCAAGCGTTCTTGTGGCGGCATCTCCTGCCGGCCGAAGAATATCGGCTGCTGGTATTCGATCCCGCCAAAAAACGTGTCCCGAAACGAACTCCGCCGCCCATCCCGGCGGCGCTTCTCGCCAAGGTCAAGGCCGCGCTGGCCGCCAATCCGGCGGCCAGGTTCGGCAAGGAAATGATCTACTATCGTTCATGGGTGCTCAACCATCTCTATGAAGAAGGACTGCTCACCGACCAATTTTTTAGGTTCTTCTGGGTTCATGGGGTGATTTTTCATTGAGCGCGAACCGGATCGAGGTTCAAGCCGCCCAAGTGAAAGAGGATGTCTGCGTTGAGTCTCTCGCGATTCCGATAGCCGCACGCTTTCTGCACCCGCAGTTGAATGCGGCTATTGATGCCTTCGGCGATGGCATTGCAAAAGCCGTGCTGTAAGAAGGCCACCACCCCCGCCACATGCTTTTTCAACG
>CAISWQ010000036.1 GCA_903889245.1 uncultured Lentisphaerota bacterium | reverse complement strand
TCAGCTGCACCTCGCTGACGGACCACGGACTCGTCTCGCCAAGAATCTGCTGATAAAGGGAAGTGTCTTTCATGCCTGCATCCTACCTGAATCCTCACCTTTTGCTCGAAATATTCCCCTCATTAACCCAGTAGCGCCAAATATATTTCTTCCAGATTCGACGCTACTGAAGCAGCAGAAGTTCCTCGTTTTGAACTGGGATATTTGACCTGCGTTATTCTGCGGCTTGCTTGCATGCGCTTTCCTCTTGAGCCGCGCGGGGGTCAGCTTTAGTGTCCGCGCGAACCGGAGCCAACCATGGACGAGCATAGCCAAGCGCAGTCAAACGTGCAGGAAATCATCTGCCAGCAATGCGGGCGCTATGTGGGTCCGCTTCCGCGCTGCCCGCACTGCGGCGCGCGCCAGCCGCAACGCATCAGCCTGCGCGCGCTGCGCCTCGCCGCCGTCGGGCTCGCCACCGTCGGCCTGTTCCTGCTTTGGCTGATGGCGATTCACCGCGATATCCCGCTGATCAAGATCGCCGACATCCAGCCGACTATGAACTTCGCGCTCGTCCGCGTCGCGGGCCAGGCCACCGGCGATGCGCGCACGTTCCGCGAGGCGGGCAAAATCCGCAGCCTGCGCTTCACGGTCAACGACGGCACCGGCGATCTCGCGATCAACGCCTACGGCAAGGCCGCCGAACAGATGGCGCTCTATGACCGTATCCCGCGCGCCGGCGATCCGGTCGAGGTCACCGGCAGCCTGACGATCGGCGCTGATGAGAACGTCAGCCTGCGGATGCAGTCCGGCGACGCGCTCAAGCTCCAGCGCGCCGCGAAGGTGACGCCGCCGCTGGCGAACGTGACCAACGTGGTGGAGGGCGCGCAGGTCGTCGTCACCGGCGCGGTCACGCGCATCGTCACGCCGCGCAGCGGTAGCCGCGCGCCCTACGTCGTCACCGTCCGCGCCGCCGCCGGGGAGCGGCAGCTCGTCATCTGGTCGAGTGTGTTCGAGAAGATCGAGCAGCGCGAGCGGCTCGTGCCGGGCGCGGCGCTCCGCGCGAAGGTGACGGCGGAAACCTATAAGGGCCAGAAGCAACTCAAGCTCGGCCGCGCCGCCGACCTGGAAATCCTGCCGCCCCCCGCGGCGACCAACCCGGCGCCGGAGGCGGCTAAGCCGTGATACCCACTGCGCTGATGGTGGCCCTCGCGGCGGCGGGCGGCGCGCTGGTCTCGGCGCTGATCTCGTGGCTGCCCGCGCTACACGTCTACAACGTCCTGGGCTTGATGATGATGGGGCTTTACGCGCTGCCTTCCCACGGCGTGGCCGTTCCGCCGGAATTGATCCTGCCGTTCATGATCGGGCTCGTCGTCGGCTGGGCGATGCTCAACACGGTGCCCTCCGTGCTGCTCGGCGCGCCCGACGAGGGCGCGATCTTCACCGTGCTGCCCGGCCAGAAATATTTGATGCTCGGCCGCGGCCACGAAGGCGTGCTGATGACCGGCATCGGCGCGCTCGCCGGTACGTTCTTCCTCGTGCTGGTGATGGGCCCGCTCGCGCCGAAGCTGCTCCCGGTCATCCGCGGCGTGATGAAGCCGCATATGCACTGGGTACTCTGGGTCATCACCGCGTTCATCCTGATGAGCGAATGGCCCAAGGGCGGCACGTTCGGGCCGGAAGGCTGGCACCGCTTCCTCGACGCGTGGCGCGGGCTGGCCGCAGGCCTGCTCACGTTCCTGCTCTCCGGCCTGCTCGGCTTCATCCTGCTCAATCGTCCGCCGGTGGACCCGGACGTGGCGTTCCAGAACATCCTGCCCGCCTTCGTCGGCCTGTTCGCCGTGCCGTGGTGCATCCTCAACATCATGAGCGCGGTCAATCCACCGCCGCAGAAGATGGCGACCTCGCTCGCGGTCAACGGCGATGTGATTCTGCGCGGCACAATCGCCGGTGGACTCGGCGGTGGCTTCGCGGCGAGCTTTCCGGTGATCACCGCCGGCATCGGCGGCCTGCTCGCGGGCCATTCCACGGCGCAGCGCGACGAGCGCGTCTTCATCATCTCGCAGGGCGTCTCGAAGCAGGTCTATTACGTCGGTGCGTTCATGATGTTCTTTGTGCCCGGTCTGCACGCCGCACGCGGCGGCGGCGCGATGATGCTGCGGACCTTCCACACCGCCGGCAGCTACTACGAATATTTCATGGCGCTCGCCTCGATTGCCATCGCCGGCGCGGTCGCCTTCCTGATGCTCGGCCCGCTGACGCGGCTCGTCATCAAGTTTATCGAGCGGTTCAATTACCGCAGCGCCTCGTGGCTCGCGCTGCTCATCTGCCTCGCGATGGTGGTCGGCATCACCGGCCTCAACGGGCTGGTGGTGATGCTCGTCGCCACCGGTATCGGCTTGTTGCCGGTGCTGTTCGGCTCGCGCCGCCTCAACTGCCTCGGCATCCTGCTGCTGCCCTTCGCCTGCAACATGAGTGGCCTCGGCCCGGCCATCGCCCACTTCCTGCGGCTGATGTGATGGCGAGGACGGTTGCCGAACGGACGCCATCAGGTTGCGCCGCTGACACAGCCCGGCTCCGGCTGGAAGAGTTTTCCCAAGGCTTGGAAAGTGAAAAAGGGGGGGGCCAAGGTCTGGAAACCTGCCGGCTTGGTTTCAGAGCACCCGCAAGGTGACGCTGCAGCGGCCGTCGGCATCCGGCGTCACGTAGACTGGCAACGCTTCAAAACCCGGGACAGGATTGAAAATGCGCTTGTCCAGTCCGCCCTCGACGGTCACCGGTGTGTGCGATTCGAGTTGCAGTGTGCCACCGGCGCGCGCCACCGTTATCGTACTTGGGGCAGGCTGTGTCGCGCGCTCTGTTTGCAAGGCGATCAGCGGCAGGACGAGTCGATAGGCACCCGCGTATTGGGTCTGAATTTTCACGCTGTCGCCGGTGAAGTGATATTCCAGTTTGCACTTGGGCGTGGTGGCTGGCGGCTTGTCCGTCCCTTTCTTGAGCAACCGCGCCTGGACGAGGAAGACAATGGCGCTGCGGCCCTCCAGGGCGTTGAGGGTGGCTCCGCCATCATAGAGGTTCGTGTGGCGGACCCCGTCGGTCATTTGCTCAACGCGCGGGGTCAGTGGAAAATCAGGTCCCTTGAGCTTCGCCATGCTGCCCGGTTCCCAGAGGACGTAGTCGGCGAGGCTGGCGCAGAGCACCACACCCACTTGATCGTGCCAGAGCAGTCCCAGCGTGCCCCCGGCCGCCTGTACGGTGGCCATCTGCGGGCTGGTGTTGAACCAGTCATAGCCCGAAATCGTGCCACGCCACTGACCCAGCGCGGCGAGCCAGACTTGGATTTCGGGAAACAACTTCAAGCCTTGCGCCAGCGCGCGCGGGGGCAAGGCCGTCGCCATCAGGTGCGGATCGAACTGCGGATGCGCCAGCAGGGAGGCGAGCGCCCTGCTGTGGCTGAGGGTATGCAGGGCGCACGGCGGTAGGCCCTGCTTGCGCTGGTGCGGACCACCGTAGAGGAGGCCCTCATGTGTGCAGGCTCGCCATTGCTTGAGGTTCAGGATGGCGACGGCGGCAAATTCCGGCGCGCGTTTGGCGAGCAGGGCATAGGCGGGCACACAGCCGCCGGAGGTACGGCTGCCCCACCAGGTCCATTTGTAACTGCGCGTCCCCCAACTGTTGTCCCAGCCGCCATCGGGCAGCAGGAACTGCGCATGGGCCTTGAGTGTACCGATCACCGGCTTGAGGATGTGCTCCTCGCGCATCAAGAGCCCATACAACGTCAGCGCCGGCAACGACTCCTCGACGTTGTAGGCCAGATCCACAGGTACGCAGCGTTTGGGCGACACCCACTCGTGGGGTTTGCCCTCGCCATACAGCAGGCGGCTCGGCTGCGTAATGAACTCCAGCGCGCGCACGGCGAAAGCACGTCCGCGATCCACCACGATGCTATCGCCCAGCACCCGCCCGCCAAGGGCCAGCGCATAGGCCGCGGTCATGGGGTAATGGACGTTGGCGTAATTATTCCAGTGAAAATTATCGCTGATGAACTTGAGCGCCTTGCGCAGGCGGTTCATCCAGGCCTCGCGCAAGTTGGTGTCGAGCAACGTGCCATAGTAGTGCAGCGACTCTGCCAGCGCCACGGCTCCAAACACAGTGGCGCCCTTCCACGGCGGCTGGCCGCCCGGCTCTTGCAGCCAGGCGCCATCGGGTGACTCCACATTCAGGAGCCAGGTACGCACATTCAGTGCCGCATCGAGGAACGCCTGACGCTGGGTGCGCTGCGCCAGGTAGAGCAAGGGCAGGGTCGCCTCGCCGCAACGGCCGTGCAGCACACCACACGCCGGACAACGGAAGGCACCGAACTCGGCGGGCTTGGAGGGATCACGGCCTTGCAGCTTGAGCAACGCGACGCACCAATCCGCCAGCAACTCAAAGGCAAAATTGCCGAAGGGACCACCGGGTGCCATGGCCGGCTCCGCCGCCCCGCCACGGCCCAGCAGCCAGCCGGCGCCGCCGGCCGCCGACCACGCCAGAAAATTACGCCTGCTGAGTGCGTTCATGGTTGCGCTGAAATCCGCAGCGTTCATAGCCGCCAGGGCGCGGGATGTAAAACGCAAAATCAGTTCGCCGCAGCAGGTGGCTCCTCACCCCTGCCAGGCGGTGGCCAACGCGAGCACTCCGGTGAGCAGATTGGCGCTGCACCAGACGACCCAAAAGGTGTCCGACTTCAACGGATGACCGTTGGTTTTTTGGTTGCGGGTCCAGCACCAGGCGCTGATGGCGTGATAGGGCAGGAGCACCCCCGGGAACCACGCCAGCTTGGACGCCCAGACCGCACCCAGCAGCAGGCCGACACCCGCCAGGCCATAGACCCATGCCAGCGCGACATCCGCGACCGCAATGCCGTGTTCATAAACCCGATATTCGGGCGGCATGGACTTCTCCTGCAAACCCCACTGCACCGCCTTGTTCCAATTAATGACGGAAATCAACTGGCCAACGAAGTGAAAACCAAAACCAACCAGCAACACCAGCACACCAGTGACCTGCTGCGCATACGGGAAGATTTCATTCATGACTCATGCTCCGTTGTGTTCAACCCCTGGCCGGGGACACTACCGCCGCTCCCACGCCTTGCAAAGCGCATTCGCTCGGCGTGCCTGGCTTGACGTCTGGCAGTCACTGCTTCGTTGCGGTGTCGGCGGCGTCGAGGCGCTTCTTGATCGCGTCGAGTTCCTTGCCGAGGCGCTGGTTGTCCTTTTGCAGCTTGAGCATTTCCTCGCGCAGGGCCTTGAGATTATCGCCGGGCTTGTTCGTTTTGCGCAGGGCTTCGAGGGCCTGCGCGGCGGTCTCCTGCTGCCGAGATTCCTTGGCGACGCCCGCGAAACTTTGTAACAACGCAATCGCTTGCGGGTCCTCCAACGCGCCCAGCGCGCGCATCGCGGCGAGTTGCACCGGCTCGCGCTTGCTGTTGAGATAGCCGGCGAGGAAGTGCCGGATTTCGTCGCGGTTCTTCTCGTGATGCGCGAGCCAGCCGAGCGCCTCCAAGCCCGCGCCGAAGCCGCGGCTGGTGAACGCGGCCTCGCGCCGCGCCAGCATCTTGCGCAACGGCGCAATATAGGCGGGATCATCCTGCGCGCGGAGCGCGTCGAACGCGGCCTCGGCGAGCTGCTGGCGATAGGAATCGCTCTCCAGATATTTCAGCAACAGGTCGCGGATGGCGGGCTGGTGATAGGCGCCGAGCCCACGCAGCGCCGTGGCCACGATCGCGGGATTCTTTTCCTGCGCGATGACCTGCTGGAGCACCCCGGCGGCGCGCGGATGGAAGAAGCCGGCGAGGCTTTCCACGACGCCAGCCCGCGCGCGCTCATCGGGTTGCGCGAGCGAGGCGCAGAGCGCCTCGAGCGCGTCGTCGCTGTGGATTTCGCGCAGGCTCTTGGCCGCGCGGGCACGGACGCCGAAGAACGCGTCGCTGTTCAGCGCGGCCTTGAGCTTCGCGATGGTCTCGCTGTCCTTCTTCCCGGCCAGCAGTTGGGCGGCGAGCAGGCGGCCGACGACATCGCCGGCATCGGCAAGCTGCGCATAGAGCATGGCGGTCGGCGGCTTGAAATTGATTTTGGCCAGCAGCGCGGTGTCGGGATCGAGCCGGACAAGCTGCGGTTCCTGTGCGAGCGGAAAATAGAAATCCTCCTCCGCCTCCTTGATCTGCACCGTCTGCGTCACCGCGCCGGTCTTGGTTTGGAAGCGCACGGTCAGCGGGAACTGGAAGAGCATGATCGCGTCGTTGACCTTCTGCGTCTGCTTGACGCTGATTTTCGCGAGGCATTGCCGCGCCTGCCACTCGTAGGCCACGTCCAGCACCGGGAAGCCGCCGTGGAAAACCCACTGATCGAAAAAACGGTCAAACGAGCGGCCGGAAAGTTCCTCGACCACGCGGTTGAAATCCTCGGTGACCACCGTGCCGTAGGCGTGGCGTTCGAGATAGGTTTTGACGCAGCGCCGGTAGAGCTCGTCGCCCAGTTGGCTGCGAAGCATGTGCAGTACCCACGCGCCCTTGGGATAGGCGCGGTAGTCGAATTGCTCCCACGGCTTCCGGTAGCGCCGCCAGAACATCGCGCGCTCGACCGTGTTGGTCTGCTCGAAGATGTGCTCCGCGCTGCACATCAGCCGCGCGAGGAAATTATCGCGCCCCTCCCGCGCGCCGGCAAAGAGCATTTCGTAATAGGTCGCGAAACCTTCGTTCAGCCAGATGTGGCTCCAGTCCTTGCACGTGACGAGATCGCCGAACCACTGGTGCGCCAGCTCGTGCGCCACGAGGCCATCGCTGGAGGTGAGGCGGCCGGTGTCGGCGCGGTGGAGCGTGTGCTCGGTCAGCGTCGTCAATGTCGTGTTCTCCATGCCGCCGGAGGTAAAGTCGCGGACGACGACCTGCCCGTACTGCGCCCACGGATAGCGCACGCCGATCTCGCGCTCGAAATATTCCAGCGCGGCCTTCGTCGGCGCGAACGTCAGCGGCGCCTCGGCGGCGTCGGAGGGCGGCGCATAGAAACGCAGCGGGACATCGCGCAGCTTGTCCTCCAGCGTGACGAAGCGGCCGGCGACAAGCGTGAGCAGGTAATTGACGTGCGGCTTCTCCTGCGCCCAGCGGATGGCAAGCAGCCCGGTCTTGGGATCTTTCTCCGCCGCGACCTGGCGGCCGTTGGAAATCACCATCATCCCTTCCGGCACGCGGCAGGTGACCTCGGAGGTCAGTTTCATGTTGGGGAAATCGTGACAAGGGAACCAGTGACGCGCGTCCTCCGGCTGGCTCTGCGTCCAGAGCTGCGGCTCGCTGGCCGGATAACCGTTCGCGGGCACGCGGAAATAGAGGCCGCGGCTCGGCTGCGCGCGGTAGCGGATCGCCAGCGTCGTCTCGCAGCCGGCGGGGACCGGCGCGGCGAACGTGATGATGATTTCCTTGTCGGTATTCTGGTGTGACGCGATCTGCGCGCTGGAGGTGATTGCTTCCACCGTCAGGTCCACCGCATCAAAGCGCAGTTCGGCCAGCGGCTTGGCGATGGGCGTGAACGTGTAGGTGGCCTCGGCGGCGAAGGCGCGCCTCTCAAAGTCCGGCGTCAGGTCGAGCGCGAACTTCGAGATGTCCACCGCGCGGTCGGGTGCGTACTTGAGCTCGCTGCCTTCGCCCGGCAGCGGGGGCCGCCAGCCGTTGCACGCACAGAGTTCCTCCGCCCGCGCCGTTCCGGAGAGCAACAGCAGGATGAAAAACAGTTTCATGGGCGTGAGCAATAACACAGGCCATCCGCAAAGCAAAGCGCTGCAGGGCCGTTTTCCAAGCCTTGGGAAAACCGGGTCGTGCGTTTCCCATCCCTGGAATCTTTCAGACCGAGCGCAGGCGGAGCAGGCGCACGCCCGCGGCGCGCAGCGTTTCCTCGCGCTTGGCGAAGTGGAAGCGGATCAGGTGGCGCACCGGTTCGCGGAAAAAGCTGGAGCCGGGTACGGCCGCCACGCCGATCTCGCGCGCCAGCCACGCGCAAAATGCCAAATCATCGCCCTGATGAAACGCGGAGACGTCCACCATGACGTAGTAAGCGCCCTGCGGATTGCTGTAGGTCAGTCCGGCGGCGTCGAGCGCGCCGAGGAAGACAGCGCGCTTGCGGGTGTAGGCGGCTTGCAGTTCGTGGTAGTAGCTGTCCGGCATTTCCAAGCCGACGATCGCAGCCTCCTGCAGCGGCGCGGCGGCGCCGACGGTCAGGAAGTCATGAACCTTGCGGACACCCTCGATCAGCCGCTCCGGCGCGATCACGTAGCCGAGCCGCCAGCCGGTGATGGAGTAGGTCTTCGAGAGCGAGCTGCACGTGACCGTGCGCTCGAACATGCCGGGCAGCGTGGCGAAGTAGGTGTGCTGGTGCGGCGCGTAGACGATGTGCTCATAGACCTCGTCGGTGATGACGAAGACATCGAACTCCTCCGCGAGCGCGGCGATCTGGAGCAGCTCGGCGCGCGTGAAAACCTTGCCGCTCGGGTTCGCCGGGTTGCAGAGGATCAGCGCCTTCGGGCGCAGCTCGAACGCGCGGCGCAGTTCGGCGGGATCGAACGCGAAATCCGGCGGCCGCAGCGGCACATAGATCGGCTCCGCGCCGGAGAGGATCGCGTCGGCGCCGTAGTTCTCGTAGAACGGCGAGAAGACGATGACGCGGTCGCCGGGGTCGCAGACGGTGAGCATCGCGGCCATCATCGCCTCGGTGCTGCCGCAGGTGACCACGATGTGGCGGTCGGGATCGAGCGGCAGGCCGGTGAAATGCGTCTGCTTGCGGGCGAGCGCGGCGCGGAAGCGGGGCGCGCCCCACGTTACGGCATACTGGTGCGGCCCGGCGCGCCCGATATGCGCGAGCGCCTCCTGCAGCGCCGGCGGCGGATCAAAATCCGGGAAGCCCTGCGAGAGGTTGATCGCGCCGCACTCGTTGGCGACGCGTGTCATCCGCCGGATGACCGACTCGGTGAACTGGCTCACGCGGTGGCTGGTATGGGGCATGGTCGTTTTCCGTTTTGCGCGCGGCACCATAGCCGCCACCCGCATCCGCGCCAAACTTTTTCGTGCCGCTGTTGGCGGCTTTACCGCCGCGCGCGGTTGGGCTACTCTCCCGCCCGATGCACTCGCTGGTCATCGCGTGGCGGCACCGCGAACTTCTCTGGAACCTCGCCGGCCGCGACCTGAAGGGACGCTACAAGGACTCCGTGCTGGGGCTCCTGTGGACCATCCTCGCCCCACTCTTCATGGCGGCGATCTACATCTTCTTCCTGCGCCTGCTCGGCGGCCGCGGCCTGCAAATCAGTCTGGCCGATATCGTCATCGGCGTCTTCGCGTGGCAGTTCACCGTGCAGTGCGTGACGAGCGGGCTGACGGCGTTCACCGGCAACGCGAACCTAGTGAAGAAGGTTTTCTTCCCGCGCCTGCTGCTGCCGACCTCGGTTGTCCTCTCGGCACTGGTGAATTTTCTGCTGATGCTGGTGGTCCAGTTGCCGCTCGTCGCGTTCCTGCTCTGGCACAGCGGCGGTACGATGAGCCTCTGGACGCTGGCGCTACCGGTGGTGATTCTCTATCACACGTTCTTCAATCTCCTGCTCGCGCTCGCGGTTTCAGCCGCGAACGTCTATTTCCGCGACACGCAGCACCTCGTTGGCCTTGGCTTGAGCGCATGGTTTTTCCTTAGCCCGGTGATGTATCCGCTGTCGTTCGTCCACGACCTTGCCGCGCGCTGGCCGTGGGTCGAGCAGGTCTACCAGCTCAACCCGCTGACGGTGATCATCACCGCCTACCGCGCGCTTCAGGCCGGCGCGCCGCTCGTGCTGACGCCGGCCGCCATCGCCGGCTGGCTCTGGCCGCTCGCGGGCGCGGCAGTGGTGTTCTGGGTCTTCAACCGCGCGCAGCGCAACTTTGCGGATCACCTATGAGCGCCATCGAAGCCCATAACCTCGGCAAGCGCTACCGCAAGGCGGGCGTCGGCGCGCCCACGCTGCGCGATGCGCTCAAGCGCGCGTTCCTACGCAAGCCGATGGAGGATTTTTGGGCGGTGCGCGGGCTGACCTTCAAGATCGAGCCCGGCTGCACCATCGGCGTCATCGGCGCGAACGGCTCCGGCAAAAGCTCGCTGCTCGGCCTCGTCGCCGGCACGATCACGCCGACCGAGGGCACGGTGCGCGCGAACGGCCGCATCTCGTCGCTGCTCGAGCTCGGCGCGGGCTTCCACCCGAACCTTTCCGGCCGCGAGAACGTTTTCCTCAACGCCGCGATCCTCGGCATCGCGCGCGAGGACGTCCGCAAGCGGTTCGACGCCATCGTCGAGTTCGCCGGGCTGCGCGACTTCATTGATATGCCGGTGAAGCACTACTCCAGCGGCATGTATGTCCGACTTGCTTTCGCCGTTGCCGTGGAGATGAAGCCCGATGTGCTGCTTGTGGACGAGGTCCTCTCCGTTGGCGACACCGCGTTCCAGACCAAGTGCCTCAACCGCATCATGGACTTCAAGCGGCGCGGCAAGACGATCCTGCTCGTCTCGCATGCGCTCGAAACCGTCGAGCAGTTCTGCGACGAGGTCATGCTGATCAACCAAGGCCGCCTCGTCCAGCGCGGCCCGCCGGGCGAGGTGATCTTCAACTACCTGCGCACCTACCTCGCCCACGTCGGCCAGCTCACGGTCGAGGAATACGGCACGCGCGAGGTCGAGATCCGCCACGTGCGCCTGCTCGATGGCGCCGGGCAGGAGGCCGCGAAGTTCACCACCGGCGAGCCGCTGCACGTCGAGGTGACCTACCACGCGAACCGCCGCATCGAGAACCCCGTCTTCGGTTTCAGCCTCAAGACCGGCAACGGCACGTACCTGTTTGGCTCCAACACGCAGATTCTGAACTACCGCATCGCCGCCATCGAGGGCACGGGCGTGATGCGCCTGACGATCAACCCGCTGACGCTGATGGCCGGCCGCTTCCTGCTCTCGCTCTCGATCCACTCGTGGGATCACAGCGTGCAGTATCACCGGCAGGAAGACCTCTACCCGTTCTTGGTCAAGGACGATCCCGATCACCACGGCGTCGTCCAGCTTTCGACGAAGTGGGAGTTGAAGCCAGGCCCATGAAACTCACGGTCAACGGCGCGGATTGCACGGCCGACCTCGGCACAACGCCTGCCCAGCCGGACGTCGCCGACAGCGCGCGCCGCCTGCAGCAGCCCGCCGACGAGGCCGCCTATCTCGACGAACTGATCCGCCAACTGCAGCAGCGCAACGTGGTCAACCTCGAACCCTTTCACGCGCCGCGGCGGCCGGGCGGCTTGGGCTCGCTGCTGGCGAAGGTCAGGACGAAACTTTGGCGGTTGCTGCGCTACCAGCACGAGCACGTCACCGCGCAGCAGAACGACATCAACCAGTTGCTCGCCGCCGCGCTGGAGTTCGAGCACCGCGCCCACCAGTGCGACGTGGCCGAGCTGACCAAGCGCATCGAAGAGTTGGAACGCAAGCTCGCCGCGCAATGAAACCGCGCCTCGACCAACTGCTGGCCGGCTACGCCGAGGGCGACGCGATTTCCCAGCAAGCGGTGATGATGCGCGACATCTTCCGCCGCTGGGGCCATCCCTCCGATATTTTCACCGAACCCGCGCGCGTCTCCCCCGCCCTGCGCGGCGACAGCCGCCCGCTGGCCGAGTTCAGCGGCGGCGCTGCTGACCTCGTGTTTCACCATTACGGCCTGGCGTCATCAGCCGCCGAGGCCTTCGCCGCCAGCGCGGCGCGGAAAATTCTCGTCTACCACAACATCACGCCGCCGGAATTTTTCCGCGGCTACGACGACGTGCTCGCCGCGGGCCTCGCCACGGCGCGCGCGCAGGTCGCCGACCTCGCGCGGTCCTGTACGGCGGTCTGGGCCGTATCGCAATTCGATGCCACCGATCTCGCCGGCCTCGGCTTCGAGCAGGCGCGCGTCTTTCCGCTGCTGATTCCCGCGCAAGCCGGGGCCGCGCCCGACCCCGCGCTGCTGGCGCGCCTGGCCGCGCCGGCGCTGACCACGCTGCTGTTTGTCGGCCGCCTCGCGCCGAACAAGCGCATCGAGGATCTGCTGGAAGCCTACGCGTGCTATCGCCGGCTCAACCCGTATAGCCGCCTGTTCATCGTCGGCTCCGAGCGCAGCTGTCCGCGCTATTCGCTGATGCTGCGGCTGCTCGCGCGCGACCTCGGCGCGGCGAACGTCTGCTTCGAAGGGTTTGCCACGCCTGCCGGGCTTGCCGCCTACTACGAACTCGCCGATGTTTTTGTCTCGTGCAGCGCGCACGAAGGCTACGGCGCGCCGCTCGTCGAGGCGATGCGCCACGGCGTGCCGGTGATCGCGCGCGACGCGGGCGGCACGCGCGAGGCGCTTGGCGGCGCGGGCGTGATGTTTGCCGACGCTCAACCGGTGGAGCTTGCGGCCCTGTTATACCGCATCAGCCATGATTTCACCTTGCGTAAGACTGTGCTGGCAGCGCAACAGTATAGGTTGGAAACGTTGGCGACTCGTCCCGTCGAAGCAGAACTGTCTGCCCTCCTGACTGGTTTCGTCCCGCCTGGGCCGTGAACCTTACTCACACCGCCGCAGGCTGACGCGGTGTAGTGCAACCTCGGCGGCGCCGGAATACTCGAAGATGAGATTTACAGGCAGATTGTCGGTGAGCCGCGCGCGTAAGCGCACGGGCTGGCCGGCGATGACCTCGGTCACGGCCAACTGCGACGCCGCCTGTTCGAGCGACAGCTTGCCAAGGATTTTGCCGGCAGCGGACGTTTCCAGTGCCAGTGTAATCTCGTAGAGGCCGGAGGCCAGCGGGAGTTTCGGGCCATAAAACGCCACGCCGGCGGCGTCATGCGCCGGGTGGAACACCGCGGTATTTTCAGCCAGGGCGGTCATGCCGGCGTGGAAGAAGGGCGCGGCGGGCAGGTCGAATGACTCGCCGGGCGCCAGCATAGGCCATTCGCCGGAGACGAACTGAGCGAGATCGAGTTCCATCGCGCCCGACTCGCGCGTGAGCTTGAGCGCGAGCAGATCGAAACCGGTGAACGGTTGCACCGCGACAGACTGCCATATCCAATGGGTGCTATTGATCGCGAGGCTGCTAGTCGCGATGGAGTTGCTGCCGAGCACCTGTTCGCAACGCAGCTCGCCCGTGCCGCGCGCACGGAGCAGCCAGCGCAGGCCGGGGCGCATCGCGGTGCGCACGGGTGGGATCTGTATAGAAGCGTTGGTGTAGGCGAGCAGCGCGCAGGCGCGGCCGCTGGCGTCCGCCGCCGCCTGCGTGGCCGCCGCCGCACTCAACGTGCAACGCTCACCCTCCCACTGGCGAGCCGGGAAGAACACCTTCCAGTCTTGGGCGACGGGTGTGCGCGGTTGCGGGGCGTCCAGGATACGAAACGCCCACACCGGACCATCCTGTTTGAGCAGCTTCAGCCGTGGATGATTCAGGAGGTTCTGCAATGTGGCGGCGGCGGGGAAGGGGCTGACCTTCTCTGGAAAAAAATTTTCATGGAACAGAAGCCAGTGTACCCCCATGGTGCCGAGGCGTGCGATCTGCTCCTCGGAGAGCATGCCTTGATTGAGGCTTTCGAAGCGGCGGAAGACGCTCTCGAAATAATCTTTCTTGATGAACGGATTGTAGCCATTGACCATCCGCACACGATAGAGCGAGGCGTAGTGCTGGTAGAGCGAGGCGTAATGCGAGTCGCCGGGCCACAGGACGATGATGAACGCGTGCGGCGGTTGACCGGCCTCGCGGGCGTCGGCGGCGACCGCAGCGTAGGCCTCCTGTCGGTTATCGAGCAAGGAGAGCGTCGGGTTGGAACGGCCGGCGCACTCCCAGAGCATCAAACCGAGCGCGGCGCCGGCCAAGCCGAGGGACCAGCGACGCTCGCGCAGCGCGGCGGTGAGCAGGCCGAACGACAGGGCCGCGCCGACCGCGAAGAGCGTTGGCAATAC
>CAISWQ010000035.1 GCA_903889245.1 uncultured Lentisphaerota bacterium | reverse complement strand
CACTTCTTCTATCCCGGCAGCAGCACCACGCCGTGGCAGCTCGATGGCGTCATCCGCGCGATGAAGCGCGACGGCTTCAAGCCCGAACTGATTCACGCCTGCCACAACCGTACGGTCGTCATTGATGCCCACCTCGGCGAGCGCGAGAACAAGCAGGTCAACGTCATCGCAAACCACGGCCTGAAGAACGTCCATCTCTACGAGGGCGAGGACTGGATCAACGTCCGCGACGCCGTCGGCGCGGTCGCCGACAAGTTCCTCTGCCTGAACCAGGTCTATCCCGATGGCTTCATGATCCCGAAGCGGTTCATCGGCGAGAACATCATCCACCTGCCCACGGTCAAGACGCACGTCTTCACCACGACCACCGGCGCGATGAAGAACGCGTTCGGTGGCCTGCTCAACGAGCGCCGCCACTGGACGCACCCGGTGATCCACGAGACGCTCGTGGACCTGCTGATGATCCAGAAAAAAATCCACAGCGGCCTGTTCGCGATGATGGACGGCACCTTCGCCGGCGACGGCCCCGGCCCGCGTTGCATGATTCCTTATGTGAAGAACGTCCTGCTCGCCAGTGCGGACCAGGTTGCGATTGACGCCACCGCCGCGCGGCTGATGGGCTTCGACCCGCTGCGCGACATCAAGTTCGTCCGGCTCGCCCACGAGCTCGGGCTGGGCTGCGGCGATCCGCGCGAGATCAAGCTCGTCGGCGATGCCGACGCCGCCGCGCAGAACTGGCATTTCATCGGCCCCTACAAGAAGATGACCTTCGCCAGCCGGATGCAGCACAAGATTTATTGGGGCCCGCTCAAGAAGCCCATCGAGTGGTCGCTCAAGACCATCCTCGCCCCGTGGGCCTACATCGCCAGCGTGCTCTATCACGACACCTTCTGGTATCCCTCGCACCAGGCCTATATCCGCGAAATCCTCGGCAGCGACTGGGGCCGGCTCTTCCAGAACTGGGACAAGCTTGCGCTGCCGCCCGACGACTTCACCACACCCGGCTGGACTGAACTCGGCACGGAAGGCGCGCACCTGCGCAGCGAAGCGTGGAAATATTTCCGCGAATCGTTCCGCGTCCTCGGCACCTGCCTCAAGGAAGCCCCCGAGTTCGCCGCCGCGCGCCGGCGACGTAAGATGAAATAAAGCACATGCGAGACAATCACCAAGACTTGCCTGAGCTACTGACCGCACAAGAACGGAACGGGCAGTATTTCGGTGAAGTTTCTGTGACAATTAACGGCAATACGAGGTCATTCGAAATTGGACTCACACTGGAAGCCTATCGCTCATTTAAGAGGATGACCTCACTTCAACCGTTCGACAAAACACCCGGGCTCCAACATCGCTACTTTTTTGTTCCAAGTGTGGGCGGAACAATTGGCGCACCCATTCGAACAACCCAAGTCAGAGTCGAGCAAGGCAAGAATGGAAAGCAATTTGACGTGGAAGCTTCGCAAGATTTGATAGCGAATCTGATCTGGTTCTTTGAGCTCAAGGATTTTTCCAGGGCATCGCATCTGAAAGAAACCACAAGGCCTTTACAACAAGGAAATAAATGACACCCGCCGCCCTCCAGCCCGATCTCTGGCCGCTCGCTGTGCTGGCGATCTGCATCGGTCTGGTCATTGTGCTGATCACGGTCGTCCGGTTGCACGCATTCCTCGCACTGATCGCCTCCGGCATGGCCGCCGGCCTGCTCTCGCGCGTCGGCACGCTGCCCGGCGAACCCAAGGTCAGCCATTGGGTCCAGTCGGTCGAACTGACCGTCACCGAGTTCGGCAAGGTCTGCGGCACGGTGGGCCTTGTCATTGTCCTCGCCGCCATCATCGGCATCTGCCTGCTGGAGAGCGGCGCGGCCGACCGGATCGTCCGCCGCTTCCTCGCGTTCTTCGGCGAGGCGCATGCCGGCCTGGCCCTGCTGATCAGCGGCTACATCGTCAGCATCCCGATCTTCTACGACTCCTTCATCCTCCTGCTCATGCCGCTCGCCCGCGCCTTGAGCCTGCACACGAAGAAAAATTATCTGCTCTACCTGATGGCCGTCTGCGCCTCCGGCTCGGTGACGCACTGCGTGATGATCCCCCACCCCGGCCCGCTCGCGATGTCGGCGACGCTGAACATTCAGCCCGGCACCGCGATGCTCGCCGCGTTCGTCATCGGCGCGTTCGCGCTCGCCGCCGCGTGGGGCTATATCCGCTGGATCAACCGCCGCCTCGAGGTGCCGGTGCGCGATATGCGCGGCGTCTCGCGCGCTGACCTCGAAGCGCTGATGCACAAGCCCGACGCCGACCTGCCCTCGTTCGGCGCCTCGCTCCTGCCCATCGTGATTCCCATCGGCCTCATCGCCATCGGCTCCTTCGCCGAACTGTTCGGGGCCAAGGAGGGCGCGCCCGCGCTCTGGCCGTGGCTGGAGTTTCTCGGCAACCGCCACGTCGCCATGCTCGCCGGCGCGCTCGCCGGCATTGTCCTGCTCGCGCGGCGGCAGCACTTCACCATGCTGCAATTCGACAAGCTCCTCGGCCCGGTCCTCGAAACCGCCGGCATGATCATCCTGATCACCGCCGCCGGCGGCGCATTCGGGCTGATGCTCAAGAACGCCGGCGTCGGTACCACGATCCAAGCTCTGGCCGCCGGCCGCGAGATGAACCTCGTCGTGCTCGCCTATCTGATCGCCGCCGTCATCCGTGTGGCCCAAGGCAGCGCCACCGTCGCCATGCTCACGACCGCCGCGATGATGCAACCGCTGCTCGCCGGTGGCACGCTGCCCTGTCATCCCGTCTATGTCTTCCTCGCCATCGGCTTCGGCGCCGACATGCTCTCCTGGATGAACGACAGCGGCTTCTGGGTCATCAATAAGCTCGGCGGCCTGACCGAGCGCGAGACGCTCAAGAGCTGGACGGTGATCTCCACCACCATCTCCGTCTCCGGCTTCCTCGTCACCCTCCTCGCCTCTTGGCTCCTGCCGTGCCGCTAGCCAACACCAGACGCTTGTCCCTATCCCGGCTTTCCGCTAGCGTCACACCGATGAGTAGCCCACAGGACAAAATAGGCGACCTGATTTTCGTTGGCTTTGTGACCGTTGGCTTCGTTTGGGGTTTCTGCTCCACCATATGGGGAGATGGTGCACGGAAAACGTTTCAGGCGCGGATGCACCCTGCTTGGCGTTGGCTCCTCATGCCGACAAAGCGGGATCGTGATGAAGAGCATTGGATTCGCATGCAAAAAACACTTGCGTGGATCTCGCTTCCTTTTGTTATTTTTATAGTAACCATGATCCTAATCGGCATCTTTAAAGGGACATGACTACACCCGGCGCGGGTTGGAGTGGGGCCGGGTGCGCGGTAGCCGCCACTGTTGGGTTGGTTTGTTTGGTGGCGGGCGCGGCGCGCCCGCCCTACCCTCCAACATCGTTGCTTTGTTGCCTTCTGTTCCATTTTCCGGCTTGGTTTCGCGGCCGGTCGCTCCTACGCTGCGCGCCATGCTGCAACGGAACTTCATCGCCTGCCTCGCGCTCGGCGCCATGACCGCGGCGGCGCAGTCGCCCATCGCTTTTCTCTCCGACCAAAATCCGACGGAGGTGCGTGGCGTCGAGACCGATACCGCCGGCGAGCTGGCGAAGAAACTCGCCGCGGCCACGCTCATCACGCCGGACAGCAAGCTGGATGGTTTTGCGGCGCTCTGGTGCCATCAGGGCGATACGCTGCTGGCGACCGGTGTGCTGTTTCAGGTACAAACCGTCGCGGCGTTGAGCAACTACGTAGCCTCCGGCCACGGCCTGCTGCTCTCCGGCACGGCGGCCGCGCTGGTCAACGCGCTCGGCGTGGACAAGGTGCGCTGCGCGCCGGTGACGTTCGGCGAGGACCGCGCACAGGCCGGACTGCTGCCCGTCGCGACGGAACATCCCGCACTGCGCGGGCTCGATCTCGATCGCGGCGTGGCGTGGCTGACCTGCGCCGTCTTCCCGGCGTTCGCCGGGTTCCATCCCGCCGCAGGCACGCTGCTCGCGAAGACGCCCGGCGGCCCGGAAAATCCGCTGCTGGAATATCAGCTCGGCCGCGGCCGCATCATCGTCGCCGGCTGGCGGCTCTCGCCGCTCTACTACGACGCGCCGCAGGGTTACCGGCAGAATTTCGAGCAAGTGCTCGGCAACGCGCTCGCCTATCTCCGCCAGCCCGCCCAGTGGCCGATGACGCGCAGTCAGCCCATCCCCGCATCGGTTTCATCCAACGAGTGGGAGGCGCTGGCGCTGGCCATCGCCGACTTGAGCGAAACATTCAAGGAACGCTATCCGCGTGGCGCGGAATTTCGCGAGCGGCTGGCCAGCCTGCGACAGGTGGCGGCGCAACGCGATGTTGCGGCGGAATTCCGACTGCTACGCAGCGAGGCATTGCTCGCCAATCCGCTGCTGGATTTCGAACGGCTGCTGCTGGTCAAGCGCGGCGCGGGCAAGCTCGGCCTGCCGATGAATTATGCCAGCAACTCCAGCCTGGAGCCCGCCGGCTACGACAACGAAATCGCTGTGCTCTCGCCGGTCCGGACCGGAGGCAAGCTGACCACGCTATACCGGCCCGAGGGCGGGCGGTTCGTCGGCGACCTGCGGCTGCACTTCGATGCCGACCGGCTTCTGTTCTCGATGCCGGAGGCCAGCAAGCGGTGGCGGGTGCATGAGATCAGCACCGCTGGTTCGGGGCTCCACACCCTGCCGTTGATCAACGAGCCGGACGTGGACAACTACGATGCGTGCTATCTGCCGGATGGCCGGATCATCTTCGCCTCCACCGCGCCATTCACCGGCGTGCCATGCGTGCGCGGCTCCGGGCACGTCGTCAACCTGTTCCTGCTGGAGCGCGATGGCCGCATCCGCCAGCTCACGCTCGAACAGGACCACGACTGGTGTCCCACCCTGCTGCCGAACGGCCGCGTGCTCTATTTGCGCTGGGAATATACCGACATCCCGCACGCGTTCTCGCGGATCCTGTTCCACATGAATCCCGACGGCACGGAGCAGATGGAATTTTACGGCAGCAATTCCTACTGGCCCGCCTCGCTGTTCTACGCGAAGCCGCTGCCCGGCGCGCCGACGAAATTCGTCGCCGTGGTCGGCGGCCACCATGAGCAACCGCGCATGGGCGACCTTGTGCTCTTCGACACCGCCAAGGGGCGGTTCGAGGCCGGGGGCGCGGTGCAGAAAATTCCCGGCCGCGGCCGCCAGGTCGAGCCGATCAATGTGGACCTGCCCATCGCACAGACGTGGCCAAAATTTTTGCATCCATTCCCGTTGAGCGATAAATATTTTCTCGTCTCCTGCAAGCCCTCCGCCGAGGCGCCGTGGGGCATCTATCTCGCCGATGTCTTCGACAATCTGGTTCCGCTATGCGAGCTGCCCGGCTACGCGCTGCTCGAACCCGTCCCGCTGCAGAAAACCGCGCGCCCGCCGGTGATCGCCGACAAGGTGGATCCCGCCCGTCACGACGCGGAAGTTTTTCTCGCCGATATCTACGCCGGCCCCGGCCTCCAAGGCGTGCCGCGCGGCTCGGTCAAGGCGCTGCGGCTCGTCAGCTATCACTTCGCCTATCAAGGCATGGGCGGCGAACCCGACGCACCCGGCATGGATGGCCCGTGGGATGTGAAGCGCGTGCTCGGCACCGTGCCGGTCAATGCCGATGGCTCCGCGCGTTTCCGTGTGCCCGCCTACACGCCCGTCGCCTTGCAGCCGCTCGACGCCGGGGGCCAGGCGGTGCAGCTCATGCGGAGCTGGTTCACGGCGATGCCCGGCGAAACACTTTCGTG
This sequence comes from uncultured Lentisphaerota bacterium, assembly GCA_903889245.1. Taxonomy (GTDB): domain Bacteria; phylum Verrucomicrobiota; class Kiritimatiellia; order CAIQIC01; family CAIQIC01; genus DP16D-bin41. Next base: position 7,123 of record CAISWQ010000035.1, on the reverse strand, counting down.
TGTCGGCTGTCACGAGCAGCAGAGCAGCTCGCCGCCGCTGCGCAAGAGCCTCGCCGCCACACGTCCGGCCTCGATCATCCAGCCGTGGTACGGCCCGGTGCGCGGCTTCGATTTCCGCCGCGAAGTGCAGCCGGTGTTGGACAAATTCTGCATCGGCTGCCATGGCGGCCAGGCACGCGCCGATAGCAGGACCATCCCCAACCTGACCGACCGACCACCCGTGCCGATCCTGGACAACAAGAATGCCTACAACCTCGCCTCGCGCTTCACGCCAGCCTACTACGCGCTGCGCCAGCTCGTGCGCGCGCCGACGCGCGAGAGCGATATGCACCTGCTGCCGCCGTGGGAATTCCACGCCGGGACCACGCGCCTCGTGCAGATGCTGCGCAAGGGCCACCACGGCGTCGCGCTCGATGCTGAGGCGTGGGACCGGCTTGTCACGTGGATTGACCTGAACGCGCCGGCGCACGGCTCGTGGACCACGATCTGCGGCACCAACCGCGTCGCGCATCAAGCCGAGCGCCGCCGCGCCCTGCGCCTGAAATTCACCGGCCTGGACGAAGACCCGGAAAGTCCACCACCCCCGCCACGGCCCACCACTCCGATGATCCCTTCCGAAAACCTCACATCTTCCATCTCACCTCTTACCTGCCCCGGCTGGCCCTTCGACTCCGCCGAGGCCCGCCGCCGTCAAGGCAGCGAGGCCGCGCGCGTCATCAAGCCGGGCAACGGCCTTGCGCTGGACATGCTGAAGATCCCCGCCGGCGAATTCATCATGGGACAGACGGATGGCTGCGCTGATGAGCGCCCCTGCCGCGTCGCCATCCCACGCGCCTTCTGGATGGGCCGCTGCGAAATCAGCAACGAACAGTTCGCGCAGTTCGAGCCCGCGCACAACAGCCGGCTGGAGCACGGCGACTACATCCAGTTCAGCCCCGGCGAGCGCGGCTGGGCGTTGAACCGGCCGAAGCAGCCGGTCGTGCGCGTTTCGTGGGACGCGGCAAACGCCTTCTGCCGCTGGCTCTCAGAGAAAACCGGAAGGCATTTCCGGCTGCCGACCGAGGCCGAATGGGAATGGGCCTGCCGCGCCGGTTCCGCGACGCCGCTGTGGTATGGCACGCTCGATAGCGACTTCGCGCGCTGCGCCAACGTCGCTGACCGCACGCATCAGGCGATTGATCCGTTCGGCTGGTCAGGCCGCACCTTGCTGATTCCACCGTGGCGGCCGGCCGATATACGTTTCGATGACCGCTCGCGCGTTTCCGCGCCCGTCGGTTCCTACAGCGCGAATCCATGGGGACTCTGCGACATGCACGGCAACGTCGCCGAATGGACCGCGAGCGCCTACCGTCCCCACCCTTATCGGAGCGACGACGGTCGCGAGCGGCCCGGCGCCGCGGAGCGCATCTCCGTCCGCGGCGGCTCGTGGTACGACAAGCCGGAGCGTTGCCGCTCCGCCTTCCGCCAGAGTTATCTCCCCGAGCAGGGCATCTATGACGTCGGCTTCCGCGTCGTCTGCGACGAGTAAGGGCTTCTTTTCCCAAGGCTCGGAAATTTACTGCCTATCAATTCCAAGCCTTGGAAAAAACAGGGTGAATCTTTTCAAGGCAGGGAAAGAGAGTTCCTTTCTTTCCAACCCTTGGATCACCCAAAAATGGATTTGACATCCACTGGAGGCTGCGCTTGCCTTGCCGCCGACAGGATTAGGCAGACCATGGGACCCGTTGTCAGGTTTTTGTCCGTACTCGCAGCGCTCTGGCTGATGCTGGGCCGCGGTGTAACGCAAGGCGCAGTCACCAACGTGTTTCTGACGGCTACCAATATTCCCATGGGCGAGGTTCTGCTGGCCAGACAAGGTGATCTGCTGGTGTTGACGGAAGCGGTCACGAATGAGGGCTTCATCCGCGCGATCAGCGGTGGCGTGATTCATCTGCATGGCCCGACGCTCAATCGCGGGGCGCTTGAGGCGGTAGATGGAGTCATCCGCTGCTATCAGCCTGTAGTCAATGAGGGCACGCTGGTGGGTACCAACCTCTTCTGCGTGAGCCTGGTGCCGCAGCTTTATTTTCAGAACCAAGCGGGCGTGGTGGCACGCTGGACGCTGGATCGGTTCGGCTTGTTCCAGTATGCAGAACTCCTCGGCAACATGCATGAATGGCGGCTGATGGCGGCGGCCGATATTGATGGCGATGGCATAGATGATCTGGTCTGGCAGACGCCGGATGGACGGACTGCACTCTGGTTCATGGACGAAAACTTCGTCAAACGCGATGCGCGTTTTTATTGGAATACCGGCGACTGGGCCGTGCGCACCGGCTCCAGCCGGACTGCGGGTTGGCGTGCCACCCTGTTCTTCCAGCGTCCGGATGGCACAACGGCCGCCTGGGATCTCGCCGCCGACGGCAGTTTCCTGGCGGCTGATGTGCTCGGTAACCAGCAGAACTGGCAACTGCGCGCCGCCGCGCCGCGACAGCGCGCTACGCCACCCGACCTGCTCTGGCAGCGGCCGGATGGTGGCGTCAGTGCCTGGCGCTGGAACGACGGCAGCGGCCTGCAGCCACAATGGCTCACCGCGGCCGGCGACTGGCTGTTGCGAGGTAGTGTGGATATTGATGGCGATGGCACGGCTGACTTGATCTGGCAAACTCCTGACCAGCGTGTCGGCGGTTGGCTGATGACTTCCAACAGTACGCCCCGCGAGGCGCACTTCTGGTGGCAGACGCGTGGTTGGTCTTTGCGCGCCGCCGGCTTGGGCCGGTTGGCGCACCCCCTCAATCCAATCACGCCGCCTGACACCAACGACACGGTGCAGATTGCCAATCACTGGCTGACGTCAGGCGGAACACTGCTGCTTCAACATCCAGGGGGTGGCGCGCTGACCACTAATCGCATTGTGGCCATGGGCGCTCTGGTCATCACACAAACTTGGGTGACCGCCGGCGGCGGCTTCACGAATCTGCTAAACCGCTTCATCGGGCTGCCCACCAATATGGCTCCACTCCTCTCAACGGGCACCTTTGCCCTCGCCAGCGGAGCCTTGCGGGGTGGGCTGCTGACGTTGAGCGGCGGAGGTGTCGTTGTGTACGGGACCAACACCCTGCCGCTTGGTTCCACAGTCAGTGGAGGTGCGCTCCTCACCAACGTGGTGCTGACCACCACCAACGTGCTGGGTGTGGGCAGTACGCTGGCGACCACCCATACGCTCGTGCTTGCCGGTTCCGGCATGCTCGCCATCAGTAATGCCCTGCCTTTCAGCAGCGGCGCTGTCAGCAATCTCAACGGCTGCACCATCATCATCGGCACCAACCGTCTCGTCCTCGCCCATCTGCTCCAAGGCGGCAACGGCGTGGTGACGTGGCCCGGCAACCAGACGCAGCTCTACACCAACAACACGTTCGTTTCCACTGTGACCTTGCAGTTGCAAACCAACCAGCTCTCCGGCGAGGTCACCGGCACCCTCAATCCCTCCACGGATGCGCTCGCGCTCGGCACCCTTACCATATCCCATCTGTTCACGCTGGGCGTAGGCACGTTGAGTATCGCCTCCCCCATTACCTTCCCCGGCATCATCTACACCAACGGTATATTGCAGCTATTGGGCGGCAGCCTCACCAACAGCGCGCCTGCCCCTTGAGAAAAGCGTTACGCAACCCTCACCTTTCGTCCCGGTTGACGCGGCGGGGACATTGATGGATATTCGCGCCCCATGCAGACGGCGGCACCCATCTTGCACCTCGATGACCTCGGCGTCGGAGAACCGGCGCGGCTGGGCGCGATGGCGCTTTCGCCCCCGGAGCAACAGCGCATGGCGGAGATGGGCCTGACCGCCGGCACGCCGGTCGTCGTCACGAAACGCTCCCACTGGGACGGGCCGCTGGAAATCCGCGTGCGCGGCGGCAAGCTGTGCCTGCGGCGGAACGTGGCACGCTGCCTCGCGGTGACGCGCATGCCGGAAGGCGGCGGCCGTGGTTGAGGAACATATCCCGCACGTCGCCGTCGCCGGCAATCCGAACAGCGGCAAATCCACCATCTTCAACGGGCTGACCGGCCTGCGGCAGAAGGTCTCCAATTATCCCGGCGTCACGGTGGAGAAGCACGGCGGCGCGCTGACGCTGCCGCGCACCGGCGACATCCACCTGATGGACCTGCCCGGCACCTACTCGCTCAATCCGCGTTCGCTCGATGAGCAGGTGACGCACGACGTGCTCATGGGCCTCGACGAGGACGTGCCCGTGCCGCGCGCGATTTTGCTCGTGCTCGACGCAAGCAACCTGGAGCGCCACCTGTTCTTCGCCTCGCAGGTCTTGAGCCTCGGCCGCCCCACCCTGATCGCGCTGAACATGATGGACGCCTGCGTGACCAGCGGCCATCTGGTGCGCGTGGACCAGCTCGCGCGGCGGCTCGGCGTACGTGTGGTGCCGATGACCGCCAGCCAGGGCCTCGGCTTCGATGAGCTGCGCAACGCGCTCGACGACCTGCTGCAAAATGTGTCGCCGGCGCGCGACCTGGTCGAGTTGCCGCTGCCGATCGCCGGTTCGCTGGCCGAGCTGGCGACGCTGTTGCGCGAGCACAACCTGGCCACGGCCGCCTCCGCGCCAGGCGAGGCCCTGCGCATCATCTGCACCGCGACCGCCTTCGAGATGCCGCGCCTGCGGCCGTGGCGCGCACAACTGGAGCCGGTCGTCGCGCGGGCGCGCGCGCAACTCACCGCCGCCGGCATGAACTGGCCGACCCTCGAGGCCGAACTGCGCTTCCGATGGATTGACCACATCCTGCCGGATGTCCGCGCCCTGCAACCCGCCACCCATGCGCTGGCCGACCGGCTGGACTACTGGCTGACGCATCCGGTCTGGGGCATGGCCGCGCTCGCGGCGGTGGTGATCGCGATGTTCGGCGCCATCTTCTGGCTCGCGCACCCGCCGATGGAATGGATCAAACACCTGTTCGGCCTGCTGGCAACCTGGACGGCCCGCGTCGTGCCGGAAGGCCAGTTCCAGAGCCTGCTGACCGATGGCGTCATCGCCGGCGTCGGCGGCGTGCTGGTGTTCCTGCCGCAGATCATGCTGCTGTTCCTTTTCATCGCCATCATCGAGGACAGCGGCTACACCGCGCGCATCGCGTTCCTGCTCGACCGGCTGATGAGCAAGTTCGGCCTGCACGGCAAGGCGTTCATCCCGCTCTTCTCCAGCTTCGCCTGCGCCGTGCCGGGCATCATGGCCGCGCGCACGATTGATAACGCCCGCGACCGGCTGATCACGATCCTCGTCGCGCCGCTGATGTGCTGCAGTGCGCGCTGGCCGGTTTATCTCCTGCTCGCCGGCACGGTGCTGCCCACCACGGTGTTGTTCGGCTTCCTGCCGCTGCAGGCGCTCGTACTGGGCGGGCTCGTCCTGCTCGGCATCCTCGCCGGCATCGCCTTCGCGTGGGGTTTCCGCAAGACGATCTTGCGCGGCCCCTCGACGACGCTCGCGCAGGAACTGCCGCCCTACCGCCTGCCCCGCGCGCGGACGCTGCTGCACATCATGTGGGAGCGCAGCGCGCTGTTCCTGAAAAAAGCGGGCACGGTGATCCTGCTGATGAGCGTGCTGATGTGGGTGCTGACCAGCTATCCGCGGCCCGACCAAAACAATCCCGCCTCGCCGCTGGAGCAGAGCTACGCCGGCATGATCGGCCGCGGCCTCGAGCCGGTGATCGCGCCGCTCGGCTTCGACTGGCGCATCGGCATCGCCATGGTCAGCAGTTTCGCCGCGCGCGAAGTCTTCGTCTCCTCGATGGCCACGATTTACGGCGCGCAGGTCACCGACCCGGAGAACATGAGCGACTTGCAGGCGCGGTTGACCGCGGAGAAAGACGCCGCCGGCCAGCCGTTCTTCACGCCGCTGCGCGGCCTCAACATCATGCTCTTTTATGTCCTCGCCATGCAGTGCGTCAGCACGATGGTCGTCGTCCGCCGCGAGACCGGCGCGCTGAAGTGGGTCCTCTTCCAGTGGGCCTACATGACCGGCGCGGCGTGGCTGCTCTGCTGCGCCGTCTGGCAGTTCGGCGCCGTCTTCGGCTGGCGCTGAACCGCGAAGCAGACCCTCCACCGACTTCACAGAGGGCCGAGCAGCAGCCCGCCCAAAAGAGCGATAGGCCCAATGAGCCAGGCCGCGTTCAAGGTCTGGCCCTAACCGCCCCACGCCCACGCGACGGGTTTCCTCCGCCCGTGACCTCCCCGCGCCCCTCAAGAGGCCAAATTCTTAGGAAAATCGCGAAAACGGGGTGCTCCCATGCCGCCGGAGGCGTCTCCGGCGCGACGGGAGCACTCTCCGGCGCAAAAGAAGACGCCTCCCACGCGACGGAAGACGTCTCCCGTGGAACCGGAGCGCTCTCCCGCTCCACGGAAGGCGTCTCCCACAAAAAAAGACGCCTCCGGTGGGACGGGAGACGTCAGTATTGAGAAAAAAGTCTTCTCCCGTTTCACGGGAGACGCCTCCGGCGGAACCGGAGAAGCCACCGCCCAGGCAGAAAACGGGGCTACGGCGGCGGCTTGGGGGCGCTGGAAGGTGAATCTCATACCTTGCAAAACCAATAGTCCCGCGTTGCCCGCCGCGTTCAGGATATTTTTGCTCCGCAACCGAACTGCAGAATATCGAATAGCGAATGTCCAACCTCGAAGTGCGGAGGAAGAGAAGAGAGCAGAAGTCAGAGGTCAGCAGCCAGTGGCGGTACTTGTTTTTTCGGCTCCCCATCCGTGAAAATCTGTGTTCATCTGTGGCTACTCTTTTCCCCGGTTTCCCACCTGCGCCGTTTTCCAAGCCTTGGTTCGCTTCGTTTCCTTTTGTGAATCCTCCGCCTCCGCTGCTCCGTCTGCTCGGCTTGGCGCGCTTGGCGTCATGGCGGTGCAGGCTTTCCAAGCCCCGGAAATTTTTCCGCCGCTTTTTCCGAGCCTTGGAAAACTGACCGCTGTTTTTTTCAGTCCCCGAAAAAAACGCCGCGCGGGTTTCCAAGCCCGCTGGTTGTCAATGAAAGTGAGACACATTTTCCATCATGATTTAGTCGTGTTTGGCTGGGGTGGATTGATCCAGACCTGATCCGGCACCCGCCTGGGCACCGGCAGTCCTTTGACAAAGCGTTCGGGGTG
>CAISWQ010000034.1 GCA_903889245.1 uncultured Lentisphaerota bacterium | reverse complement strand
TTCAGCAGCAACTCGACAGCCTGCCGCTTGAAGTCCGCGTCGTATCTTCGCGTTGTCTTGCTCTGCGTTTCTGTGTTCATGCGGGGTCCTTTTATCATCCCCCGCGAGTCCGTCAAACTGGGGCAAGCTCACCTCGGAACCAAACCTGACCTTTTCCTTGCCTCCGCATCGGCCTTCTCCATCCTACCTCGACTTGACGCTCGGCTTATACCCCACGGCTTAAAGAACGCCAAGAAAGATCACAATCATGGAAACAAAATCATGCGGAGGAAACAGCGATGGCGGAAACTGTAGGCCGCGTGTCCTCACGCGGCGTGCTTTCCCGCCCGGTGAGGTCACCGGGCCTACATCGCCCAGTCAAGGTAACAGCGCAGGTCGAAAGAATTGAAGATTGCCGATGGCCGATTTGCGGTAGGGCACTTTTCAGGAAAGGAATCAAATTGGATTATCCATTGCGTCCAGGCAGTCCACCCCGTCCGTTTCACTGCCGTAGCCGCATTCGTCAGAATGCGGCCCACCCCAACCCAACCCGCAAACGCAACGACGAAGACGCGAACTGTAGACCGCGTGATTCCGCGCGGCGCGGAACAAGCCTCACGCGGCGTGCTTTCCCGCCCGGTGAGGTCACCGGGCCTACATCGCCCAGTTAAGGGAACAGCGAAGGCGCGAAACTCCTCTTCGCTGCTTCCCTTCTTCCCTGTTCAATTCCAAAAGTAAGGCGGGCGCGCCAGCCCCGCCTGAACCTTATTATACAATTTGTCTTTAGCAGGCGGCATTGTCACCGCATAAAGACAACTCCAGCCACCTCCACATGATATTTCTCTTTGAGAATTCGTCGGTCGGAACTGTAGGCCGCGTGACCTCACGCGGCGCTCTTTCCCGCCCGGTGAGGTCACCGGGCCTACAGCGCCCTGTTGAATCTGCTTTGCGTCCTTGGCGCGAGACTCTTTGCGGATTTGTTTCGCGCCAAGCACGCCAAGGTCGCCAAGCAGGAAGCGGCACTCAAAATCATGGGAACAAAATCATGCGGAGGGAACAGCGCCGGTGGGAAATTCCTCTGCGCCTCTTCCCGCCTTCCCTGCTCAAACCTACTTTGTGCCCTTGGGCGAGGGGAACCAGTTTCTTGCGGCCACAACGGAGCGTGGCCCTCCCATAAGAGCGCAACGCCGTGTGTGGAGGGCCGCGCTCCGTCGCGGCCGGTGCTTCAGGCCTTGGCGGCGAGGATGAGTTTCTTGAGCGGCTCGTGGAGCGGGCCGTTGGTGGCGAGGTAGCGGCAGCAGACGGGATCGTATTGCTCCAGCACTTCCACCCGCGCGCCGGCGCGCTCGGCGATCAGTCCGGCGGCGGCGATGTCCCAAAGGTAAATCTTCGACTCGAAATAGGCCTCGGCACGGCCGGCGGCGAGCAAACACAAATCCATCGCGGCGGAGCCGTAGATGCGCAGCTTCTGCACGGAGCGGCTCAAGCTGGTGAACAGGTTCATCGAGAGCGGCTGGTCCTTGAAGATGCCGGTGAAGACAATCGCCTCGTCGAGGCGGTTGACGGTGGAGACGCGCAAGGGCTGGCTGTTGCAGAGGGCGGGGCCATCCACGGTGGCGGTGTAAAGCTGGTTGAGCATGGGCGCGAAGACCGCGCCGGCGACGATCTTACCGCCCTGCCGCACGGCGACGGAGGAACACCAGAGCGGCAAACCGTGGGAGAAGTTCACCGTGCCATCAATCGGGTCCACGATCCATAGCGGCGTGGCGGTGTCGGTGAACGCGCCGCCCTCCTCGCCCAGAAAGTCGTGCGAGGGGCAGTGGCGGCGGATGACCTCGGCGGCGCAACGCTGGCATTCGATGTCGAGTTGCAGCTTGACGTCGTGCGCGGAGCGCAGATGGACTTCGTGCCGCCGTTCCACGTTGGCGAGGGCGTGGCTGCCGGCGGCGTAGGCGGCTTCTTCGGCCACGGAAAGGAGTTGGTGCGGGAGCAGACTCATGGTTGGCTTTCGTCAGCGGCCCAGGTCGGCGGCCAGTTGCGGGAACGCCGAGAGCCAGATTTGGAACCACAGCGTGGTGTCGTTATCGAGCCGGCGCACGCCGACGCCGACGCCCAGGCAGTCGTTCTTGTGTTGGACCAGGTAGGATTGTTCCTGGAGCTGGCTGTTGTCGAGGTCATAGCGGGCGTAGGCGCGAAACGACCAGCGGTCGCGCGGGAAGAGCATGAGTTCACCGGAGAGCAGGTTGTTGTGATCCTTGGTGTAGCGGTATTCCACGGCGAGGCGGCTCTCGTCGTCATCGAGCAGCGCCAGTTGCGTGTTAAAGAAACTGAACTCGGTCGAGTAGGGATCGAAGGCCGCGTCGAAGTCCACCATCAGCCAATCCAGCGGGCGCAGGCGGGTCAGGGTATAGATGTCGCTGAAATCGTTGGTGGTGCCGGGCGGGTTCTGGAAGCGATAATAGGTATAGAGATCGCAATCCACGAGGTTGTGGACGTAGCCGCGCCGTTTCGTCTGGAGCTTGTTGCGCAGGCCGAGCTGGACATCGTTCTGCAAGGTCAGGGTGTCCAGCGTGTCGAACTGCGGCAGCTCGGCCGGCTCCAGGTTGGGCGCGGGCTGGAGCGTGTAGTTGAGGTAGGGCTCGGCCACGTGGCGCAGGCCGACGTCGCGGCCGATGCCGGTGGGCGCGTCGTCGAGCACCTTGAACGCCTTGAAGCTGAGCTCGACGCCGAGCTGCGGCAGGTGGCGCATGGCGCCGCCGTTTTCCCGCAAGGTTTGCAGCACGGTGTTGGTGCTGGAGAGGAGGGAGTTCGTGCCCGTGGCCGTGATGACCCGGTTGGTGAGCACGGTGACGTTGGTGGTGTTCAGCACCGTGTAGGTCTTGGAGTAGAGCGTGCCTTCGTAACGGGCGCGCGGAATGATGTTGAGGAAACCGAAGTTGCGCGTCGGGTAATAGAGGGTGTGGACCGTGTCGAGGCGGAAGGCGTCGTAGTCCGCCGGGCTGGGCGGCGCGTTGGTCGGCAGCGTGCCGGGATAGACGTGCTGGAGGAAGCCGGCGCTGTTCTGGCTTTCGTAGTAGAACGGCGTGTTGCCGAGCTGGAGCTGGTTGATTTCGAGGGTGGCTTCCGGCAGGCGGTTGATGTTCTCGTAGAAATCGTTCAGGCGGGCGTTCGCCAGCAGGCCGGCGGCATAGTTGTCGCCGCGGTGCATCAGCGAGAGGCGGTTTTCCGGCTGCACATTGTGGCGGAATTCATTGTCGAAGAAGTCCTCGATCACGTAGGGATCGCTGAGGTAGTTGGCCTCGCCCATCAAGGCATCGCGGTCGGAGAGCGTGTGCGTGTGCTGGAGGTGGAGGCGGTAGCGCTGGTGATCCGTCGTGCCCTCGCGCACCTCGTTGTTTTCCTTGAAGAACGGATCGGCGTCATACATCCAATAGCCGCGCACCTGACCCTCATACTTTTTGGCCGGGGCGGGATCTTTCCAGAGGACATCCTGGCCCAGGCCGACGCCGCGCCGGGTGCGGACATCCACATGCGAGACGCCGCGCACGCCCTCGGCCACGCGGTAGCCGTAACCCGTGAGCGCGAACGGGCCCATGCGCGAACTGTAGCCGGGCACGAAATAGAAGGTGACGATTTCCGGGTCGAGGCTGCGCTGCCAGTAGGGCAGCCAGAAGAACGGGATGCCGAAGAGGTAGGGGACCGTGTTATAGGTCTGCAGGGTCGAGCCATCCAGGATGTGCGCCTCGCCGGCGCGCAGGTAGAACTGTGGGTCATCGCCGTCGCAGGTGGTGATCGTGGCGTTGTGCAGCACGAACTTGCTGGCCGAGACGCGCTTGGCCTCGTCGGCGCGGACAAAGATGGGATCATAGAAGGCCACGAAGGCTCCGAAGTCGCCTTGGTGCGTGCGGAAATTATAGGTCAGTTCCTCGCCGCGCCAGACCGCGCCCTCGCGGTCGAGCGTGATGTTGCCGCGCGCCTCGGCGATCTGGGTCACGGTGTTGACGCGGACGAAGTCGGCCGTCAGGCGCTCGCGGTGGCGCTCGATCAGGACGTGGCCGCGGCCAACGATGATGTTCTTGTCCTGAAAGTATTCCATCTGGTCGGCGCTGACCTCGATCTGTTCGAGGCCGACGCTGGCCTGCTCGTTGGTGGCGGCCGGCCGCGGGCGCGGCAGGCCCTCGCGGATTTCCTGCGCGGGCGCACGGAGGCCCGCGGCGAGCAACGCGACCGCCACCAGATGGAGAAACGCAGCTTTCATGCTTTTCGGGCGCGCGACGCTAACACAGCCCGCGCGCCGTCGCCAAGATTTTTCAAGGTTCAGAGGTGGCTCCAGACTCGCTTGCCGATGGCAAAGACGTTGAAGCCGAGGTCGTAGAGGCGGGCGTGATCGAGGCAGTTGCGGCCGTCGAAGATGAAGGCCGGCTTGGCCATGGTCTGGAAGAGGCGCTGGAAATCAAGGTCGCGGTAGTGCCGCCAGTCGGTCAGCACGGCCAGCGCGTGCGCGCCGGCAGCGGCGGCGTAGGGGTCGGGCTCAAAGGCAATGGCCGCGCCGAGGTCGGCCAGTTCCTGCCGCGCGTTGTCGAGCGCGTGCGGGTCGCTGACCACGACCGCGGCGCGCTCGGCGGCCAGGTCACGGCAGACGGCAATGGCCGGGCTCTCGCGCGTGTCGCCGGTATCGGCCTTGAAGGCGAAGCCGAGCACGGCAATACGTTTGCCGGCGATGGTGTTGAACATCCGCGCGACCATCTGCTGGACGAAGCGCGCCTGCTGGTGCTCGTTCATGGTGACGACTTGTTCCCAGTAGGCGGCCACCTTCTGCAGGCCGTGGGTTTCGGCGATGTACACGAGGTTCAGGATGTCCTTCTTGAAGCACGAGCCGCCGAAGCCGACGCCGGCGCGCAGGAACTTGGGGCCGATACGGCTGTCGGTGCCGATGGCGCGCGCGAGGTCCTCGACATCCGCGCCGGTCGCCTCGCAGAGTTCCGAGATGCTGTTGATCGAGCTGACGCGCTGCGCGAGGAAGGCATTGGCGACGAGCTTGGAGAGTTCGCTCGACCAGACGTTCGTCGTCAGGATGCGCTCGCGCGGCACCCAGCGGGCGTAAATCTCCACCAGCGCCTGGCGCGCCGCGTGACCGCTGGCCGTCTCATGGCCGCCGATCAAGACGCGGTCGGGTTGTTCAAGATCGCTGATGGCCGTGCCCTCGGCGAGAAATTCCGGGTTGGAAAGCACCTCGAAGCGGATGCTGCCGCCGCCGCTGCGGAAGATGCGATCCATCGCCTCGGCGGTGCGGACCGGCAGGGTGCTCTTCTCGACGACGATCTTGTCGGACTTGGCGTGTTGGAGAATCTGGCGGGCGGCCTTTTCGTAGTATTGGAGGTCGGAGGCGCGGCCGGCGCCCTGACCGAAGGTCTTGGTGGGCGTGTGGACACTGACGAAGATGAGGTCGGCGGCGGCCAGGGCGGCGGGGATGTCGGTGGAAAAGAACAGGTTCCGGCCGAGCGCCTCACGGACTACTGCGGCGAGACCGGGTTCGTAGATCGGCGGCGTGCCGGCGGCCCAGGCGCGGATGCGCTGCTCGTTCACGTCGGTGACGGTGACGCGGATATCCGGGCACTGCTTGGCGATCATCGCCATGGTCGGGCCGCCGACATAACCCGCGCCGATGCAACAGATGTTTTTCATGTGGTTTCCCTGCCGGTGTTCCAAGGCTTGGAAAAAACGGCGGCGGCATTGTCCAAGGTTTGGAAAATTTTGCACGCCCTTTTCCAGGTCCTGGAAAAGCGCGGCCAACGGCCGGTTGACACCGACCGTCCGCCAGCCTACAGTTTGACCGTGCCGGAGGAGGAACCCATGAAGAAGAAGATATTGATCGTGGATGATGAAACGGCGTTCACCCGCATGATGAAACTCGTGCTGGAGAAAACCGGTCACTACGAAGTGTTCTATGAGAACAACGCCAGCCGGGCGGTGACGGCGGCGCGCGCCTGTCAGCCGGATCTGATCCTGCTCGACGTGGTGATGCCGGAGATGGATGGGGGCGACGTGGCCAGCCTGTTGCAGGCGGACCCGCTGTTGAGCGAGGTGCCGATCATTTTCCTGACGGCGCTGGTGGGCGAACAGGAGAGCACCCAGGGGCCGGTCACGCGCGCGGGCTATCGCTTCCTGGGGAAACTGGCCAGTGATGCCGATTTGCTGCAGTGCATCGGGGACAACCTGAAGCGATAAGCGCCGGCGCCGCCTCACGGAGCTTCCGCGTGTGCCCGGAACATGAGCGTTACGCGGACGCCGCCCTCGGCGCGGTTCTCCACCTCGATGGTTCCGCGGTGCAGTTCCACGATGGTCTTGGATACCGAGAGGCCAAGGCCCGTGCCCTGCCCGGTGGGTTTGGTGGTGAAGAAAGGCTCGAAGATCTTGTTCAGCTTGTCCGCCGGAATGCCGGCGCCTGTATCCTCGATCTCCGCCACGACCACCCGGCCGCCGATCGGAAACTGGCCTGCTGTATCGCCCCCCACGTTGGACCCAAAGCCCGTCAACAGCTTGGAGGAGGTCCGCACGAGCAGTGTACCGCTTTGCGGCATGGCGTGAATCGCGTTCTCAAAAAGGTTGACCAGCACCTCGGTGATCTTCTGCCGGTCCAGCCGGCAGGTGGGCAAATCCGCCGCGAGCGCGAGGCTGACCTGTATATGGTGCTCGCTCAAGAGGTGCTTCACAAAGAACAGCGACTGGCGGATGAGCGCGTTGAGATCCTCCGGATGCGCCTCCAACTGGTTGGGCGAGGAAAAATCCAGCAGACCATGGATCACCGTGTTGGCCCGCAGGATGGCATCCTGCATGTCCTTGATGACGCCCGTGATGGTCTCATCCGTTGGCGGGAGCGACTGCTGTAAAATGTTCAGCCCGCGCAGCAGAATGGCGAGGGGGTTTTTGACCTCATGGGCGACGCCGGCGGCGAGTCGTCCGATGGTCCGCATCTTTTCCGCCTCGACCAATTGCATCTGCATGGCGCGCAGGTCGCCGTGGACCCGCTGTAACTCCGTCAGGGACGCTTGCAGGTCTTTCTGGCTGGTTCCCAACTCGGCGTTGGCGCGGCGCAATTCCTCTTCGGCTTTCTTGAGCGAGGTGATGTCCCGGTTGCTACCCACGATGCCGATGATCGTGCCACGGTGGTCACGCCAGGGCACCTTGGTGGTCAACACCCAGTGCTCCTGCCCTGTGGTATCCAGCAGGCGGGCTTCACGGTTCACCAGCCCTTGCCCGCTGCGGATGATCTGCTGTTCCTCCGCGGCGAATTGTTGCGCCAGCTCCGCGGGGAAAAAATCAAAATCCGTCCGCCCCTCGATGGCCGCCGGTTGGGCCCGGCCAAACATGTGGGCCACGGCCGTATTGGTCCGCACAAACCGTCCCTCTGTATCCTTGATATAAATCTGGTCCGGCAGGCTCTCGATCAGCGCCTGCAACAAATCGCGCTCTTCGCCCAGCGCCGCCTCCACCTTCTTGCGTTCAATCGCGTAACGGACGGCGCGCACCAGCAGATGGCTATCTACATTGCTTTTGACGAGATAATCCTGCGCGCCACTCTGGAGCGTCTTGAGTGCGGTGGGTTCATCATCGAGACCGCTCAAGACAATGATGGGAATATGTGGCACCTGGTTGTGGAGAGTGAGGAACGTTTCGATGCCACGGCTGTCCGGCAGGCCCAGGTCCAGCAGGACCAGGTCAAAAGTTTGGTTGGTGAGCGTCTGGGTGGCCTCGGCCAGACGTTGCACCCAGACCAACTCATAGGGTTCGCGCAACGCCATCTTGAGGTATTCCTTGAGCAGCCGCGCCAGCGCCGGTTCGTCCTCCACCTGTAATATGCGCAATCCCATGACTAGCCCTGCCTCCCCAACCGTCGGCATTTTCCTGCGAGTACGTTCCTACGAGGCCCGCCCTGCTGTCAAGTCCCGTTTCCTCCTGAAGTCCCTGATGGCAAGGGTCATGTGGTGCGATGCTTGGGTGTGCGGTGTGGGTGTGCGGTTGACATCGCGAGGGGTGCAGTGTATGAAACCGCGCGCCGTGGCCAGATAGCTCAGCTGGTAGAGCAACGGACTGAAAATCCGTGTGTCGGCGGTTCGATCCCGTCTCTGGCCACCACTGCCCCTTCGCAGCGACGCCGAGGCCGACGTGAACATGCGCACACCGTCCCAGTTCCCCTCCGTTTCCAAGCCCCGGAAAATTTTTCCAAGCCTGGGAGGCCTGCTGCTCGTGAGCCTCTGGCTGGCGCTGGGCGCACCCGCTGCGGTGGTACTCAACACCAACACGGCGACGCAGGTGGACGTGGCCTTCGACGAGGATTGCGAGCGCCTGCTGCTGCGCGAGGTGGCGAAGGCAAAGAAGGAACTGCTTGTCGCCACCTACATCATCACACGCCAGAGCATCGTCGAGGCGATCTGCCGCCTCGCCGAACGCAAGGTGCCGGTGAAGCTGAAGTACGACGACCGGCAGTCGGACTACGAGGGCATGAAGAAGGCGCTGGAGAAACTGCGCAAGGCGGGCGTCGTTTGCACCGCGATCAAGTTCTCCAGTCGTTATGGGCAGATGCACGACAAGTTCCTGGTCATGGACCGCCAGCGGGTCCTGACCGGCTCCTACAATTTCACGACCACGGCCTCGAAGGAGAACTATGAGAACCTCGTGCTGATCGAGTCGCCCAAGATCGCCGAGGAATATGCCCGCGCCTTCGACCGCATCCACGCCAAGAACTGATGGCCGCGCTTGTTAAAGCGAACCGCAGAATATCGAAGGTCCAATCTCGAAGAGCGGAACTTCGGCTTTCTGCGGTTTTCTGAGGCCGGGTTGGACAAACGCACCACCAAGCCCGGTCCTTGTCCCGTCTTCCGCATCCCGCCGCGCGTTTCCTTGTTCAGGGATTGGCGAGGGGATAAGCGACCGGGCGGACCTGGATGTTGCGGAACCAGGCGCGGCCACGGGCGAGGCTGGCATAACCGCCGAGCGCGAGCTTGACGCGGCAGGAGGTTTCCTTGGGGCCGGTGGTAAAGGGGAGCACGACGCGCGTCCAATCTTTGGAACCGGATAGATCCTTGGTCGAAGTGGAAGCTCCCGCGTAAAGATTTACCGCCAAGCGGCCGCCGGCTTCCGTGATTTCCACGCGCTCGGTTTTGACCTCGGCCGTGAAGACATAGTTTTGCGAGGGTTGGAGGGCGAGGGTGCGGACCAGGCGGGCGTCGTTCGGGTTTGAGGAATCGAGCTGGAGCGCGCTGCCGCCGAACGGGACCACCGCGGCCTTTGTGCCGGCCTTGGTATTCCATGTCTCCAGGTGCCAGTCGGTTTTGGCCAAGTCGCCGGGTTGAAGTTGATCTTTGAATAAAGACTGGCCAAGGACGGCGTGTGTCAGATCGCCTTGCATGAGGTCATGGACCCACGCGGGATAAGTTTTGATCGGGAGCGGCTGTAGGCGGTAGTTCTGCGCGACGGCGGCCACCGCGTTGCGCAGGGGGCCGTGCTTCCACGCCGCGCTGCCGAGGCCGGCTTGCTGGTTCCCCTCGGCAATGGTTCCGTTCAGGTAGTCGCGATACCAGCGCATATAACCCGTGAAAGTATCTTGCGGACGCCAAGCCTTGGCCTCGCCGTAACCGTGCTTGTCGGTGCCGTGAAGCATCCCGGCGGGCAGTTTCACGCCCGGCTTGCCGCCATAGAAGCCATCGAGCCCGTGCATCCATTCGTGGAGGAAGATTTCGTCGCGCGCATTCATCTGCGGCGTACAATGGACGGCGAATAGGCCCAAGGCGTGGGCCGCGTCATACCCACCGACGCCGTAGCCGGCGCGCGGAATCCGGTAACCGGAAGCAGCCTCGTAATGCAGAAAATAATAACCGACGCTATCGAATTGGCCGGGCTGGACGCAGGTCTGGAGTTCGTTCAAAAGCTCCGGCTGAAAATATTCCGCGCTATCGAGCCGTCCGGGATTCCAAACCCGCAGAGGCTTCTGCGACACCAGCACCGTGGGACTGAAGCGCACCTTGCCGCCGGTGAGGTCGCGTACCATGTCTGGAGTTTCCACCTCGAAACAGCGGCGCACGGCCCTGATGTCCGCCTCCGTCATGCGCGCACGAATGGGCAGAAACAGGGGGTGATAGGAAGCGGTTTCCTGCTTGATGATCAGGAGGACTTTGAACTCAATCTCCGGCGGGCGATTGGACTCTGCCGCGCGAGCCTGGATAAGCGGGCAAAAGCCCAGGACGAGCAAACCCGCAAGGGCCAAGAAACCACGTCGGCGTCGCCCGGAGGGGCGACGACCTGACAAGGGCTGGCCGGATGGACTGGTCTGGCTGTGCATGGTGCGGCCGCGGCGGCGCAGAAGCTTCCCCCTGTGCCGGGGGCCGGAACAAGCTTTTTTTCGGAAAGCAGAAGTCTGATCTGTGAGCGCAAACTTGCCCAGAATCCGGCTTGACGGTTTCGTTCAAAGGCATACCATGCACGTATTAAACACCCGTGACCATCTGATGGGGGGGTGGATGTTGTTCGGTTGACGGGAAAGGGCGGAAACAAAACCAAGAAAGGGAACTCAAGATGAGCAGTCAAAATGCAGAACAAATTGGCGACACAGGTGGCGGCGCCAAGCCTTCATTCGTGAAAGATTTGTTGTGTGTCCTGGCCAATCCGGGCAAGTCGGCGGAAGCCGGCGGGCCGGGGCTGCCGGTGGCGGCCACCTTGCTCGGCTCGACGGCGCTGATCTTCGGGCTGATCTATCAATATATGTTCCCCCGGTTGCTGGATCAGTTGCCTATTCTGGGCGGCATCCGCAAGGTGGGGAAGCTGCTCACGTTCAGCAAGGACGCGGCGTTTGATTTCGGGCTGTTCATCCGCTTCCTGATCGGGGCGGTGCTGATCATCGCGTGCTGGTATCTGCTGGCCATGCTCGCCGGTCTCGTCTCGCGCGACAAAGCGCTGCGGAGCCCGGTGGCCGCGTTGCGGCAGGCCGCCGCTTGCGCGGTTCCGTTCACCATCGCCACGCTGCTGGCGCTGCCGCTGTTCTTCGCGCATTATGGGGCGGGCCTGCTGCCGATCGTCGTGTTGCTCTTCAGCACCTACATCCACCATCTCTCGCAGGTGAAGTTCTATCGCCTGACGCCGGCGGTGGCGATCTACACCTCGCCGCTGGTGTGGTTCATCCAGATCTTTTGCTTTACCCTCGTCATGCCGTGAGGGCAAGCGCGACGACTGGAATGAAGGCCCGGAAGGAGAGCCTCGCGGGTAAGTCGGGTAAAGCCGGGGCAGGCAACAAACCGTAAGTGACGGATCGCGAATTTTTCCCGGAAGCAAGCCAGCCTGGGTGTCCGAAAAGAGCATCAAGTGGCGGGAAGGCCCCGCCATGCCGCGGCGGCAGCCGCGAGGTGGGTGGGCTGGGCCGGGGCGCGCCGGAGGAACTTTTGCCACCACGCGATGTTTTTTTCGTGCATCGGAGGTTTGGGCTTGGGCAAAAGCAATTTGATGCGTGCCACAAGCTCGGGAGCGGAAAAGGGCTTGAACATATAATCGTTGACGCCGGCTTTCAGGCCCTTGAGTACATCGGTTTCTTCCCGTGCCACGCCGGAGAGCATCAAAATGGGCGTGGTTTGAGTCGCTGGATGACTGCGCAGCTTGCGGCTGACCTCAAAGCCATCCCAATCAGGTAATTTGACATCCAGCAAGATGAGATCGGGTTGCTCTGTTTGAGCCTTCAGGAACCCTTCCCGGCCGGTTTGGGCGCTGACGATTCGCAAAAAAGGCAAATATTGCCGCGCAATCCTCTCCAGTAGCAGGGCAATGTTCTCACCATCATCAATCAATAAAAGCACTTGTTGCATAGACTTTTGTTCCCCTGTTCAACGGGCTGGTTATTGAAATAGCAAAAACCATGCCGCAAAACGGGGCCGCCATGCCCAGCGATGGCACAGGGGGGGCTCAGGATAAATTTCGCATCTGATACCGCGCCAGAAAACCATCCCATGCCCGCGCTGTTGGCCGGATGATGGACGCGTGAGACCGACGGGACTGGTTATTTGCCGAAGTTATACATGTAACCGAGGGCGAAGATGGCGGCGCCGACGTTGCTGCTGCCGTTGGCCTCGGTATCACGCTGGATGGTGCGCAGGCCGTATTCGCCGCGGATGTCGAGGAAGAGCTGATGCTTGGGCGTGATCAAGTAGGCCAGGCCGAGGCCGGCCGTCACGCCCCAGTTGAAGTCGTTGATGTCATCCTTGACGTTGGTATTGGCATCGAAGGACATCGGGGGCAACGGCAGGCCGCCGACCGTGAGCGGGGTCTTGTTCTTGTCCACGTAAATCTGGCTGGTGCCGCGGGTACGCTGTTCGGCCTCGATGAGATAGCCGAAGAAGACGCCACCCACCACATAACAGCGCCAGTGTTCGGAGAGGTCGTGGTGCCATTTGAGCATGACGGGGATTTCAAGATAGTTGAGGATGGCCTCATTGTTGAAATCGCCGTAGAGATAGCTGCCCGGCGGGAGTGGCGGCAAGCCGGGCGGGACTTGCGTGATCGGTTGAACGCCGTCGCGCTCGCCACCCTGACCACTGTAGTTCACTTCGAGTTGAAGTGAGAGACAGGTGGTGAGGGAGCATGCGGCCACGATGCCGATATTGGGTGCGAGGCGCGAGGAATAATCCTGGCTGATCTCGTTCCCGCCACTGCTCAAGCGCGGAAGGCTGGGGCCGCCGCGCAAACCAAACCACAGTTCGTCAGCCGCCCCCGCGGAACCGGCTGCCAACCAAACCACCGCCATACCGCCTGCCAGCATACGTTTCATCGGAGTTGCTCCTTTCTGGTTGTGCTTCTGTTTGTCCACCGCGACGGCATAGTGGCGGAAGCGGCGTCTACCGACAATAAAAATTTAACAGACGAACTTGACGTGGCTTGCCGTGGGCCGCGGTCCCGCGTTATGCTGCGCAGGGGGAAGAGTGGGGGGCCGTTGGCAGGGCGGTCCGCGGAACAAGGGCGTGGCCAGGACAGCCGGGAAATAAAACGATGCGGGAGAAGCGACAAAGCGGGCGGGCCTTCATCCGTTGTCAGGTGGTGGTGAAGACGCTCAAGGCCGACGGCACTCCGTTGTGCCAGGCCTGTCCCCGGTATGGGCACACCACCGATTTCTCGCTGCACGGTGCGCGGGTGGTGTTGGCTGCACCCTTGGAGGCAGGCGCGCGGGTGGAAGTGGTCATCGTCCTCCTCAATCCGCCGGCCTCGTTCCGGCACATGGGTGTGGTGCGTTGGTGCCGGCCGGCCGCCGCTGGCCAGAAGTATTTTGCCGGCTTCGAATTCAAGGCTTCTTCGCCGGCCGTGAGGCAGGCGTGGCAAAAAATACTGGCCGCACGTTTCCCCGCCGCGGTGGCCAGGCCTGCGCATCATTTTGCCAGGGACCACCAGTCCCTCTGGTGAGATTCCTGTCTCGCGCCCGGCGGGGGGATGTGCTATCCCATCGCCCCGGTGCAACCGTGGTTCCATCTGACCTTGTGGCTGGCCCTCGCCTATCTGGTGGGCGCGCTCCCGTGCGGCCTGTGGCTCGCCAAGCTCAACGGCGTGGATATCCGCGCTGTCGGCAGCCACAACATCGGCGCGACCAACGTCTATCGCTGCGTCGGCAAAGGCTGGGGCCTCCTGACCTTCGTGCTCGACGCGCTCAAGGGCCTCGTGCCCGCGCTGGTTTTTCCCATGCTTGGAAAAAGTGCCCTCCCGGCTTTCCCATCCTTGGAAGGCTGCTTCGGCCTGCTCTGCGGCGTCGCGGCGATTCTGGGCCACAATTTCCCCATCTATCTCGGCTTCAAGGGCGGCAAGGGCGTCTCGACCAGCGCGGGCGTGCTGCTCGGCGTCGCGCCCGCCGCCGTCGGCCTCGGCGCGCTCGCCTGGGCCCTCCTGCTGGTGGCGACGCGCTACATGTCGCTGGCCTCGCTCGGCGGCGCGGTCGCCGTGCCGGCGGCCGGCTGGTTCTTCTATCGTGGTCAGGGCTTGGCGCTGCCGGTGGTTTTGACGCTGCTCGGCCTCCTGGTGATCGTGCGGCACCACGCCAACCTCCGGCGGCTGCTGGCCGGTACGGAAAACAAGTTCCAGTTTGGGAAGCAGGCATGAAGCAGATTGCAATCCTTGGCGATGGCGGGTGGGGGACGGCGCTGGCCCTGGTGCTGGCGCAGAACGGGCAGCGCGTCCGGCTATGGGGCCCGTTCCCCGACTATCTCGCCGAGCTCCGCCGCACGGGCGAGAATAAAAAGTTCCTGCCGGGCGTGCCGTTGCCGGCGTCGCTGGAATGGGTGGCCGACCGCGCCGCGGCGGTGCACGGCGCGGACGTGGTGGTGCTGGCGGTGCCGTCCAAATTTTTCCGCGCCACCCTCGCGCCCTTCGGCGCGCTGCTGCCGCGCGCGGCGCTCGTGGTCAGCGTCACCAAGGGCCTCGACCGCGAGACCGGCCACCGCATGACGCAGGTCGCGCGCGAGCTGCTCAAGCACGCGCCGATGGCCGCGCTCTCCGGGCCGAGCCATGCCGAGGAGGTCGCGCGCGGCATCCCGACGGCGGTGACGATCGCCTGCAGCGATCACGACCGCGCCGTCGCGCTCCAGCAGCTTTTCAGCAACGCCGCCTTTCGCGTCTATACCTCGGCCGATGTCGCCGGCGTGGAACTGGGGGGCGCGCTCAAGAACGTCATCGCCCTCGCCGCCGGCGTGTGCGACGGCATCGGCTTCGGCGATAACACCAAGGCGGCGCTGCTGACGCGCGGGCTTGCGGAGATGACGCGGCTGGGCGCGGCGCTTGGCGCGCACGTTGCGACCTTCTCCGGCTTGAGCGGACTGGGCGACCTGATCGTCACCTGCACCAGCCGGCACAGCCGCAACCGGATGGTCGGCGAGCGGCTCGGCCGCGGCGAAACGCTCCAGCAGATTTTGGACAGCATGGCGCAGGTGGCCGAGGGCGTCTGGACGTGCCGTACGGCGCTGGACGTGGCGCGCCGGCACGGCCTGCGCGCGCCGCTCACCGAGGAAGTCTGCGCCGTCATTCACGAAGGCAAGGACCCGCGCGCGGCCGTGCAGGCGCTGTTGACGCGCGAACTGCGGACGGAACAGGATTGAGCACAGGAGCACACCCATGAAGTCATCACTCGTTCTTGGTTTGGTGGCGCTGGCGCTGGCGGGTTGCCGCGCGCCGCACGCCGAGCATATCCGGCCGCTGACCGACGACCAGTTGCGCACCTTCTTCGGCAAGCCGGAGGATCCGCGCCGCTACGCCATCACCATGTACAGTTCCGACGATGGCCCGGTGTTCGTCGGCGCCAACCGCCTGCATCCGAGCCAGCAGGCCGTCCTGCCCTTTGCCACGCGGCGCAGCAGCACCGCGCCGGTCATCGAGGGCGGGCTCAAGGGCGAGGAGCCGCTGCCCTTCCTGCTCGACACCAGCTCGCGCGAAAGCTGGCTGCGCTTCGAGTCCGCCAGCGGGCTGCGCACGGTGGCGCTCGGCACCGACCGCGCCTACGGCACCACCCCGACCCACGTGCGCGACGACCTCGTCGGCTACGGCTGCCTGCTGCCGCATCTCGTCTTTGATCCGCTCTGGATCGAGAACGTCGTACTCTTTGTCCGCGCCGCCTCCGGCCCTCTCGGCGTGGTGGGCCGGCACGTGGATGGCCCCCGCCCGGAGGGCGTCCTCGGCTGCAACATCCTGCGCGAATTCGCCTCCGTGCAGATGGACTTCGAGGACCGCATGGTCACCCTCACGACCTCCCTGGCCTACCGCCCGAACAGCGCGCGCCTGCTGGCCGCCGTCCCCCTGCTGGAAAAAGACGGCCCCTACGCCGTCCAAGGCATGGTCGAGGGCAAGAAAGTGACCCTCGTCCTCGACACCGGCGGCGACTTTGAAATCGCGCTCCCGCGCATGGCGCTTGGCCCCGTCAAGCAAGTCAGCGTGGGCGACCTGGTCTTCCGCAACGTCCGCGCCTACACCCTCCGCGAGCGCGGCCTCCAGCCCGACACCGTCGTCCGCCTCGGCCGCCAACTCCTCAGCCGCTACAAAGTCACCTTCGACAACCTCCGCTACACCGTGTACTTCGAGAAGCCCGCCAGCCGCACCTCGGACAGCGACTGACCCGCGCTGATCCAAAAGCAGAAAGCAGAAAGCGGAAAGCGGAGAGCAGCGTTCCAAGCCTTGGAAAATTTCGCGCGTTTTTTTCCGAGGCTTGGAAATCTGATCGCTGACCTCTGACTTCTGACCGCTGGTTTTTCCAAGCCCCGGAAAAAGCTGCGCGCCATTTCCCAAGCCTTGGAAAACAACGCTGGCGGGAAGCAGAGCAGCCACAGATGAGCATGGAGGGCAAAATATTTGGAGTGCGGCGGCAGGACGCCGCTTTCTGCGGCGCGACGCGTCGCGCCGCCCCCAAGCGCGGACACGTCCGCGCACTCCAAACAAGTACCCAAAAAATCCTTAACGCTGTGGACAGCGCCGGACTATTTGTTCCGCAGGTTATGAGGAACCCCAATCCAGCGCCCCAAAGCAGCACCGTAACTCCCTCCGCTGCCGCGCTGCGGGACAAGTCCCGCAGCACGGCAGCACGTGCTTCCACCGTCCGCGACATGTCGCGCCTCCCGCCAGCACGTGCTTCCACCGTCCGGGACATGTCACGTGCGCCGGGAGCACGCGTATCCAACGCGGGGGACCTGTCGCGCGCGCCAGCAGCACGTGCCTCCGGCGTTGGAGACCTGTCCCGCGTGGCGGCAGCACGTGCTGCCAGCGTTGGAGACCTGTCCCGGACCGCGCCAGCGCGTGCTGCCAGCGTCCGGGACAAGGGGTTTTTTGGAAAAAAGGCGTCCCCAGCGCCGGGGGACCGTCCCCAAGCGCAGTTTCAGGCGGCGGGTAGGGTCAAACCTTGAACGATGAATGGCTCGTTGGGGCCTTGCGCTCTTTCGGCTGCGGTTTGTGCGCGGCCATCTGTGAAATCTGCGTAATCTGTGGATGATCTTCTTCGCGGCTTCCCGCCTGCGCTGTTTTCCAAGGCAGAGGTTGAAGGAGGAAATCAGGAAGGCAGGCAAAGACGGTTCCGTTCCTGTTTTCCTGCTTTCCTGATTACAATCCGGGTCCGGGCCAGGTCAGACCTTGAACGCTGCCTGGCTCGCTTGAGTCTTTCGCTGCTTTCTGGCTGGGCGGTCTGCTGCTCGGCCATCTGTGAAAGCGGTGTAATCTGTGGATGATCTTCTTCCCGCCTGCGCTGTTCAAAGCTGGCTGTTCGATGTTCGCCTCGCCCCTCGACACTCGTCCCTCGTCACTCTTTGAGCACGCCCATGCGCAGGTAGGGCAGGATGTCGTCACGTAGTGGCTGGCTAAGGTCGAAGAATAGGAAGCCAGGCGCGCCCAGTTTGCGCAGGCCGACAATTTGCGCGATGGCCTGGTCGGGTCGCAGGCGGCACTCCAGCGCGGCGATGCCGAGCCCTTCATAGATTCTGCCGGCGGCCTGGGGCAGGGCGAAGTGTTGCGCGGTTCGTGAGAGGAAGAGGGGCGTGTCCTCCGTGTAGTTCATCGGGCAGATGAAGTCCACATAGCCCTGCTTCAGCCACAGGGCCCAGTCCTGTCCGACGTTGGTGACGCATTCGGGATAGCCGGCGAAGACGGCGGCGGAAATCTTGATACCCGGTCGTACGGCGCGCACACGCTGGCTGACTTCGCGGACGAACGCGGTGATGGTGGCGCTACGAAACAACTCGAACTCACGGGCGAGCGCACCGCCGCTTTGCACGCACTTGGGCCAGCCGAACGCCGTGCCGCCGCGCCATTTCTCAAAAGCGCCACGCGCGGTCGGCGAAAAATCCACGGTGCGGTCGCTGTAGCGGACATAGTCAAGGTGCAGGCCATCCAGCGGATAGCGTTGGGCGATCTCCGCGTAGGCCTTGAGCAGCATCTCGACGTTGTCGAGGTGGTGCGGCGAAAGCCATGGCGCGCTTTTGCCGTCGGCGGTCTGCTGCAGGCGGCCGGCTTTTTGCAGCCGGGCCAGGAAGTCCTCCGGGGCGCCGCCGCCTGGATTCCAGCAAACAGCCCAGCAGTGGAATTGGAGTCCGTTGGCATGAGCGGCCTTGACGGCGGCGTCGAGCTGGTCGCCATAGCGGCGGAAGGTGGCCGAGCGCGGCAGCACGTCGCTGGGATAGTGCGCCAGCGCGCCCCAGAGCATGTTGCCAAACACCGCGGTCAGGTGCGACTCCTTCAGTTCACGGCAGGTGCGCGCCCAATCACCGGGATACCAACCCACGCCGTTGTGCTCCCAAACGCCGCGGAACTCGTGCTGCGGCGCAGGTTGTGCGGCGGCATACCCCTCGGTCAGCAGGCGGTTGAGCGTGGCGGCTTGGTCCACAACCTCGGTGTAGCGGCGCTCCTTGAACAGCGTGGGCAGGCTGGCGTGCAGGCGCTCGGCCTCGGCCAGTTTGGCCGCGTCCTTGGCAAGATGCCCGCGGCTCGCGGCGAAGCTGGTGGCGCCGCCCACCACTCCGGCGCGGTAATAGGCCTGCACCGCCGCCTGCGGCCAGATGTTGGGGTCGAGCTTGCCGAGCAGACCCAGCAACATGCGGCGCTTGTGGGCGATGTCCTCGTCCTGAAGGATGTGCGCCATCCAGAGGCCCTGCGGCGAGGCTGTCCAGGCCGCCGTCGGCGTCTTGCCCCCCAGCCGGTTTTCCCACAGGGCGATGATGCTGGCGGTGCTGTCGCCGGGATAGGCCGGCATGATATTGCTCGATTCCTGCGCGATGCGTTCGGGCACGTTCCATTCCGTGGGATGGACGAAGCGGAAGGCGCTCCAGCGACCGGGCGTTTCAGCCCGTTCATAGGCCCCCAGCCGCAGGTGCATCAGCTTGGCGAGTTCCGTGCTGCCGCTATAAAAAACCATCAGCTTGCCCCCGCGCTGCGCGAAGGCCGCCAGCGCCTTGAGTTCGCGGCTCGAAGGGTTGGTGTTATAGGGCAGCATGGCGACGCGCGCGTGGGTGAGCGCCTCCGCTGCGTCATCGTCGGTCACCACATCGTGGCCGATACCAAGATCGTTAAGCCAGTCGTTGACCAGGCGGGTCACACGTTGCGCAATCCGGCGCTCGCCGGGGCCGTTGCCCACCGACGAGGTGCCCTCGATGATCACCACGCCGCCGAGTCGCGCGGTGACGCCGTGCAAGATGAGGCGCGTGTTCTTGGGCTGGCCGCGCCAAGGCGAAAAACGCAAAGCCTCGATGCGCTGCCATCCCGCCGGACCATCCTCCGCCTTGAAAAGGCTCTTCGGCAGGAGCAGGCGCTGCCGGCCCGGCTCCGCGATACGCGTCTGGCCAACCAGCCAACCCTTCCCGCTCTTCAGATAGATGGTCAGTGCTTGCAGCGCCTCCGGTCGTTCACAGGTCAGATCGAATTCCAGGCAGGTCGCCGTGGAAAGATCGGCGGCCAGCTTGCGATCCCAATAGACGCGGTTGAGGCCCTCGCCGAACGGACAGGTGAACTCCACGCCGCCGTCCTTGGCGGCGCACGGTGCCGGCGCCTTATCGTGCGCCTCCCACGCCTCCGGACGCTCGGCGTCGTCCAGCGTGACCACCGTCGCTGGCGGCAGCGCGGCCCACGCGAACAAGGAGGCGGCGCACAGGCAGGCGAGCAGCGTAGCTATTTTCAACCAGTACCCCATTTTTTTTCGCGACACTCTAGCCCAGCGCCCACGCCGGTCAAGGCCGGTTTTCGAGGGCGTTGTGGAGAGGGGTTGCGGCGGCCGGTGGCCTTGCGTAAGCTGCGCCCGTTTTCCGCATGCATGTGGACTGGTCACAAGTCGGCGCGTTGCTGGGACACGGCGTGGGCTATCTCACGGTGCTGTTGCTGTGCCTGTGTGGCGTACTACTTTCCGCGTTGACCTTTTCCGGCACGTGGCTCGTGCTGGCCGCCACAGTGCTGGCCGCCTGGCTGCGCGCGCCCGGTTTCCCCGGCCTTGTGACCATCCTGTTGTTCCTGCTGCTGTGCCTGGCTATCGAGGTTGTTGAATGGCTGGCGGGCGCCTGGGGCGTGCAGCGCCGCGGCGGCTCCAAGTTGGCGGGCGTGGCGGCGCTGCTCGGCGGACTCCTCGGTCTGCTGCTCGGCAGCCTCCTCCCGCTTTTCATGCTCGGCCCGCTCCTCGGCCTGTTCGCCGGCAGCTTCGGTCTCGCCTATCTCGTCGAACGTTACCGCCTCAAGCACCACGGCGCCGCGCTGCACATCGCCACTGGCGCGATCCTCGCGCGTGCGGCGATGCTGATGGTGAAGATCACGGCTACGCTGTTCATGGTGGCCGTTCTGCTGATCGGCCTGCTTGTCGCCTGAGGATTGTCCAAGCCTTGGAAAAATTTCCGCGGGCTTTTCCAAGCCTTGGGAAAAGCGCGGGGTTCACTTCCCCATCAGCCTCCGGCTGACAAGTCCTTGGAAACGGGCCGCCGCGCCGCTATAGTCCCGGCTCGTAAAAGGAGCCATCATGAAACAGAACTGGCAGTGGCTGGCGGCGGGTTTGTTGTGCGTGGCGTTGGGGTGGGGCGGGGCGCTGGCGGCGCCGGCCAAGAAGGCGGCGAAAGTGGCGGCGACTCCGGAGGTGGAGGGCCTGCCGCGCGTGCTGATCATCGGCGACTCGATCTCCATCGGGTACACGCCGTTCGTGAAGGAGCATTTCAAGGGCAAGGCCAACATCATTCACGCGCCCGGCAACAACGAGTCCACCGCGCGCGGCCTCGAACACCTCGAAGCGTGGCTTGGTCCGAAAAAGTGGGACGTGATCCACTTCAACTGGGGTCTGCATGACCTCAAGTTCATTGACGACAAGACGAAGATCACCGAGGTCGGCAAGGGCAGGCAGTGGGTGCCGGTGGAGACCTATGAGAAGAACCTGACCGAACTGGTCGCGCGCCTGAAGAAGACCGGCGCGAAGCTGATCTTCTGCACGACTACGCCGGTGCCGGAAGGGGCCCTTGGCCGCATCCCCGGCGATGAGGTGAAATACAACGCCGCTGCCCTGCGCGTGATGCAGGCCGCGGGTGTCACCGTCCATGATCTGTGCGCGTTCGTCAAGCCGCAGCGCGAGAAGCTCGGCAAGCCCAAGGATGTCCACTACACCAACGATGGCTCCGCCACCCTCGCCGGCGAAGTCAGCAAGGCCCTCGCCGCCGCTCTCGCGAAATAACGCGAATTCCACATCCATTGTCCGCTCCGCGATCTCATCCGCGCAGTAATAATATCAAGCGTCAGGCCCCGCTACCTAGCACTGCCAGGTAGTGGGGGCTGCAAGTCAATAACTGAAACCTGTGTGAGCTGTGGGCGCTTTTTCGCCGGAGTCCGTTAGGGCGGGCGCGCGTACTCGCGAGCCGCTGACCTCACCGCCAGGATTGGCCGGCGAGCGGGTCGCCGCCATCGAGGATGTTGATCGAGGAAATCATCTTCAGCGCCGGGTTGCGGACTTCCCAGACGACCTTCTTCCCCGGCGTGACCTCGACGAGCTGCGGCTGGGTGGCGAAGGCCGGGTGGTTCTTCTTGTTGATATGGCCTGACCAGTTGCAGATCACTGTGTTGCCGTTGGCGAGCCGGTGCAGGCCCGCGACACACGCGAGCTGGTTGCCGGGCAGTTCCTTCTCCGTCACCTGCCAGACGATCCTGTCGCGCGCATCCACCTCGAGCACACGATGCTCGTCGCTGCACGCCAGCAGCGTGTGGCCGTTGCCGAGGCGGATCGCCACATAGCGGCCGGCGGCGAATTCGCGGACCAGCTTGCCGGTGGCGTCGAACTCGCGCGCCTTGCCCCCGCCGCGCTGCTGTGTGACGAGATAGGTGTTCTGCGGCGTCTTGCGAATCTGCCGGAACTGGTTGTGCGGCGTGCCGGCGGCGTCCGCGACATTGAACTCCAGCCGGATTTTCTGCGCGCGGTTCATCTCCATGACGCGGCTGCCGCCCTTGCGCGATTCGCCGAGCAGGAACCACCCCTCGCCGAGCGGCTGGCAGGCATGGACCTCGGCGTCCTTAGGCGCGAGATATTCCCAGACCGTCTGCTTCGCCGCGTCCACCTCGCGCACGCCGCGCTTGAAGGCAAAAATCACGTGGCCCTCGGGCAACAGCCATGAGTCGCTGGTCTCCTCGGCGAGCGGGTATTCCCATGCCACTTTCCCATCCGCCGCGACGATCGCGACCGAGCCGCTGCCGCAGCCGGACTTGAGGAAGCGATGCGCGACCGGTTCCGCATCCGCTCCGATTACGCAGCCGACGCACCACACCAGCAACCAAGCAGCTTTCACATTCATGGGTGTTCTCCTGGAGTTTGGCGTCAGCGGAGGTAATCAATCCACCGGAGGTCCAGCGCCGCGGGCGCATCCTTGAACAGCGCCGCCGGCAGCGTCAGCTCGAACAGGTTCTCATTGCGCTGGCGGCGCGCAAAAATCCA
This sequence comes from uncultured Lentisphaerota bacterium, assembly GCA_903889245.1. Taxonomy (GTDB): domain Bacteria; phylum Verrucomicrobiota; class Kiritimatiellia; order CAIQIC01; family CAIQIC01; genus DP16D-bin41. The sequence goes on along the minus strand of CAISWQ010000034.1, from coordinate 40,550 downwards.
GTAGGGATTAGCCGTGCCGATCCGGCGCTCGCCGGTGATGCTCAACGCGCATGATTGTTCGAAGGGTGGATAGCTTTGAAAATGGGTATGCACTTTCGCCGTGCCGTTGTCCGCGTTGAACGTTTCCAGCGCCGCCAGCCGCAGCCGCACTACGATACGCTCCGGCCAGCCACCGCCGGTCGGCGTCAGACGCGCGCGGCCGATGCCCGTCGGACTTTCGACCTCTAATACGATGCGAAACGGATCGGGCACAGCGGTGATGCGGTTGCGTTTGTCAGCGGAGTCAGTGATGGTCGCCGTCACCGTCGCGGTGTTGGTCGGCGCGCGGGAGACATCGTGGCCCCACGCGGCGAGTACCGGGAGCGCGTCGGCCAGCGCCAGTTCGCGCGGCCACGCCAGTTGCGCGTCGTCCCCGCTGTAGCTGACGTTGAGCCGGTGGGTGCGTACTGCGGCGAGGCGCTCGGTCTCGTAGGTCAGGCAAAGGGATTCCTTGAACGTGCCATCCACCGTGGTGTAATCGCGCGGCCCCTCGAAGATTTCCTGCTCGTGCGTCCAGCGCCAACCGGCGCCCGCCTGTTTGAACGCGATGGTGCGTGAGGTCTTGCCGTGGATATGCAGCATCCGGTCATAAGCGCCGCCGCGCCGGGCGATCTCCAGCCGAACTTCCGCGTTGGTGCCGATTTCGGTGAACCCCTGGGCCGTGTGCTTCGAGGCCGCGACCACGGCGAGCAATTCCGCGACGCGCGGATCGGAGGCCGGCACCTTCTCCGGCAGCAGCTTGGGCAGCTCACCGCAGCCTGCACACAACAACAGGAGGGCCAGTAGAGGGCGTGGCATGGGCGGACTCTACCGGCAGGAACGGGGATTTCCAAGGCTTGGAAAATTCCATGCGGGTTTTTCCAGGCCCTGGAAAAAACGCCGCCCAAAATTCCAAACCCTGGAACACCGGCTTCAGGGCGGCGCGGGCTGGAAGCACGTTTGCAGGACGCGCAGGCCCTCGAGGGCGCGCGGGCCGGGGCGGAGCATCAGGTTGTTGTCGAAGCCGCCGTGGATGCTCCTCCGCCTCACCGCCGGCAGCGTCGCCCAGCCCGGCCGCGCGGCGAAGCGGTCCGGCAGATGTTGCGCGTCGGCCATGTAGAAGCACAGCACGATGTCCGGCCGGCGCGCGACCAGCCACTCGGTCGAGATGGCGAAATAATCGCGGTCGGAGGCGTCGCCGAGATTCCGGCCGCCGGCGAGCGTGATGAGTTCTGCCAGGAAGGTTTTTTTGCCGCAGGTCATCGGCGGGTCGCTCCAGATTTCGGCGTAGACCAGCGGCGCGTTGGTCCGCGTGGCGGCGGCCTGGCGCGCGGCGGCGATGCCGGCGGCGAGCTGCGCGGCCAGCGGCTCCGCGGCCGCCTCGCGGTGCAGGAGCACGCCGAGCCGCCGGATCGCGGTGGGGATGTCATCAAGCATCCGGCAAGGGATGCGTTCGTGGCGCAGGCCGAGCCCGGTGAGGCGCCGCGCGATGGACTCATCCTCCAGCGCCACATCCACGACCAGCGTCGGGCGCGCGGCCACGAGCCGCTCCAGTACGGGCGCGCCGAAGTTGCCGATCACCGGGACTTTCTTCAGCGGTTCCGGCGGGTAGTCGCACACGCTCGTGCGACCGGCGAGCTGGTCGCTGGCCCCGATCGCGCAGATGATCTCCGTCAGGTTCGGCGCGAGGCTGATCACGCGCTCGGCGGCGTGCGCCACGGCGCAGCAGGACAGGCTCAAGCACATGACCAAGGTTGGAAAACGGCTCGCGGGGAGGTTCGCCGCGCGTCGGTGGAGCACCCGCCTCATTTCTCCACTTTCCTCACGGCCTCGGTCGAGTCGCCGGAGAGGTCGAGCTGGAGATAGGCGGCGTTGGTCGAAAGGTTCTGGCGCAGCGCGGGCGTCAAGTCGAGCTGCGCGGTCTGGTTGGCCAGACGCAGATCGAGGACGTGCCCGCCGTGTTGCCGGTCGGCGGTGATGAAATGCAGGTGCCAGCCGGCGACGTTGAGTTCCTTCGCAAACGCCGGACAGCGGAAGCCGAGTAGCGTGCCGCGGACGTTGCGCCACTCGAACGTAGGTTGTGTCTTCACGACTTCGGTCAGCGGCCGATACGGTTTTTGTTGCGCGGGTACGCTGCGGGTTTTGACGAGAGCGAACACACCCTCCATCCGCAGCGCGTAGGCGAGGTTGGGGGAGGGCACCTTGCGGTCGAGCGCCGTCAGCGCCTCGGCGAGGCTGCCGGCGGTGAGGTTGCTGATCACAAGATCGGCATCGAAGAAGGTGACGCAGGCGAACGGCGTCTTCTCGCCGCCGGCGACGGGCGCCACGTTGCCATCGCTGCGCGTGCGGTAGCAGCGGCCGTCGAGCACGATCATCTCGCCATCAAGCTGGTCGAACGTGCCGAGGCCGAGGTCGCCGTTGGTCAGCACCGTGGCGCAGGTCCACTCGCCGTCATAGAGGCCGGCGAGCAGCGCGGGGATGGTGGAGAATTGCGTCAGCGTTTCGCGGTCGGCCGCGCGCGCGGCGGTGGCCAGCACCAGGGCCAGCAGCAGGCGGATGAAACTTTTCATGCGCGCGAGGATACCGGCGCAGCGGACGAAAGCCAACCGCTTTACACCGCGTGCGCTGCTCCGCACGGGGCCCGCCCCGAGGCAACGCCATTCCACACTTGCCCAAGTGTGGAATTCTGGCCGGGGCGCTTGACCGCGGAGCGGAGGAGGGGTTTTATTGCCGCGCGATGCGGTGGCTGATTCCAGTTTTGTGTTTGGGCGGCGCGGCGCTGGCCGCCGAGCCCGCGGTGGAGGCCTATAACCTCCGCCTCGGCTCGCAGGCGTTCGGCACGCTCTACCAATTCACCACCAACGACGTTGCCGTGGAGCAGGCCGGGCACCTGCTGGCGATGGGCAGCGACATCATCAAGTTCGCGCTCGACGCCGGCCGGCACCGCAAGGAGTTCACGACGCTGACCGCTTACGCGCAGGCGGACGGGGCCTGCCAGCGCCTGCTGGCGATGCCGTTCCGCCATTACTTCGTGTGGGCCTCCGCCGCCGGCCACACCAACGGCGGTTATTGGCGCAAGGGCCCGAACACCGTCGAGGAAAAAATCGAGCGCGATGAAATGTTCGAGTTCACGCGCTGGCTGTTGACGCGCTTCAACGGCAGCGGCAAGAAATTCTATCTCGGCCACTGGGAGGGCGACTGGCTGCTGCTGGGCACCGCGCAGCGCGGCACGAACAATCCCGCGCCGGAGGCCGTCGCCGGCATGCGCGGCTGGCTCAACGCGCGCCAGCAGGGCATTGACGAGGCGAAGCGCGCGACGCCGCACACCAACGTGGACGTCTTCTGCTACGCCGAGCTCAACCGCGTGCGCGACGCGATGCTCGCCAAGCCCGGCCGCGACGTGCGCGTCGTCAACGCCGTCCTGCCGTTCGTCACCAACCTCGATTACGTCTCCTACTCCGCCTACGACATGCAGAACTTGCAGGAACCGGAGATGCTCCAGACGCTGGACTACGTGGCCGCGCATCTCTCCACCAACAAAGCGGCGGCGCTGCCCGGGCGGCGCGTGTTCATCGGCGAGTATGGCTTTGGCGGCGGCGGACGCACGCCCGACCGGCAGGAACCGCTGACGCGCGCCTACCTCGCGCGCGTGCTCCGCTGGGGCGTACCCTTCGCGCTCTTCTGGCAGGTCTATAACAACGAGCCGGGGAATTTCTTCTGCCTGATTGATGCCACCGGCCGGCCGACGCCGTGCCACCAGTTGCACAAAAACTTCCTCACCGCCGCGCGGCAGCAGGTCGCCGACTTCCAGCGCACGCGCGGCCGGCTGCCGACCGAGGCCGAGTTCTCCGCGCTCGCTGCGGCGCTGCTCGAACCGAAATAATTTTCCAAGGATTGGAAACCGAAACCAGCCTTTTTCCCAAGGTTTGGAAAATCCCGCGGGAAACGTTCCCAGCCTTGGAACTTTCCCGGGGATTTCTTCCAAGGCTTGGAAAACGGGCGGTCAGGCGCCGATGTGCTTGTCGTCGCCCTGCTGCTTGATGGCGTAGCCGGAGTCCTGGCGCTGGAAATTGACCTTGTTCTTCTCCATGTAGAGGCGGTGGACATCCTCGGCGGTCAGGCCGGCGACCTGCGCGAGCGAAATCAGGAAATGGAACAGGTCCACGATCTCGACGCGCGCGTTCTGCTTGTTGTAGGTCTGGTACTTGGCCCACCACTTCCACGGCACGCTATCGGTGAGCTCGGCGATCTCCTGACTCATCGCGCGGCAGTAGTTGAGGATCCACTTGGGTTGCTCCTCCTCCGGCATCTGGGTGGTGTCCACGCCGATGCGGCGGTTGAGCTGGGCCTGCTTGTCGAACATATCTTTCAGGATGTCCATTGACTTTTTTCCTTTCCTCGCCGATAGGTTGCGCCGCGACTATAGCGGTTTCGTCCCGCGGGGCGAGGCAAATTCACCAGCAGGAGCACAACATGGCGACGGAAAAACTGATCATCATCGGCACGGGCCCGGCGGGTTACACGGCGGCCATTTATGCGGCGCGGGCAAACCTCGAACCGCTGTTGATCGAGGGCCTGCAGCCCGGCGGCCAACTGACGACGACGACCGAGGTGGAAAATTTCCCCGGCTTCCCGAAGGGCATCACCGGGCCGGAACTGATGGAAGAGATGCGCAAGCAGGCGGAAAAATTCGGTACGCGCTTCGTCGCCGACATGGTGATGGGTTCCGATCTGTCCGGCCAGCCATTCAAGTTGATGATGGGTAACGGCAACACGCTGGAGGCGCAGACGCTCATCATCGCCACCGGCGCGACGGCGAAATATCTCGGCCTGGAGTCGGAGCAGAAACTGATCGGCCGCGGCGTCTCGGCCTGCGCCACCTGCGATGGCGCGTTCTACCGCAACAAGCCGATCGCCGTCGTCGGCGGCGGCGATACCGCGATGGAGGAGGCGGTCTATCTGACGCGCTTCGCCTCGAAGGTCACGCTGATCCACCGGCGCGACGCGTTCCGCGCCTCGAAGATCATGGGAGCGCGCGTGCTGAACCATCCGAAGATTGAGGTCCGCTGGAACTCGGTGATTGATGAAGTCCTCGACGTGGCGAAGAACGACGTGACCGGCCTGCGGCTGAAGAACGTCAAGACCGGCGAGCTTTCCACGCTGGACATCAAGGGCCTGTTCGTCGCCATCGGCCATCAGCCGAACGTCGAGCCGTTCAAGGGCCAGCTTGCGATGAACGAGGCCGGCTTCCTGATCACCACCAACACGCGCACGAGCAAGCCGGGCGTCTTCGCCGCCGGCGACGTGCAGGACCCGACCTACAAACAGGCGGTCACCGCCGCCGGCACCGGCTGCATGGCCGCGCTCGAGGCCCAGCGCTACCTTGAGGAACTCGGCCACGGCCAGGGCTGACGCCCCCAGTTCCCGCGCCAGCAAGAAAAATAAACACCGCCGCATCGGGCTGTGTTAAGCTGCGCACGCCTTTATGACTTCCGATCCGGCATCTCAACGCCAGCGCGCCGTCTGGGTGCGACTGTTCAGCTACGCCAAGCCCTATGTGCCGCGGCTGCTGCTGGGCACGTTCTTCGGCATCCTCTTCGGCGGCTCGACCGCCGGCCTGCTGCCGGTCATCCAGAAAAACTTGAGCATGCTGGGCGATTTGGGCCGGCTTTCGCTGCAGGCCACCATCATCATCGCGGCGCTGCTGCCGCTGCTCACGATCCTGCGTGGCATCGGCGATTTCGCCAGCCGCTACATGATCGAGTGGGTCGGCAAGCGGGTGGTCCGCGACATGCGCGAGAAGCTGTTCGACCACACGCTCAAGCTCTCGATGGGCTACTTCACGCGCAGCCGCAGCGGCGAGCTGATGAGCCGCATCACCAACGATACGATGATGATCGAGAACGCGGTCAGTACGTTCATCGGAGACCTGATTCGCGAGCCGTTCGTGCTCATCGGCGGCGTCAGCTACATCTGCTGGCTGAACTGGCAACTGGCGCTGCTCTCGCTCGTGGTGTTCCCGATCTGCATCCTGCCGGTGGCGCACTTTGGCCGCAAGGTCCGCCGCGCCGCGCGCGAGGGCCAGGCCCGCCTCGCCAACCTCGCCGCCGTCCTGCAGGAGGCGCTGACCGGCATGCGCATCGTCAAGGCCTTCGGCATGGAGGACTATGAGCGCCGCCGCTTCAACGAGGAGGCCAAGGCCACCTTCTCGCGCGCCATGAAGGTCACGCGCGCCAATGCCGCCATCGAGCCGATCATCGTGTTCCTAGCCGCCGCCGGCGCCATCCCGGTTTTGTTCTACGCCAACTTTACCGGGATGAAGCTGGCCGAACTGATCACCTTCTTTGTGGCGATGCTCATGATGTACCAGCCGGTGAAGAAGTTGAGCAAGCTGCACCTCGCCATCCAGCAGAGTTCCGCCGCCGCCGACCGCATCTTCGAGTTGCTCGATACGCCCATCGGCGTCACCGACCGCACGAACGCCGTCGAGTTTCGCTCGCCGGTCCAGCGCATCGCGTTCGAGCATGTCGGCTTCGCCTACGACAACGAACCGATTTTGCAAAACGTCAGCCTGACGGTCGGCGCGGGCCGGTGCGTCGCGTTCGTCGGCAGCAGCGGCGCGGGCAAGTCCACGCTCGTCAGCCTCGTCCCGCGCTTCTACGACGTCACCGCCGGACGCATCCTGCTCAATGACCTCGACCTGCGCGACCTCACGCAGACCTCGCTCCGCCAGCAGATCGGCATGGTCACGCAGGAGACGATCCTCTTCAACGACACCGTCGCGAACAACATCGCCTACGGCACCGCCAACGCGAGCCGCGAGGCGATCATGGAAGCGGCCAGGCGCGCGCACGCCCACGACTTCATCAGCGAGATGCCGGAGGGTTACGACACGGTCATTGGCGAGCGCGGCGTCCGCCTCTCCGGCGGCCAGCGCCAGCGCCTGGCCATCGCCCGCGCCATCCTGCGCAACCCGCCGATCCTGATCCTCGACGAGGCGACCAGCGCGCTCGATACCGAGAGCGAGCGCGCCGTACAGGCCGCGCTCGATGAACTCATGGCGCACCGTACCGTGCTCGCCATCGCGCACCGCCTCTCCACCATCATGCACGCCGACTGCATCTATGTGCTCGACGCCGGCCGCGTCGTCGAGACCGGCACGCACGCCGAACTGCTTGCGCTGAACGGCACCTACAAACGCCTCCACGACCTCCAGTTCCGCGACACGCCCGCACCCGTTGCGGCGGAATAATATTTCCCCCGCCAAGTCGCCAGGAGGGTGGGGTGCGCGCTCCGCGTTCACGCGTGCGGCGGCGGAACGGCTCGGAATCATGAGGACAAAATCGTAGGGCGGCCTGTTTTTTGCATGATCTTGAGAAACTCCGCGCCCTGCAGCCGCGTTCGTCAGAACGCGGCCAACCTATAGGCTAAATTCCTTGGGGAAACAGCAGGAACTGGAGAAAGCCCCCGACACGCCGTAAGCCCCCCCCTTGAAAGCCCCGCGCCTGCCATCTGGCCGCGCCTTGATTTGCGGTTTCCAAGGATTGGAGCGGGGGATCAGGGGCTTTCCAAGTCTTGGAAATTTTCGCTGTCATTTTCCCGAGGCTTGGAAAAAAGCGCCCGGATTTTTCCAAGGCTCGGACTTATCGCGTCGGCTGGCCGGCGGCAAAACGGAGCGCGGCCAGTTGGCCATCGGAGGTGAGCCAGAAGCGCGCCTCGCCGAGCGGGGCGAGCGCGTCGAGCCATCCCTTCCACAGGTTGAGCTGCTGGCGCTTGGCGGCGGCGCTCTGTGGGTCTTCCAGCATCAACTTGAGGGAGTAGGCGGCGATGACCAGCCGCAACTCGTCGCGCAGCAGGGCGGTGTCGGTCCAGGCGTAGCCGCCGCCGCGCGCCTGTGAGAGCCCTTCCGGCCAGCGGGCGGTACGCGCCTCGTTGTCGGCGGTGCTCGTGTCGTAGCGGGCGAGCAGTGCGGCGAGGCTGCGCGCGCTGGAGGCGACGAGGAACCACTGGTCGCAGATGGCGTAGGCGGGCCGCTCGTCGGGCGGCAGGTCGCGGAACAGGCCGGGTGCAGCGCTTTCGATGACATAGCAGGTGCGCGCGCCGGCTTTCATTTCGCGGCTGGTCAAGCCGAGGCCGTGTTGGTGGTTCAGTTGCGCGAGCAACTGGCCCTGCATCAGGCCCAGCATGGCTTCGGGTTTGCGCATGGGGATGGCGGCGACCAGCGCGGGGATGCGGAAGCCGAACAGCTTGCCGCCAAAATCGCCGCCCAACAGGAAGACGGCGGCGCGATCGGCGCCTTGCAGGCGCAGCGTGGCCTCCAGCAGGGCGGTCCAGTCCGTGCCGAGCCAGTTGGCGAGCAGCGGCAGCACGGCTTCGGTCCGCAACGCCAGTGCTGCGATCGGCAGATTACCGGTGAACTTGGCGAGGTCGCCGCACTCCAGCGCCTTGGCGCTGGTCTTGGCGGCCGGCAGCAGCGGGAAGGGACCACACAGTCCGCCCTCGATATAGTTGGACTGGATGACGCTGACCGAAACGGTCAACGGCGGCGCGGCCGGCTGGCCGGGCGCGGGGCGGATAAAACTGGGCGTATCCACCCAGCCGTGATCGGGCGCGGTGGGGGCGAGGCACCAGTAATCGCTCAACTTGGCGCGGCGCGCGAGCGCGAGTGAGGGCAGCAGGCCATCACTGGTATCGAGCAGATCGAGGATTGCGGTGTTGTCCGCGCCGACGCAGGCGATGAGCAGGCCCTCGACAAAAGCGAGTGAGAGTTGCTGACCAACCTTGAGGCCGGGGAGTTGCACGGTCCAATAGGGTACACCGTTGTGTGGCGCGTGGCGCTCGAAGCCGGGCGGTGGAAACCAGGCGAGTTGGTGGCGCAGGACCTGGCTGTCGCTGCCGAGCCACGAGGCGGCCATCCAGGCGGGCTTGCCGCCAGCACCGAGGCGCGGCACGTAGGCGAGGACCGTGTGACGCGCGGCAAGGCGCTGCACCCACTGCTGCACGGCGGGGTCGGCCATGAAATTTTTCAGCACGGTCGCGTCCACGCCCATCGCGAGCGCGAGGCTTGGCAGCAGCGGATTCTGCATCAACGCCGGCCAACGCGCGGAGAGATTGTCGTGCGCGGTGAGGACTTGCGCCTGCGCGGGGATGGCGCGCAGCAGATATTCCGGACGGTAGGGAACGTAGCACAACCACGCGAGGAAGAGCGCGAGGGCCGTCACAAGCAGCAGCAAGGTTTTGCGGCTGAACTTCAGCATGTCAGCGTCCCCACCAGGTCGCGGATCGAGCCGAGTTGATGGCGCGCGAGGTAGTCGCGCAGGCCCGCGGCCACCTGCAACGCCGCCGCCGGCTCCATGAAATTCGCCGTGCCGACGGCGACGGCGCTCGCGCCGACGATGAAAAACTCCGCCGCGTCCGCCGCCGTGTAGATGCCGCCCATGCCGATGATGGGGATTTTCACGGCCTTCGCCGCCTCCCAGACGAGGCGCACCGCAATCGGTTTGATGGCCGGGCCGGAAAGTCCGCCGGTGATATTGGCCAGCTTGGGCCGGCGCGTCTCAAGGTCAACCGCCATCGCCGGGACGGAGTTGGTGATCGCGAGCGCGTCGGCGCCCTCGGCCTCGGCCTGGCGCGCGAACTCGGCGACACGGAAGACATCCGGCGCGAGCTTGGGGATCAACGGCAGCTTCGTCACCGCGCGCGTCGCGGCGATGACGCGCTTGAACATGTCGGCGTTCGAGCCGAACGACTTGCTGCCTTCCTTGATGTTCGGGCACGAGACGTTGAGTTCGAGCGCCGCGATGCCCTCGGCCGCGCTCAAGCGCGCGGCGACGGCGGCATATTCCTCGACCGTCCGGCCCCAGATATTGACGATCACGGGCACATCGAACTGGCGCAGGAATGGCAGATAGGTTTGGAGGAAGCCCTCGGCGCCGGGATTCTGCAAACCGATGGCGTTGATGAGACCACTGGCGACCTCGACCGTGCGCGGCGTCTGGTTGCCGCGCCACGGCTCCAGCGAGATGCCCTTGACGACCATCGCGCCGAGCTGCGAAAGGTCCACGAGGTCGGCGTATTCCGGGCCGTAGCCAAACGTGCCGGAGGCGACCATCACCGGATTCTTCAACCGGATTCCCGCGAGGGTTATGGAAAGATCGGGAGTCATGGGGAAAGGAGTGCTGGAGTGTTGGAGGGTTGGAGAGTTGGAAGCATGGAGCCATGGAATACAGGCAGGGCACTGGAAAGACTTTCCAGTACTCCACCACTCCAATACTCCATCACTCCAGTGCTTCTCACGCTTCCTCCTCGGCGCGGTCCCAGTGAATCTGGCGGCACTCGAAGACCGGGCCTTCCTTGCACGAGCGCGCCCAAACCCACGCGCCGTCGCTGTCCTTGAGTTTGACGACGCACGTCAGGCAGGCACCAACGCCGCAGCACATGTGGCGGTCCACGCTCAACCACGCGCGCCAGTCGCCGGCCAGCGCGCGCTGGCCGACGACTTCCAACAGGCCATTCGGTCCGCACGCGAAAAATTCCGGCATACCCTGGCCGCGACCTTCCGCCAGCCACGCCTCCAGCGGCCCAGTGACGAGGCCGCAGACGCCGCGGCTGCCATCCTCGGTGGCGATGCGTACTTTCCAGCCGAGCTTTTCAAATTCCTCGACGCACAAGATATCTGGCGCGCTCCGGCCGCCGACGAAGACGACACCCGTGAGCGGCAGACGCTTCGCGAGGAGATAGAGCGCGGCCATGCCATAGCCGCCGGCGACCAGCACCGGCACGCGACCTGCGGGCAGGTCGAGCGGGAAGCCGTGACCGAGCGGACCCAGCGCGCTGATCTTTTCGCCGGCGAGCGCGGCGCCCAGCACTGCGGTGCCGCGACCGATAGCCTTGTAAAGCACTTCCAGCACGCCGTCAGCGGCCTTGTAGACGCTGAACGGGCGGCGCAGCACGCAACCTTCCAGCCGCGGCACGCGCAGGTGAACGAACTGTCCCGGCTGCACCTGCGGCGCGATCTGCGGTGCTGCCAGCCGGAGCAGACGATAACCCGCGCCGTAGTCGCGATGCTCCAAAATGGTGGCGGTTTCGAGTTGCACGGCGCGGCAGTGTGCTTACTTTGCCCAGCCGCGTCAACCGAAAGAATCGCTGCGAACCCGTGTTCCTGTTTGACGCAAGGCCCAGCGCCCGCCAGACTCCCGCCGTGCCGCGTTTGCCTCCATGGATCCGCCAGCCGCTGCGCACCGACCAGCAGTATGGCGCGGTGCGGCAGGTGCTCGCCGAACTGGGCCTGCATACGGTTTGCCGCAGCGCGCACTGCCCGAACCAGCAGGAGTGCTGGAACCGCGGCACGGCCACCTTCATGATCCTCGGCAACACCTGTACGCGTGCCTGCCAGTTCTGCAACGTCACCACCGGCCGGCCGACCGTGCCGGAGGCCGACGAGCCGCGCCGCCTCGCCGAGGCCGCGGCTAGGATGCACCTCAAGCACGTCGTCATCACCAGCGTCACGCGCGACGATCTGCCCGATGGCGGCGCGGCGCATTTCTCCGCGACCATCGCGGCGGTCCGTGACGCGCTGCCCGCGGCGCTGATCGAGGTGCTGACGCCGGACTTCGGTGGCGCGCCGGCTGCGCTCGCGGTCGTGCTTGCCGCGCGGCCGGATGTCTTCAATCATAATCTCGAAACCGTGCGGCGGCTCCAGCGCGAGGTCCGTCCGCAGGCCGACTATGAGCGTTCGCTCGGTGTGCTGCGTCACGCGGCGGCCTTCCAGCCCAAGCCGGCGGTGAAGTCCGGCCTGATGGTCGGGCTGGGTGAAACCGAGTCCGAGTTGCTGGAGGCCTTCCGCGATCTGCGCGCCGCCGGTTGTGAGTTGCTGACGGTCGGGCAATATCTGCGCCCGCAGAACAGCAAGCGCGGGGTCGCGCGCTTTGTCCCGCCGGAGGAGTTCGCGCGGCTGGCGGCGGAGGCGCGTGCGCTCGGTTTTCGTGCGGTCGCCGCCGGCCCACTCGTGCGTTCGTCCTACCGCGCGGACGAACTGACACAGGCGGCGGGTTGAGCCCTACACTTTCCGCCCGGCTGGCGCGTTTTGGATGGTGAATACGGGGTTCATAAGTTTGTGACGCAGGACCATTCCAGTTCGACCTATGTCTGGTTGTACCGGTTGGCAGCCATGTGCAGCCGGCATCTGCCGCGCCGCTTCAGCTACTGGCTCGGCCTGCGCATCGCTGACCTCTATTACTGGCGGCGCACTGCCGCGCGGCAGGCGGTGATGAACAACCTGCGCCGCATCTTCGCCGCGCGTGGCATCACGCCGGCGGCGAGCGCGCTGCCTGGCTTTGCCCGCAAGACTTTCCAGCATTTTGGGAAATACCTGGTGGACTTCTTCCGCTTTGCGCGGCTGACCGAGGACGAGTTGCGCAGGTTCGTCAACCTGGAAAACGCCGAGGCGCTGCGCGAGGCGGCTGGGCGCGGCAAGGGCGTACTGGTGGTCACGGCGCATCTGGGCAACTGGGAGGTCGGCGGCGCGGTGATCGCGGCGCTCGGCTACCGCCTCAATGCTGTCGCGCTCCCGCAGTCCAGCAAGAAGCTCGACAGCCTGTTCAACGAGCAACGCGCCAGCCGCGGCATCCATGTGCTGCCCTTGGGTCACGCCGCCTTTGGCTTGGTGCGCTGCCTCAAGCGTGGCGAGATTGTCGCCTTGCTCGGCGATCGGAACTTCACGCACGAAACCGAGCGTTATGACTTTTTCGGCGCGCCTGCGCCGCTGCCGCGCGGGCCGGCCTGGCTTGCGGCGCAGACCGGCGCTCCGCTGGTGCCCAGTTTTCTGCTGCGGCAGGAGGACGACACCTTCCTGCTGCGTTGCCATCCGCCCATCTATCCCGAAGTCGTCGGCTCCGAGGCGGCCATCCGCGCCGCCTGGATCGCCGCGCTCGAAAAAGAGGTTGCCGCCGCGCCCTGGCAATGGTTCATTTTCGACGACTTCTGGGCATGAGCAGTGACGCAAAAATCTGCGTGGTGATCCCCGCCTACCGCGAAGCCGGCCGCCTGGGCGCGGTCGTGCGCGCCGTGTGCGCGCAAGGTCTGGTGGTGGTGGTGGTGGATGATGGCTCGCCCGATGCGACCGCCGCCGAGGCCGCCGCCGCCGGTGCGCAGGTGCTGCGGCACGCGGCCAACCGCGGCAAGGGTGCGGCGCTGCACACCGCCTATGCCTGGGCGCGCACCCATGGTTACGACGCCGTCGTCACCATGGATGGCGACGGCCAGCACGATCCGACCGACATCCCCGCGCTTCTGGCGGCGGCGCACGCGACCGGCGCGGCCGTGGTCGTCGGCAACCGCATGGCGGATACCGCCGCGATGCCGCTGGTCCGCCGCCTGACCAACCGCTTCATGAGCTGGCTGCTGGGCCTCGTCATGCACCAGCGTGTGCCGGACACGCAGTGCGGCTTCCGCTACTACCGTCTCGACGTATTGCCGGCCACGCCGCCGCCGGCCGCGCGCTTCGCCGCCGAGTCGGAAATCCTGCTCGACCTCGCGGAGTGCGGCGCGCGCCTCGCTTCCGCGCCGGTGCGGACGATCTATCGCGACGAAAAGAGCAAGATCAATCCCGTGGTTGACACGCTGCGCTTTTTCGGGATGATGCTGCGCCGCCTGATGCGGGAGAAACGGGGCTGATCATGGACATGCTGGTGCAATTTTTTCAGTGGACGGTGGACGTGATTGACAGGCTGGGCTATCCCGGCGTGCTGATCTTGATGACGCTGGAGAGCACCTTCGTGCCGATTCCCAGCGAGCTGGTCATGCCGCAGGCCGGCTACCTCGCGGCCAAGGGCCAGATGAATTTCACCATCGCCCTGCTGATGTGTACGATCGGCAGCGTGTTGGGCGGATTGATCAACTACGTCATCGCCGTCAAGATGGGCCGGCCGCTGATGCTCAAGTACGGCAAGTATTTCCTCTGCCCGCCGCACAAGTTCGAGAAGATGGAGAAGTTTTTCATCACGCACGGCGAGGTCAGCACCTTTACCGGCCGGCTGATCCTCGGCGTCCGCCACTTCATCAGCTTCCCCGCCGGCCTCGCGCGGATGCATCTGGGCAAGTTCTGCTTCTACACCGCGGTCGGCGCGGGTATCTGGGGCGCCATCCTCGAGACCATCGGCTACCTCGTCGGCGACCGGCCCGACCTCATCAAGAAATATTCGCACCAGGCCGCCGCCGGCGCCGCGCTGCTCTGCGTCGCCATCGTCGTCATCTACATCGTCATCCACAAGCGCCGTAAGTCCGCCGCCGCGGCCGCGGCGGCCAATCCGCCCGCGGCCTGATTCCCAAGCCTTGGGGAAAGTGCCGGGCTTTTTCCCAAGGTTTGGAAAAGGCTGTGTGCATTTTTTCCAATCCCTGGAAAAACCGGCCGCCCACTGGTCCAATCCTTGGACAGTCGCGCCGGTAGAATTCGCTTTTCACCGCGGCGGCTTTCATTACACTGTCCGCCACATGCTGCGTCAACCAACAGCGAGGACCCCATGACCTTGAAGCTGATGTCGCGCCGCGAACTGCTGCGCACGCTCTCCGCCGCCGGGCTCGGCTCGGCGTTCGCCACCCGCGCGGTGGCCGATGCCGCGGGTGCTGCGCCCGCCGCCGGGGGCAAGATCAGGGAACTCACCCCGATGTCGCCGACGCTCCGCGCGCTCTACCCGGCGCGCCTCGTGAACGGCAAGGTGATCCAGCCGGAGCGGCCGCTCCCGATCTTCGCCGAGACCGATGTGCTCGTCGTCGGCGGCGGTCCGGCAGGTTTCGCCGCCGCGGTCGCCGCGGCGCGCGCGGGCGCCAAGACCACGCTGATGGAGCGCTATGGCTATTTCGGCGGCCTGTGGTCGGGCGGCATCGTGCTGGTCGTCATCAGCACACACGCCAAGGAGAATGGCGAGAAGGTCAAGGTCATGCGCGGCATCGGCGATGAGCTGTGCGAGCGGCTGACCAAGATCGAGGGCGCGATCATCAACCAGGCGCCGGGCAAGCACAACCCGACGACCGATCCCGAGGCGACCAAGTTCATGATGGACGAGATGATCGCCGAGGCCGGCGTGAACGTGGTGCTGCATAGCTGGGCGACCGACGTGGTGATGGAAGGCAACGCCGTCCGCGGCGTCGTCTTCGAGAGCAAGTCCGGGCGGCAGGCGCTGCTGGCGAAGGTGGTCGTGGACGCGACCGGCGATGGCGATATCTTCGCCGCCGGCGGCGCGGCGTTCGAGCAGCGGCTGCACGCAATCGGGCTCGTACACCGCATGGGCAACGTGGATCGCGCCGAGTTGGACAAGCTCAAGACCGCCGGCTTCAAGTCAATCGGCTCGCTCGAGCCACTCGCCAGCGTCCGCTGGGTCAACCTGCGCGGGCCGAGCACCGATGGCCTCGACGTCAAGGAACTCTCCCGCCTCGAAATGGAACACCGCCGCTCGATTTGGAAACGGATCCAGACGCTGCGCAACACGCCCGGTGGCGAGAAGCTGTTCCTGCTCCAGACCGCGCCGCAGCTCGGTGTACGGACGACGCGCCTGCTGGAAGGCGTCGCGAAGCTCACCGCGGCCGATGCGAAGGCCGGCAAGAAGTGCGCCGATGTGATCGGCGTCGGCGGCGCGCAGGGCGCGAACCACGTCGGCTGGCCGATCCCCTACGGCGCGCTCGTCCCGCAGAAACTCGATGGCGTCATCGCCGCCGGCCGCTGCATCGCGTGCGACACCAAGTGGGTCGAAGATATGCGCCTGATCGCCGCGTGCCTGATCACCGGCCACGCCGCCGGCGCGGCCGCCGCCGTCGCAGTCGCCTCGAACTGCCAGCCACGCGCCGTCGATGTGGCGAAGGTCCAGGACGTCCTGCGCAAGCAGGGCGCCTATCTCGGCTAAGGCGGAGCCAACGAACATCGAACGCCCAACATCCAACATCGAACAGCGAAGTCCCGGCGGAGGAATCGACGCCGCCAAACGGATGCGACAGATAGGGCGGTGGTTCGTGTTGGTGCTCTGCCTCGCGCTGCTCGGCCCGTGGATGCGCGAGGCGTGGCAGCATTTCCTCCTGCCCGCGTTCAGCCCCTTCGTCGCCGGCTGTGGCGCGCTCGCCGCGCGGACGGTGGGTACGGTCGCACTCCTCGTGCTGCCGGTCCTCCTGCTCGTGCTACTGGTGCGCCGCGGTTTCTGCCGGTTCGCCTGCCCCACGGGCCTGCTCCTTGAACTGGTCGCGCGCCTGCGCGGCGCTGACGCGCCGGACGTCCCGAAAAAATTTCCGCGTCTGAATTCCGTCATCGCGTTGCTGACGCTCGGCGGCGCGGCGCTCGGCTACCCGCTGCTGCTCTGGCTCGATCCGCTCGCGCTGTTCAACGGCTTTCTCGGCGCGTGGCGCTGGCCGCTCCAGTTGGTGACGCTGGCGGCCGGCGTGCCGCTGGTCGTGGTACTTGTGCTGGAGTTGATCCGGCCGGGCTTGTGGTGTGCGCGGCTGTGTCCGCTCGGCGCCACGCAGGAATGGCTCGCGTGGCCACGCGAGCGCCTGCAAGGCGAGCCGCCGCCGATCGCCGGCCGCCGCGCCTTCCTCGCCGCGGGCGGTGGCGCGGTGGGCGTGCTGCTCGTCGGCGTGGCACGCGGCCAGCAACAGCCCCTGCGGCCGCCGGGTGCGCTGGGTGCGGAGAAATTTTCCGGCGTCTGCCTCCGCTGCGGCAACTGCGAACGTGCCTGCCCCGCGCGCATCATCCGGCCGGATCTCGGCGCGACGGGCCTGGCCAATTTGCTGACGCCGACACTGCGCTTCGCCACCGACTACTGCCGCGAAAACTGCACGCAGTGTCTGGAGGTCTGCCCGAGCGGCGCGCTGGCGCGGCTGCCGCTGGAGCAGAAGCGCAGGCACATCATCGGCCGGGCGCAACTTGATCTGGATAGCTGCCTGCTGGCGGCGGGGCAGGAATGCACCGAGTGCATCAAGAGCTGTCCGTTCGAGGCGCTCGCGGTGCAGAGCAAGGATGGCGGCTTCTCGACCCAGCCGGTGCTGGATGCTGCGAAGTGCAACGGCTGCGGCGCGTGCGAGGCGAACTGCCCGGTCCGGCCCCGCCGCGCGATCCGCGTTATTTCTCCGACAGGCGCCGCGTGCCGGCGGGCGTCTTGAGATCCACGATGCGGCCATCGTGGACGCCGTGAAGCCCCTCGATGGAATTGAGCTCAATCGCGCACGCGGTGTTGGTGCTGTCCACGGCAAAAGCGACCGGCGCGTTGGTGGCGTTGTTCACGGGATACCAGAAGTAGGCGTGGTTGCGCCGCAGCACCGTCGCGTCGCTGTTCGCGGCGGCGTGATAGGCCGTCTGCGCATCACGCACCACGTTGAACTCGACGATGGTGCCGGCGACCGAGGGCGCGGCGTCGACGATGCCCTTCGCCGGGCTGCGGCTGGTGAGCACGACGCCATCGGTCCGGCTTCGGATAAAGGAATTGTGACGGAGCACATTGCCGAGCGCGCGCGGAAATTCCACCGGCAGCGCGGCGGAGTCGCCGCTCGTGACGAGCGCACCCGCGCTGCATTCCTCAACGCGATTGCCCTCGGCCACGTTCCAGAACAGCGGGCTGATGCCGCGGTTCCACGTGCGCGGCATCGAGGAGGCCAGCGTCGTGCCGTTACCATAGAGAAACAAACCCGGCTTGCGCTGGCGCGCGATCGTGTTGCCCGCGATCACATTTTCCACGCACGAAATCCAGAGCTGGATGCCGGTCATGCCGTCGGGCGTGTGGTTCCCGACGATCAGGTTTTGGTGAAACATCGTCGAGACAGCGACGATGCTGCCGGCGGCGGGCGCGACGCGCCACGGCCGGTCGAGCAAAAGTTTTTCGCCGTTGCGCCCGGTGACGCGCCGCGTCTGGCCTTGCCCGCGGCCCTGCATCACGGTGACGAAATATTCCCGCAGCGGCGGCTCCTCGGAACCATCATCGACCTCCGGCGGCCAGTACGGCGTCTCGTTGCCCGCAGCATCGTGCGCGAGGTGCTCGCGCCTGACGTTGCCCAGCCGGTTGTCCGGCGTCGGCGGCAGCGTCTTCGGCAGCGTCACGCTTTGCGCCTCCGCACCGGCGAGTGGCCCGAAGTACATCGTCCGGTGATTGCCCTCGAACAAAATCATCTCGCCGACATTCTGGTCCGTCCCCGCGACGCCGCCAAACCGCGTTTGGCCATCATCACCACTGTTATGCGCGATGTAGTTATGGACAATCGAACCGTGGCCGGTGGAGAACCAGAGCAGCCGCCGTGCGGTTGGCCCGCCCACCTCCACACCGGATGGTGATATGATCGTGTTGCCTTCAATCACGCATTCTTCAATAGGTTCACAACGGCCGAGAATCGCAGCCTCGGCATTGCCGCCAAAGCGTGTTACCGAAGCCAGTTTGTTGTAGATGAAGGAGGAATGACGCGCACCAGATATGAACAGGGGTGCACGCCCGAAAAGTGTGCAGCTGAAAACTCTTGCGTAGTCGGCATTGTGAACCTGTACACCACAATTCTCGGCCTGCTTACCATCACAATCAATAACGCGGACGTTCTCAACATTATTATCCTTTTGCCACGCGAGCGGCTGCGGCGAGCGGATGGCGACGCCGATGTTCAGGCGCGCATCGCCGATTATCGTCAAATCTTTGACACTCGCACCATCGCCCGCGAGCCAGATCGCCGCGCGATCACCGCCGGGCAGATTGCCTTCCTTGGTGGCGAAGCGCGTGCAGTCCTCGGCTTGCACCACCACGACCGTCGGCGAGTTGGACGGCGGCGGGTTTTGCGCCGGCACAAACTTGGGCTCGAGCGCGAACACGAACGCATCCAGCGACGCACCACCACCCTTCACGTTTTTCCACGTCAGCGTGTGATGACCCTTCGCCAGTTTCATCTCCGCCGACTGTACCCACTTGAACGAGCCGAAGCTGCCGGTGTTCTCAAGTTTCTTGAGCCACACCGGTTCGCCACCGTCGCAGGCAAGTGTGAAACAGTCGCTGACGCCGGATTTCTTCCACGGACTCATATCGGTGGCATAGCGCAGCCAGACCTTCCACGTGCCCGTTTCCGGCACATCGAGCACGTATTCCATCGTGTCGCCCGGCGTATGGATTGCGCCCGGCGCATGACCCCAACCGCCGCCGCCGAGGCGCGGCAGCGGCACCATCGGATCGTTGATAAACTGTAATCTTGTTCCTCGGTCACGATCACCTGCAAGACATACTCCGATAGGCACGCGTAATGTGGCAGGCACCTGAAAAGTGCCATTAGCCAAGCAAACCTCTCCAGCACCACGTTTGGCCTGCGCGTCCAATGCGGCTTGAATTTCTATCCCGGTAACGCCTGCGCGCAGTTTTGTGATCTCAATCTTGGCCCCTGAACTTATGCTTAATTTCAACGGTCCACCCCAGCCCAGCGCGCCACCACTACCAGCGTGAACCCAAAGCTGATAGTCACCTATCGCCAAATCTTCGGGCAACCAGACATCGAGGCAACAGTCGGCTGCTTCTCCTGCTTCCATCCACCATCCTTGTTTGCCGGGCTGGACCAAATAGATTGAAGCGTGGCTTTCGTCTGGACGATGCGCCAGATTACGCCCGTAGATTTGTATACGACCGCCAGCCTCCGTACCTGTCGGACGACACCACCACGGCTGCGGCTGATTGAGGACGACGGGTGCGGACCAGCCGTGTTCGTTTTTCACCCAGACGAGGAACACACCATCCTGCGCCTTCTGCGGCAGCGTCACGGCGAGCAGGCCGTCCTTTAAGAACTGAACGCGCACCTTCCACTCCTGGCCAGCCGGCGAGGTCGCGCTCTCGCCCCAGACGAAAATATTCGTCGTGAGCTTTTCGCCGACGAGCAGGAACGTCTCGTCCGGCCCGGCGCTCGCGCTGTGTTCATAGATCAGCGGCGCGCCCTCGCCGGTCGGCCGTGGCGGTGGCGCAAAATGATTGCCGGGTGCGACCACATCCGGAACAGCGCAGGCTGCGCGTGCGAGCGCGGCGGCAAAAAGCAAAGTGAGAAAGCGCATGATGAGTTTCCTTTCGTGCGACGCCGGCAACTATAGCCAAACCGCGCCGCCGTTTCCAAAGATTGGAAAGCCGAGGGGACGATTTTTCCAAGGATTGGAAGCTTTCAGCCGCGGCTTTTCCAAGGCTTGGAAAACTTGGCCGCTTTCATGCGCGCAGCCGAGTTGCACACCTCTTGAGGTGTGCAAGTGGGGTGGCGGACTGACTGGGAGCGGCGGTTTTCCAACCGCCGCAAGGAACGCCTCGCGCCCAAGCGTGGCCCGCAAGGTTGGCGAGGAACGAGCGCCACCGCGACAGGGCAAGGTGGTGTCTACGGTTTGTCCTGCGGCGGCGAGCCACCGCCGCTCCCAGTCGGCCGGAGGCACACTCCCGCTGCCGCGCCGTTCCAAGACCCGGAAAACCATCCGCAGATTTCAAGCGGTGTAATCTGCGAAATCTGCGGATGACTTCCTTCTCCTTTTCCGCGGTCGTGGAATCGCACACTTGTACAAGTGTGCGATTATCCACGCCGAAGTTTTGAGGCGTTGGACTCGCGCAGCACTGTCGTACACCTCTTGAGGTGTGCAAGTGGGGTGGCGGGCGGAAAAGCGAAGGTGCCGCTGAAAAAGTTTTTCTGCGGCGGTTTTCTGGAGGCTGGGCATTATGGCTGGTCGAGGCTGCGGAGGATCCAGCCGGGGGTGGGGGCGCAGAGTGGTTTCCATGCGATGGGCTGGCCGGCGGCACATGCTGGTGTCAGTTTTCTGGCACGAGGGTGACGGGCGGGCCGTTGGGAAGTGCGGGATATTTCACAACGCCGCCCGCGACCGCGCAGGGGAGCTGGTTCGTGCCCTGCGTCACGCGGCATTTCGGCCACGCGGCGGGGACGGTGGTGATGAGCGTCAGCGGCTGGTCATAGAGCTGTGGGGCGGTTTTGCTGTGCAGCGTCACGGCGATCTGTTGCGCGGTGGCGGCGCGGACCTGGACGGTGGCGGTGTCGCGCTCGCGCTCATATTGGTGCACGGCGATGTGGTCGGCGATCCAGAGCGCGCCACGGTCGCGCCGCTCCTTGAGCCCATCGAGTAGCGGCAGAAAAATCGTCTGCTTCAGCGCCCAAAAATCCTGGTAGCTCCAATGCGGCTTGAGGCGCTCGACACCGTGAATGACGAGGTATTCCATGCCGCTGTTCGCGCTGGCCTGGTCGGCGAGTGCGAGCATCTCGGCGGCGGTCTTGAGGTGATAGACCGCGCCGTGGCCGGTGAACGGCGGGCGGTTGATGAGCTGGCATTTGGCCAGCACCGCGGACTCCTCGGCATCGGTGATGTTCCATGCGCCCTTGCCCACGCCGGGCCGCGCGTAGGAGACGAGTTTGTTCTGTGTGCCCGGGACGATGCCGCGGATAATGCGCGCGCACTCGCCGATCTCGCGCGCGGCATCGGCGGCATCCTTCACGCCCTTGTGCGTCAGGGTGTGGACGCCGTAGGCCTGGCCCTGTTTCCAGACGTTGCTCTCCCACTCGCCGCGGAACTTCAGGTATTCGCCCTTGCCGGGGTTGATGTAGAAGGTCGCGGTCAGCCCGCGCTTGGCGAGTTCCGGCGCGGCCACCTGGAAATGGCTCGGCCAGCTATCGTCGAACATCAGTACGAACGCGCCCTGGGCGTCGCCGGCCCAGCGCGCGACGCGCGTCGCGCCCGGTTCCGCACCCGCGCGCGGCGCGAGCAGGAGCATGGCGGCGCATAACGTAAATCGGATTTTCATGGCGGCGCAGTATGCCAGAACCGTTTCGTTCGCGCGCCGGAAATCGGCGAAGATTGGCTTGCCAAGCGTGGGTGGGCCGCCGTAAGAAACCGCTGGCAGCATGGGGCGCGGGTTATGATTTTCGACGATCTGACACCAGCCGAGATGGAAGCCGTCGAGGCGGCCGGAATCTTGCGCTCTTTCGCGAAGGACGAACGCCTGATTGCCGAGAAGCAGCCGGGGGAATCTTTCTTCCTGTTGCTGACCGGGAACGTCGAGGTGCGCAAGCTGATGGATATCGGTCAGTACCGCCGGTTGGCGACGTTGGAACCGTGCGATGTCTTCGGGGAGATTTGTTTTCTGGGCCTGCCGACGCGGTCGGCCAGCGTGGTCGCGTTGAGCGATGGTACGGCTTTGGAGTTCAGCCACGCGGCCTTTACACAACTCGTTGCGCGCTGTCCGCAGATTGGATTGAAGACCTATCGCGGCTTGGCCCGCGAACTGGCGCAGCGTCTGGCCCGGCTCGATGACGACCTCCGCGACGCTCTGATGTGGGCCATCAACGAGTCACGTAAGAAGTAAGCCGTCCTCTTGTCTATTGGCTGCGGGAGGCGAGGAGAATGGTGAGCCAGCCGGGGCTCGAACCCGGGACCACAAGCTTAAAAGGCTCGTGCTCTACCAGCTGAGCTACTGGCCCACCGGCGCGGTCCTGCCGGACCGTCGGGCCGCGGACGTTAAAGCAGTTTGCCGGCGAAGTCAACGCCGCGTACCGCGGGTGTCGGCGGGCATTTGAAAGTTCCTTTTTTGTGCGTTGAACCTTCCTCATGCGCGTGTGGCTTCAAGGCGACCGAGCAAGATGGGACGTTTGCCGTGGCGAGGAGGATGCAGGAGGAAACTGTAGGAGCCGTCGCGATGTTCACAGCGAATGAGTTTGGTTTTCGGCGCGCAGGCCTCCAGCCGCAAGCGTTGTGTGCCCGCCGGTACTGTCCGCTCAAAGTCTACTTAAACTTCGGTGCGCAAGCTCCAGATATAGTTCCACCACGGATCGCGCGGGCAGGGTCGCAACGCGCTGCGCTTCTCCCGCTTGGCGGCGGCCCACGCCGCCCACGGTGTGCGTTGCAACTCCCGATGCACTTCCGCGCGGTTGTGGTGCTCGCGTAAGTGATCCACCGCGGGATTGGCGCCCGCCAGCGTCTGGATGTGTTCTGCTGCGAAGAAGGTCGGCAGCCGGTTTTGCCAGAACTGGTGCAGGCGCTCGACCTTGCCTTTGGCCTGTGGCGTCGGCGCATACTTGAAAGAGATGTCGTAGAAGTGCAACGCCTCGCCCAGATAGGTCAGGGCGTCCGGTAGGTACGAGAAGAAAAAGCTGTGATAGTCCACATAGAGCGCCAGCGGCAGGCCGTAGGCTTCAAAGGCGCGCGGGAGAAAGTCCAGATAGGCGAGCAGGTTTTCGTGCGCATACAGCCTCGTCCCCGTGATGACACGGCTGCAATCATCGAGCAGGTCGAAGAGCGGCAGGAGTTTGGTGCCCGCGCCGAACCAGGCATGCGGCGACACGTCCAGTTGCCACAGGGCGCCGATCTGACTGCACTGCCAGCGCCGCACCGCGGCGGGCGTACCCGCTGGGCGCGCGGGGCGGACCAGGTGCTGCTGGAGCGCCCACCGCCGGACCGTGGCGCGGTCCACCGCGAACTGATACCGGCGCAGCGCCTCGGAGGCCGCGAAGCTATACGACGCTGGCGGCTGGGTCGTCAGTAAGGTTCGCCACAAGGCCGAGACCGCGCTGGGTATGAGCTGCTGCCGGTGGCCTCCAGAGCGGCCCGGTTGCCAGCTGTCCCCTTGGCCTTGGGTACGCGCGCGCCCATAGGCAAAGGCAAGGTGGCGCAGCCAGCGCGGCGTGATCCCGAGTTCGTTCGCGGCTTGCTCCGCGGAGAGTTCCTGGCGTTGATAGCCGGCGACCACATGCCGAATGAAGGCGCCGCCATGACGACCCACCAACTGCTGATAGTTTTTTTTATGGCCGAGCTTACGCGGAGTTACCCACAGGCGCACCTGCGCGCCCCGCCCGCGCTCCGGTGCGCCTGTGGATAACTCCGCTTCGTGACCGGCCGGGTGGAACGTTCAACGCACAAAGCGGAAGGTTCAACGCACAGCCGGAAGGTTTGCTCGCACCGCGACACCCCAAAAAGACAGGGGGCCGAAGTCAGGGGCCGGCGGGCAAACAGGCCACGGGTCCGGGCCGCGTTCCAAGGGTTGGAACACACGGGCTGGTTTTTTCCAAGGCTTGGAAAGGCGGTCCGCCGCCGGCCGCGGTCAGGCGGCGAGGACGCGCCGGATTTCGGCGAGCAGCACGGGCGCGCGGTAGGGCTTGCTGACACACCCGGCGAAACCAAAATCGCTGGGCGCAGCCATGATCGCATCCGTGGAATAGCCGCTGGACACCAGCGCCTTGAGACCGGGAGCGAGTTTTTTCAGCTCGGCCAGTGTCTCGCGGCCGCCCATGCCGCCGGGGATGGTGATGTCGAGGATGGCGGCGGAGAAGGGCGCCTGGCGCGCCTGGGCTGCCTTGAACAGGCGCACGGCCTCCGCGCCATCGGCGGCGACCTCCACGGCAAAGCCGGCTTTTTCCAGGATGCGTTGTGCCAGTACGCGGATGGTCGGCTCGTCATCCATCAGGAGCAGGCGATGCTCGTTGGGTTCCACCGCGGCCGCGTCCGCTGTGGGGCCGGGCGCGGCGGAGGTGGAGACCGCCGTGGGCAGGTAGATGGTAAAGGTCGAGCCCTCGCCCAGGCGCGAGGCTACACCGATGTGGCCGCCATGTTTGCGGATGATCGAGTAGGCGGTGGTCAGGCCCATGCCGCTGCCCTTGACCTTGGTGGTGAAATAGGGATCGAAAATCCGGGACAGATCCTTTTCCGGTATGCCGCGGCCGCGGTCGCGGAGGGTGATGAGTACGTAGCGGCCGGGTTTCAACGGCACATCATGCCGCAAGTCCAGCAGGCTGTTCTCCAGGCGCACGGCGAGCGTGCCGCCCTGGGGCATGGCCTGCACGGCGTTGAGGACCAGATTGCTGATGACCTGTTGCAGTTGGGCCGCGTCCACCTCGGTGGGCCAGAGGTTGGGCGCCGCCTGAATATCACCGGCGCAGTTGGCGCCACGCAAGGCGAGTTGCACGGCGTCGCGCACCAGCGGTTCGAGGGACGTGATCTGCTTGCGCGGGGCGCCGCCCTTGGCGAAGGTCAGCAACTGTTGCGTCAGGTGCTGGGCGCGATCCGTCGCCTGCTCGGCCGCGTTGAGCAGGCTGTCCAGTTCCCGGTCCTCGCAGGCCGGCAGCAGCCGCGCCAGCGAGAGGCTGCCGAGAATCGTGGTCAAAATGTTATTGAAATCGTGCGCAATGCCGCCGGCGAGCACGCCGAGCGATTCGAGTTTCTGGCCGCGCAACACCTCTTCCTCGCGCCGCCGGTCCTGCGTGGTGTCGCGGAAGGTGATGACGATGCCGAGGATGCGGCCCTCGCGGTCGCGGATGGGCGTGGCGGTCTCGGCGATCTGCCGGATTTCGCCGTCGCGCGTCTGCAGCACCGTCTCCTCCGGGAACGCGGCGAAGGCGCTGGCGCGGATCAGGCTGCCGAGCACGTCGGGGCCCAGCGGTTGCTGCGTCTCGGTATCGAGCAGCACGAACACCTCGTCAAGCGGCCGGCCCAGCGCCTCATATTGCACCCAGCCGGTCAGTTTCTCCGCCGCGCGGTTGACCAGATGAATACGGCCGGCCGAGTCGGTGGCGATGACACCATCGCCGATGGAACGCAGCGTGACCAGCAGGCGCTCTTTCTCGGCTTCGAGCAGCGCGTCGGCCTCACGCTGCTGCGTGATGTCCTCGACCATGTAGATGCCGAAGAGCGGGTGGCCCTCATCATCGAAAATCAAGGTGGTCGTGACGCGGCCCCAGAGGGTCGTGCCATCCTTGCGGATGTAACGCTTGAGCATCTGCAGCCGGTGGTCGCGCTGGCCCTCGGCAAACGCGGCGTGCAGTGCGCTCATCTCGTCGGCACCATCCTCGGGATGCGTGACGGCGGACAGCGGCCGGCCATAGAGATCGCCGGCGTTATAGCCGAGCATCTCGCGCAGCGCCTGGTTCGTATCCAGCATCATGCCCCGCAGGTCGGTCAGCACCATGCCGATGCCGGCGCGCATGAAGATGGCGCGGAAGACCTGGACGCTCTCGCGCAGCGCGCGGTGCGCCTCGCGCCGCTCGGAGTCGTCACGGAAGACCAGCACCACGCCGCTTTCGGAGCCCTGCGCGTCGCGTAGCGGCGCGCCGCTGCTGGCGACCGGCAGTTCGCGGCCGTCGCGCGTTTGCAGCATCATCCAGCCGCTGCTGCGGACGCGCTCGTCGCGCTGGAGAATCACTGGCACAGGATCCGGCAGCGGCTGCCGCGTCTTGGCGTCCACGACACGGAAGATCTCCCCCAGCCGCCGGTTCTGTGCCTCGGCTAGGGGCCAGCCGGTCAGCCGCTCCGCCGCCGGATTCATCCAGACCACCCGGCTATCGAGATCGGTCACCAGCAAGCCCTCGCCGATGGATTGCAGCATGACGAGGAACCGCTGATGTTCCATCGAGAGCGCCTGCTCATTCAGCATGAGCGCCGAGACATCCTTGATGACGGCCTCGACGCAGCGGCCCGCCGCGGGATCCTCGTAGAGTCGCGCGTCCACGATCACTTTCTTCTCGCGCTGCTTGTGCGAGGTCCAAAAACAGAGGAAGCGGCGCAGCACCCCGTGTTGTTCCAGCAGGGCTCTGGCCTGGTCCGCCAGCGGGCAGGTGCGGACTTCAGGGAGTTTGCGGCCGATGAGATCTCCCGGCCCGGCCTCCCAGTCGAGGATGTGCGCCAGGGCGTCATTGGCGGCGAGAATCCGGCTGTCTGCGAAAACGAAGCGCAGATGGCCATCGCCCGTCAGTTCGAGGAGGTGCGCATCCATGTCAGCACGAGTGGCGTTAAACTAGCGATTTCTTCGCCAAGGTCAATGACGGAATCGTGCCCGGTCCAAGGCTGGGAAAAGTCCGGGGCTTTTCTTCCAATCCCTGGAAAAACGACTTCGGGCTTGACGCCGGGGAGGCCGCCGCTTTCAATACGCACAGTTGGGCTGAACCATGGGGAGAGGGCGTTATGCAACTTGGGAAAAAGCGTGTGGGCGGGTGGGGAGCGCGGCTGTTGGCTGGTGTGGCGCTGGTGCTGCTGGTCGGGCCGACGCCGGCGGCGGAGCAGCGGGTGGGCCTGACACTGACCAACCTGGCGGAGGAAATCTCGCTCGAACAACTGGGGGAAATCCCCATCCTGAAGGTTTCCACCGCCTCGCGTTATGCCCAGAAAGTCTCCGAGGCGCCGTCCTACGTCACGGTGGTCTCGTCCGACGAGATCAAGAAGTTCGGCTACCGTACGCTGGCCGACGTGCTCAACAGCATCAACGGGCTCTATGTGAGCTATGACCGCAGCTACACCTATCTCGGGGTGCGTGGTTTCAACCGGCCGGGCGATTACAATTCGCGCGTGCTGGTGATGGTGGATGGCCACCGGATCAATGACAACGTCTTCGGCGGCGGCTACATCGGGCGGGAGTTCGTCCTCGATGTGGATTTGATCGAGCGGGTCGAGGTGGTGCGCGGTCCGAGTTCGTCGCTCTATGGTAACAGCGCGTTCTTTGCCGTGGTCAATGTGATCACCAAGCGCGCGGCGGCGGTTCAGCGCGTCGAGGTGTCCGGCGAGGCTGGCAGCTTCGATACGCTCAAGGGGCGTGTCACCGTCGGCCACGTCTGCACGAACACTGGCGCGGAGATCGTGGTCTCCGGCACGCGCTACCAGAGCCGCGGGCCGGGCCGCCTCTACTATCCCGACTTCGACACCCCGGACCAAAACAACGGCCTGGCCGCGCGCCGCGATGGCGAGCTGGCCAACAATTTCTACGGCAGTCTGCGCTGGCGCGACCTGACCGCGTCCGCCGCCTATGTCTATCGCGACAAGGACATCCCGACGGCCTCGTGGGGGACCCTCTTCGACAATCCGCGTTATCACGCCACGGATGCGCACGGCTATGTGGACCTCAAGCTCCAGCACAACTTCAGCGAACAGCAGGAGTTGCTGCTGCGCGGCTACTTCGACGAAATCCGCTACGGCGCCGATTATCCGTACGCGGGGGACGCCAGCGACGCTCCGCCGCTGCTCAACCGCGACAGCAGCGTCGGGCGGCTGGCCGGCGGCGAGGTCCAGTGGCTCCAGCGCTGGCGCACGCACACGTTCACGCTCGGCGGCGAGCTGCGGCGGCACCTGAACCAGGATTTACAAAACTTCGATCTCGACCCCTACGCGCTGGATGCCGAGCTGCGCCAGAGCAGTTGGGATGGTGGGCTCTATGCGCAGGACGAGATCATGCTGCGCAGCAACCTGCTGGTGAATGTCGGGTTGCGTTACGACTACTACGACACCTTTGGCAGCACGCTCAATCCGCGGTTGGGTTTGATCTGGGGCCCGTGGGACCAGGGCACGCTGAAGCTGCTCTATGGTCGCGCCTTCCGTGCGCCCAATGTCTATGAGCTCTATTATCCGCTGGGCGATAACCCGCCCAACGCCGACCTGAAGCCGGAGCGCATCCAGACCTATGAGGCGGTCTTCGAGCAGGTCCTGGGCCGGAGTCTGCGCGTGAGCCTCGCGGGTTATTACTATCTTTGCGACGATCTGATTTCGCTCGATCCCGAAACCTTGGTGTTCCAGAACGTGGACGAGGTGCGCACCCGTGGTGTGGAGGCGGAGGCGGAATGGCGGCACGCCAGCGGTGTGCGCCTGCGCGCCGCCTACTCGTTCCAGCACGCCGAGGACGCGAGGACCGACGAGCGCTTGAGCAACTCGCCGACCCAGCTCGCCAAAATCCACGCGCAGACACCGCTCTGGTCAGACCAGGTGTTCGCCGCGCTGGAACTGCTCTACGCCAGCCGGGCGGACACGCTGCCGGACCGCGCCACCGCCTATGCCGACGCCTTCTGGGTCGCCAACCTGACGCTGTTCAGCCAGAAGTTGGTCGAGGGCCTTGAGGTCTCGATCAGCCTCTATAACCTGTTCGATGCCGATTATGGCTATCCCGGTGGGCCGGGCCTCACGCAGGATGTGATCCAGCAGGATGGGCGGACGTTGCGCGTGAAGGCGACGTACAAATTCTGATGCAAGGGCAGGCTCCAGTGCAGGGCGACATGGTCACCAGCTTACAGGGCTTCAGGCGCGGGCGTCACAGCCGGCTGTCTTGCGCCACGGTGGGACTGGCCTTGGGTTGTTACGACCTGGCCGGCGCGGAACTGGCGGGCGGGACGACCCTGACCAATATTGCCGACCAACTGCCGTTGGAACAACTGGGCCAGATCCCCATCCAGTCGGTATCCACGGCGTCGCGCTATACGCAGAAAACCACCGAGGCGCCCGCCTACGTCACCGTGGTCACGGCGGATGAAATCAAACGCTTCGGCTACCGTACGCTGGCCGATGTGCTCAACAGCGTCAATGGTCTCTACGTCACCGCGGATCGCTGTTACAGCTATCTGGGGGTGCGCGGCTTCAACCGGCCGGGCGATTTCAACTCGCGCGTGCTGGTGATGGTGGATGGGCACCGGGTGAACGACAACGTCTATGAGGGCACCTACATCGGCCGTGAATTCCTGCTCGATGTGGATTTGATCGAGCGTGTCGAGGTGGTGCGCGGGCCCAGCTCCTCGCTCTATGGCAGCAGCGCCTTCTTCGCCGTCGTCAACGTGTTGACGAAGCGCGCCGGGGCCTTCAAGCACATCGAGGCCGCGGGCTCGGCCGGCAGCTTCGACTCCTTCCAGGGGCGTGTCACGGCAGGCCACGTCTGCACGAACTCCGGCGCGGAGGTGGTGGTCTCCGGCACGCGCTACCAGAGCCGCGGGCCCGGCCGCCTCTATTTCCCCGAGTTCGACACCCCGGACC
Organism: uncultured Lentisphaerota bacterium; assembly: GCA_903889245.1. Taxonomy (GTDB): domain Bacteria; phylum Verrucomicrobiota; class Kiritimatiellia; order CAIQIC01; family CAIQIC01; genus DP16D-bin41. Next base: position 10,795 of record CAISWQ010000034.1, on the reverse strand, counting down.
AGAACAACGGCCTGGCCGCACGCCGCGATGGCGAGCTGGCCAACAATTTCTATGGCAGTCTGCGCTGGCGCGACCTGACAGCCTCCGCCGCCTATGTCTATCGCGACAAGGACATCCCGACCGCGTCGTGGGACACCCTGTTCAATGACCCGCGCTATCACGCCACGGATGCGCACGGCTACGTGGATCTCAAGTGGCAGCACAAGTACAGCGAGCAGACCGAGCTGCTGTTGCGCGGGTATTTTGACGAGATTCGCTATACGGCCGACTATCCCTCCGCTTCCGAAACCGGGGCCTTTTCCCTGAATCGCGACGACAGCCTCGGCCGGATCCTCGGTGCGGAAGCGCAGGTTACGCACCGCCGGGGCCGCCACACGTTCATGGCGGGTGGCGAGGTCCGCCATCATCTGGACCAGAATTTCGCCAACTATGATGTGGACCCCTATGTGCAGATCTCCGATGTGGTCCGGCAGAGCCATGACGGCGGCTTCTTTGTGCAGGACGAGATGGCTCTGCGCACCAACCTGCTGTTCAACATCGGCATGCGTTACGATTACTACGAGGGCAGCGGCGGCGCGTTCAGCCCGCGGCTGGGCCTGATCTGGGGGCCGTGGGAACAAGGCACGCTGAAGCTGCTCTACGGCCGGGCCTTCCGCGCGCCCAACGTGAACGAAATTTACGGCCCGTGGGGCACCAACGCGCCGGGCGCCGGTCCGAGCCCAGAATATATCCAGACCTACGAGGCGGTCTTCGAACAGTCGCTGCCGCGCAACCTGCGGCTGACCATCGCCGGCTATTACTACCGTGTGGATGACCTGATCGCCCTCGATGCGACGGGGGAGGCCTATGGCAATCTCAGCGAAGCCCGTGCCAGGGGTCTGGAAACAGAACTGGAATGGCGGCCCGCGGGTGGCTGGCGCGTGCGCGCTGCCTACGCGTTCCAGCGGGCCGAGGAGGCCAGCACCGGCGAGCGGTTGAGCAACTCGCCAGAACAGTTGGCCAAAATCCATCTGCTTGCGCCGTTGCTGCCAGAGCGCGTGTTTGCAGGGCTGGAGTTACTGTATGCCTCGCGGGCCGCTACTGATCCCGGTCGTGTCACGCCCTCTGCCGCTGGCTTCTGGCTCGCCAACCTGACGTTGTGGGGCCGGGAGCTGGTTTCCGGCGTGGAGCTGTCTGTCAGCTTGCACAATCTTTTTAATACGGCCTACGCCTTCCCGGTCGGCCCGGAGCACAGGCAGGATGTGCTGGCGCAGGATGGCCGGACGCTGAACGTGAAACTCGCTTGCCGTTTCTGACATGAGACCATGGTCCATAGTTGTGTGGCTGATGCTGGCCGTTGCGTGGCTATGCCCCGCTCTGGCCGCCGAGCCGCCGCCGCTCGCCGAGCACCAGATCAAGGCGCTCTACCTGTTCAACTTCACCAAGTATGTCGAATGGCCGGCGGCCAGTACGAATGCGGTCCCGTTTGTCATCGGCGTCGCCGAGGCGGCGGAGATCAAAAACGACCTGCTCGAAATCACGAAGGGCAAGCGCCTGCAAGGACGGGAGGTCATCATCCGGACGGTGAACACGGTGGCGGACATCAAGGGTTGCCATATCCTGTTCATCGGGCGGGGGCAGGGTACGCAGGCGGGCGAGCTGTTGCGGTCCGCGCGCGGCACGGCCGTGCTGACCGTGGGTGAGGCCGAAGGGTTCCTGACCCAGGGCGGCATGATCAACTTCACCAACCAGGAAAACCGGGTGCGGTTGGAAATCGGTTTGGACAATGTTCAGCAAGCCAGGCTCAATGTGAGCGCGAAGTTGCTCGCCGTGGCCGGCGTGGTCAGGGGCCGGCCGGAGACGCCGAGGAACTGACGTGAATGTCTTTGGCCAGATGTCCATCCGGCGCAAACAGACGCTGGTGATGTTGCTGACCAGCGGCCTGGCCCTCCTGCTCGCCTGCGCCGGTTTTTTGGCCTATGACGTCTTCACCTTCCAGGAGGATATGCGGCAGCGCATCTCGACGCTGGCCGAGGTGCTGGGCATCAACAGCGCCGGCGCGCTGGATTTCAACGACCCCAAACTGGCCGCCGAGGTGCTCTCCGCGCTGCGCGCCGAGCCGCACATCACCGCGGCCTGCATCTACACGGAGAAGGGCGCGGTCTTTGCCCGCTATCCGCAACAGGGGCGGGGCGCCGGCTTCACCCCGCCCCCGCCGGAGCCCGCAGGCGACCGCTTCGAGGCCGGCCGGTTCGTGCTGTTTCATCCGATCAGCCAGGGCAACGAAAAGCTCGGCGACCTCTTCATCCAATCCGACCTGAAGGCGCTGGGCGACCGCCTGCGCCAGTACGCCTTCATCGCCGGTGGCGTGCTGCTGACCGCGATGCTGGTCGCGTTCCTGCTCTCGGCGTGGTTCCAGCGGTTCATCTCCGCGCCGGTGCTGCACCTGGTCCGGGCCACCCGCGCCGTCGCCCAGCGCAAGGACTACACCGTGCGCGTGCCCAAGGAGAGCGCGGACGAACTGGGCCAGTTGATTGACGACTTCAACGAAATGCTCGCGCAGATTCAGGAGCGCGACACCGCGCTCCAGCAGGCCCAGACGCAACTGGAGGAGCGCGTCGCCGAGCGCACGCGGGAACTCTCCTCGGAAATCGCCGAGCGCAAACGCGTCGAGGGCCAGCTCCTCCAGGCGCAGAAGATGGAGGCCATCGGCCAGCTCGCCGGCGGCGTCGCGCACGACTTCAACAACATCCTCGCCGCCACCATCCTGCAGTTGGAACTGGTACAGGATGACCCCGAACTCAACGCGCGCCTGCGCGCCGAGTTGAAGGACGTGGAGAAGGGCGCTCACAAGGCCGCCGACCTCACCCGCCAGCTCCTGCTCTTCAGCCGCCAGCAGGTCATGCAGGTGAAGCCGCTCGACCTCAACGAGGTGCTGACCGATCTGCTCAAGATGCTGCGCCGCCTGCTGGGCGAGCATATCGAGGTCGCCTTGCAGGGCGAGCCCGGCCCGCTCTGGCTCGATGCCGACGCCAGCATGATGCAGCAACTGGTGATGAACCTCTGCGTCAATGCGCGCGATGCCATGCCCAAGGGCGGGCGGGTGACGCTGGATGCGCGGCGCGTCGAGATTCCCGCCCACACCACGCTCGCCTACGCCGAGGCGCGGCCCGGCACCTTCGTCCGCCTCTCCGTGGCCGACACCGGCTGCGGCATTGCCCCGCAGACGTTGCCGCACATCTTCGAGCCCTTCTTCACCACCAAGGAGGTCGGCCGCGGCACCGGCATGGGCCTGGCCACCGTCTATGGCATCGTCAAGCAGCACCTCGGCTGGATCGAGGTCGAGAGCCAGCTCGGCGTCGGCACCGCCTTCCACATCCATCTGCCCGCGCGCCTGGCCGCCCCCAACGTGCAGCCCGCCGCCGCGCTGCCCCCGGTGCCGCTCGGCCAGGAAACCATCCTCGTGGTCGAGGACGACCTGCCCGTCCAGAAACTCGTGGTCGCCTCGCTCAAGCGCCTCGGCTACCGCGTACTCGCGGCGGAAAACGGCGCGGCTGCGCTCCGGTGCTGGGAACAGCACAGCCACGAGATTGCCCTGTTGCTGACCGACATGGTGATGCCGCAGGGCATGACGGGTCTCGAACTGGCCGAGCGGCTGCGCCAGCTCAAGCCCGCCCTCAAGATTATTCTCTCCACCGGCTACAGCCACGACATGAGCCGCCTCTCCTCGCTCAAGGAGCGCGGCATGACGCTCCTGACCAAGCCCTACGAAGTCCGCACGCTCGCCACCACCGTCCGTGCGTGTCTCGACAGCGCCTGATTCCAAGGCTTGGAAAATCAGCGCGGGCGGTTTCCAAGCTTTGGAAGATGGCCACAGAGGCCGCAGAGAGGTTGAGGCTCCGGTTGTCCGCTGAACTCTGTGCGCTCTGTGGCTAAAACTTCACGGCGGCGGCGGGCGGTTGGTGGGCAGCGGCAGCGGCGCGCGCACCGGCGGCTCGGCCGGCTTGAGCCGGTCCTTGAGCGCCATGTACATCTCCGCGAGATACTGGCGCGCGACCTCGTCCTTCAGCTCGGCCATGCCCTGTTGGAAAATCTTTTCGGCGCGTGCGCGGTCGTTGAGCCCGGTGATGACGACATCCAGCATCTCGACCCACGCCTGTGATTGGTCGGGCCAGCCGTGCGCGATCTCCAGAAAACCCGCGAGCGCCTCCTCGTAGCGGCCCTCCTGTTTGCGGGCCAGCGGAATGCTGTAGACCGGCTGCGGCCGGTCATAGTGCTTGTTCGGGAAGAACAGCGCGCCCAGCGGTTCGGCGGCGAGCTGCGCCAGCGGCCACCCCACGATCAGCGCGCCCGCCAGCGTAAAGAGCGGACTCGCGACGAACGCCATGCCGCCAATGCCGATGATGAAAAAGGGCAGCGCGATCAGGAAGCGCCACAGCAACCGCCACAGAATGGGCTTGTATTCGTTCACGCGCCGGGAGCATGACGCTTCCCCGCGCTGCGTCAAGCGTTGCCTTGGCCGCGCGGGTTGGCTACCTTCCGCCCATGCAACAAGTGCTTGCCGCCGCCCTGTGCCTGTGGTGCGCCGCCCTCGGCGCGCACGCCGTGACCACGCCGCTCATTACGCCGCTGGAGGAGCAAAAGGAAATCCTCATCACCTGCGAGCTCACGCAGGCCCCCAAGCGCGCCGAAGTCCCCGTCCTCTCCGCGAAGGACTGCGACGCCGTCAAAGGCACCTACCACTACAAGCTCTGGCTGCCCGCCGGCTATCTGGCCGACAAGCAAAAGGCGTGGCCGTGTCTCTTCATCGCCTCGCCCGGTGGCAAGGCCGGCATGGGCCAGATGGCAACGTGGCTCAAGGCCAGCGGCTACGTCGCCATTATGCTCGTGGAATCCAAGAACGGCCCGTGGGCGCCGATCGCCGGCAACTTCCTCGCGGCACACGACGACGTGGTCAAACGCGTCCGCATTCAGGAAGGCCTCAAGCTCGCCACCGGCATGTCCGGCGGTGCGCGCGCGGCCTCGCTCTTCGTCCAGATGCGGCCCGGCTTCTCCGGCCTTGTCCTGCAGGCGGCCGGCGGCGCGTTCGACGACAAAGGTCAGTACCACGTCAGCAAGCTCAAGGGCAGTCCCGGCGTCTGCGTCGCCATGACGATGGGCGACAAGGACAGCAACAAGGGTGAGGTCGCGCGCATGAAGGCGGCGGTCGGCGCCTCGCGCTTCAACGCCTTCCCCTTCGAGGGCGCGCACGGCTGGGCGCCGCAGGAGACGTTCGAGAACGCGATCAACTGGGTCGAGCAGCAAATCTACCGCCGCAGCGACACCCCCGCCGCCGTCAAAAAACTCCTCGCCCCGCGCTGCGCCAACGCGGCCAAGTGATCCGCCACTCGCCCCTTCTGCCCGCGCCGCACTTCTGCTATAAGCCGCGCATGACAGCCGCGCCCGAACTCATCACCAGCCTGCAGAATCCGCGGATCAAGCAGGCCGTCCGCCTGCGCGAACGCCGCGACCGCGACGAGGCCGGCCTCTTCCTGATCGAGGGCCGCCGCGAGGTCGCCCGCGCGCTCGCCAACGGCTGGCAATTCCAGACGCTTTTCTTCTGCCGCGATCTTTTCGCCGGCCCCGCCGAGGCCGGGACGCTCGCTCGCGCCGCCGCCGCGGGCAGCGAGTGCGTCGCGTGCAGCGCCGCCGTCTTCGGCAAGCTCGCCTACGGCGACCGCGCCGAGGGCCTGCTCGCCCTCGCGCCCCAGCGCCACCGCACGCTCGCCGAGCTCCAGCTCCCCGCGAACCCGCTGCTCATCATCGCCGAGGCCATCGAGAAACCCGGCAACCTCGGCACGATCCTGCGCAGCGCCGATGCCGCCGGCGTTCATGGCGTCATCGTCTGTGACGGCTGCACCGATATCCATAACCCCAACGTCGTCCGCGCCAGCATCGGTACGCTTTTCACGGTCCCCGTCGTCGAGGCCGCGAGCGCCGCGACGCTCGCGTGGTTGCGCGAAAAGCAGATTGCCGTCCTCGCCGCCACGCCGCATACCGACCACGAATACACCGCGGTGGACCTCACGCGCGGCGTCGCCATCGTCGTCGGCAAGGAACAGACCGGCCTCACCGCGCACTGGATGGAGCAGGCCGATCTGAAGGTGAAGATTCCGATGCTCGGCCAGGCCGACAGCCTCAACGTCGCCGCCGCCACCACGCTCCTGCTCTTCGAAGCCGTCCGCCAGCGCCGCGTAAAACCAGACGCTGATTGACGCGGATGCCGCAGATGGTGGCAGGCTGATCATCTGCGGCCATCAGCGTGCCTCTGCGTCTATGCTTCTTCCAAGGCTTGGAAACCGGCGCCGCTACTTCTTCTGCCCGGCGGCTTCGGTGGCGGGGGACAGGTTGAAATACTTCTCCCAGTAGTCGCGGCCCAGCAGCGCCTGCTTCGAGGTCAGGTTCTTCAGGTACTCCATCTTCTTCTGCATGACCTCGCTGCGCTCGCACCGCTGGAGAAACTTGGGCCCCTCGCACACCATCGCGGCGAACGTCTCCGCGCGGTCCTCCTTCTCGTTGGACTGCGCGTAGTCCGACACAAAATGCAGCGACATATCGCCCGTCGCCTCGTTCTTCTCCACCTGCGACTTCTTGCGCCCGGACAATTTCGCCGGCACATAGACGCTGCCCTTATACACAAAATCCTTCGGATTCAGCCGCACCCACGACTTCGCCAGCGGCCCCTCATCCACCACGTGAAAAATCTCGTGATACACCGTGTGCCCGGAAAAGCCGCTTTGCAGCACAATCAGCTTCCCGCAGGCCACCCCCGCCGCCCCCTTCCCATCCACCTTCAGATTATCCACCACCACCACCGTGTTGAGCCGCGACGCCTTGACGAAGCTGGTCGTCAGCCGGTCGAGCACCTTGAAGAACCGGTCCAGTTCCGGCTCCAGCCGGTCGGTGCCGAGGGGCTGTCCGGTGATATCCTTTGGCAGGATGGTTTTTTGATTCAGGAAGAACCCGAACTTCCGCGCCGTCTGCGTATAGCTGTGATCCAGCTTCTCCGCCGCCCGCGCCGCCGGAGCGCATAACAGGCCCCCCACGACCAGCAGCAGCCCAACCCTTTTTCCCAAGACCCTATGCGCAGCCTTCATCATCGCGCGCAGCATAAAACCCGTCCCGCCCCCGCGCAAGCCGCAACCACCCGCCGCGCTCCGCGAAATCAGACGCTGATGGACGCGGATGCCGCAGATGGCGGCAGACTGCTTATCTGCGGCCATCAGCGTGCCTCTGCGTCTTCTTCCAGGGATTGGAAACACAACACCCGATTTTTCCAGGCCTTGGAAAATAGGGAACCGCAGATGGACGCGGATGAACACGGATGAAGACAGATTAAAAATCAGCGCGAATCTGCGTCCCTCTGCGTCTACTTCTTTTCCCAGCCTTGGAAAGCTGACCGCTGAAAACTGAACGCTGCGGGCTGGCCTTTTCCAAGCCTCGGAAAAAAACGCGCGAAAAGTTCCGAGCCTTGGAAATCACCGGCTTTGAGTGACCTTTTTTCCTGCCGTCGAGTCAGCGGAGGGTTTTGGGTGCACCTTTTTTTCACTGTTGAATCAACAGAGGGTTTTCGGTGACACCTTTTTCCCGTCGTCGAATCAACGGACGGTTTTAGGTGCCACCTATTTCCCGCCGTTGGATCAACGGACGGTTTTGGGTACACCTTTTTCCTCGCCGTTGAATCAACAGAGGGTTTTCGGTGACACCTTTATCCCGCCGTCGAATCAGCGGAGGGTTTTGGGTGACACCTTTATCCCGCCGTCGGATCAACGGACGGTTTTGGGTACACCTTTTTCCTCGGCGTTGAATCAACAGAGGGTTTTCGGTGACACCTTTATCCCGCCGTCGAATCAGCGGAGGGTTTTGGGTGACACCTTTATCCCACCGTCGGATCAACAGACGGTTTTGGGTACACCTTTTTCCTCGCCGTAGAGTCAACAGAGGGTTTTCGGTGACACCTTTATCCCGCCGTCGGATCAACGGACGGATTTGGGTGCATCATTTTTATCACCGTTGGATCAACGGACGGTTTTCGGTGCCATCTTTTTCCCGCCGTTGGATCAACGGAGAGTTTTCGGTGACACCTTTTGGCCCATGTTGGACGTTTATCGGGGAAATTTCGTATTTATGAGAGGGAAAAGGGCTGTTCAGGTCTTTTTGGGGACGCCAGAGCGCGAGAAACGCAAGTTTCGATGTTTTGATGTTTTCGGCCTCATGGACCGTACGGAAGCGGAAAACGTTCCACCGATTTCACTGATTCAATCCTCCTCCCGTGCGATCAAGGGCAACTGACCGCTACTGGCTGATCGCTGACCGCCGAAAGCTGGCCGCTACCTTCTCCGCCTCCCGCAGCTCATGCTCCCACACCCGCACCACCCGCCAACCCGCCGCCCGCAGCCGCCGCGTCACCAGCCGGTCCCGCGCCTTGTTCGCCGCGAGCTTCTTGGCCCAGAACGAAGCATTCTGCTTGGGTTTGGTTCCATGCTTTGGACAGCCATGCCAGAAACACCCATCCACAAACACCGCCAGCTTGAGCTTGGGGAAAATAAAGTCCGGCCGGACCTGAAACCTGACACCTGAAACTTGAAACCTGACTTGCAACTGCCGTCGCCACCCCGAAACCCCAAATCGCCGGAAGATTTTGGCGAGCGTCAATTCCGTGTCCTTGTTTCCAGAGCCGCGAATGAGGGCCATCACCTCGGAGCGTTTCGCCTTGGAAAACACATCAGCCAAGGTTCAAACCTCCACCAATTCAACGGACTCGTAGAGTTCGCCAATGTTCTTTGAGGCAACACGAAACTGACTTCGTTTCTTGGATTTCGCTTTTTCCGAGGAAACATTTTCGAGTTTAATGCCGGGGTCGTAATAAAGCGCGCCAGAAGCAAAAGCCCGTAACAGACGCAATGAATCTGTTCCAATCGCCAAACGTACCTTGGGACCATACGCATACTGCCAAAGCGGCCTTGTCTTGCGTTTCGATGGAACATAAACCGCCTTTGTATGTTTGTGGCACCAATGGTGTAGGATTTTCATAAACGACCACGATGCCGCGACCTCACCCGCATCGCTAACAAGCGCGATACAGCCATTTGCATCCATGATATGTCCGGTCGTAATGTCAAAACCTTCAACTTGTAATGTCAATCCCGTGGGAGGGCAGCGCACGCCCAAAAAGTGCCTCCCGCCAAAATTCAACCGGTCTGGTCTTCCTGTCTTGTCAGCATAACCAAACTTTCGGACAAACGATTCCACATCAGCATCCTTGTAGAAACCACCGTCTGGTTCGGGTGTCATCATTGTGATGGGTCTGGCTGATGCGATACGCTCAAAATCATCGACGGCATATTGCTTTACTTCCCAGCCTAAAAAATCCGGTTCGGCATCACTGTTCTTTGGTATGCCGAGTTCGGCCTCCAGAGTGAACCCACCGCATTGAGGTGCGTTGCATGGCTTGATTTGTCCGTCGGAATCAAGTTGCTTTGAATCAATCCAGCCGAGTCTATTGATGCGGTGTAATTCGGCTAGGAGCCTGTCCCGCGACTCTGTTTCCATTGGTACATTGGGCAAAGGGACCTCGCGGAAGACAACAAACGCAGGTTGGAAGTTTGTCGCATTGAATTGAGCGGCAACATCAGAATCGCCAGCAGCGACGTATCCCAACACCCGGTTGTCAGCAGTAATACCAAGAAAAAGGACACGCCCAACAAGCTGCCGTATGAGTTCTGGAGAACCAGCTTTTGCCCGGCCCCGATCAACCATCAACTGATTCGGGCCAAACTTGCAGCCTTTCAAAAAACCGGAAAAGCGAACCTCTGGATACTGGGAATAGAGGATCAACTGAGCGCTGGGAGCAGGAGCAATTTCGCCTGTCTCCAATAACCAGCCGAAGTTCAAGTGAGCTTTAAAGCTTGGTCCTCTGGATGTGTTCTCTGCAAAAATCTGTTCGCTGGGGATAACATTTAGGGCTTCCACCGCGCCAGCAAAGTAAATTTGGTTCTTGGAGTTGTCGTTCTCTGAAAGAGGTTTTGCGTAGAGTTTCTTGGTTCCAGCTTGAACGAAAATTGTTTTGAGTTGGTCAAGAGTCATGGCTTCACGCCCTTGGTTCGTTTGATCACGTAACGCACAGGTTGCTTTGGTGGCAGAGGGACCTCAACAATCTCCCGACCTTTTCGCTCCGCAGCTTGTAGGACAAGTGCAGGAGGGACGTCCGAGGGCGCATGCAAACTGCGCACTACGCTTGCAGCAATCTGCTCCACGACAGGCACGACAACTGAATTTCCAAATTGACGATAGGCCTGTGTATCGGAGACGGGGATCTTAAAGTCGCTTGGATATCCCATCAGTCGGCAACATTCTCGTGGTGAGAGTCGCCGAGGGTTTTTATTTGGGCCTTGCGAAATAAGAATTTCAGAGCCGTCTTTATGATAGCGCGCACTTAGTGTTCGTGCCACATCCTTGCCGGTGAAAAGCCCAAAGCCGAATCCGTTTCCCGCGGCTTTGTGCTTAAGAGCGTAGGCTTGCAGATATTTCCAGAGGTGATCAGACAATGTGTATTTATCCGGCGTGTAAGGGTCGAGGATGGTTTCGAGTTTGGGTCCTTCAATGGGGAAACCCGGGAACTCAAAGTATCGTTGTGGTGACGTTCCCCCATAAAACTGGAGCATGTTCAAAGCGAGTTCTCTGGTCTACAACAGCAACGAAACGGAGGACAAGCGATGAAAGGAAAGCGGTTCAGCGAAGAACAGATTATCGGGGTATTGAAGGAAGCCGAAGCAGG
>CAISWQ010000033.1 GCA_903889245.1 uncultured Lentisphaerota bacterium | reverse complement strand
TCTGCCGAAGAGCGGACACGGTTTCCAAGCCTTGGAAAATCCCGCGCAGATTTTTCCAAGGCTTGGAAAAGAAACTGGTCAAAGTTTCCAATCCTTGGAAAGATTCCGCCGTGAACTTTCCAATCCTTGGAAACTGTAGCGGCGACCTGCGGTCGCCGTCGGCGCGCCGCATCAGGAACCATCTCGCGATGGGGATGTTCTTCCTCTGCCTGCTGCCACGCGGCGCGGCGGAGGAACTGCGCTGCGAACTGGCGGTGATCGGCGGGGGCAGCGGTGGCTTCGGCGCGGCGCTGGCGGCGGCGCGGCAGGGTGTGGACGTGGTGCTGGTGGAGCAGGCCGGTTGCCTCGGTGGCAATGCGGTCAACGGCGGCGTCAGCATCTGGGAGCCCGGCGTCGGCGGCACCGGCATACCGTTCGAGCTCTATCAACGGCTGCGGCAGCAGACGAACGTCGTCGGCATCTACTCGATGGGTCGCCATCAGGCGTGGTTCGATCCGAAGCGCGAGGCCTATATATTCCCCGGCGGCGAGACTGTGATTGATCCCGCGCGCAGCTACCTCGCTACGTTGCAGCGGCATGGCCTCGCGAAGCGGGCCATCCACGGCGTCGTTTTCGAGCCCGACGCGATGGCGCAGGCGATGCGCGCGCTATTGGCGGAGACCGGTCACTGTCGAGTGTTGCTTAACACAGCATTTGTCAGCGCCGAGGCCGATGCGCAGGCGGTGCGCGCAGTGCAGCTCTCCGATGGCCGGACGTTGCGTGCCCGCTGGTTCGTGGACGCCACCGGTGATGGCACGCTCTGCGCCGCCGCCGGCTGCACGCTGATGAGCGGACAGGAGGCGCGCGCCACGTTCTCCGAGCCCAGTGCGCCGGAGAAGGCCACGGGGCGAATCAACGGCGTCACCCTGATCTACCGCGTGACGCCGATCGTCACAGCGGCCATCGAGCCACTGCCCGCCGGCGTCAGCAACCGCTGCTGGTGGACGAAGAATTTTTCCAGCGCGCAGATCAATCATTACCCCAACGGCGATCTGAACGTGAACATGTTGCCGACGATGGACGGTGCGGAGTTCGTGCGGCGCGGTTATGCCGACGCGCTGGCGGAAGGCCAGCGCCGCATCCGCGCGCACTGGTACGACGTACAGACGCGCTGCGCCGAGTTCCAGAAGTATCGCATCAGTTGCGTCGCGCCCGCGCTGGGTATCCGCGAGTCGCGCCGCGTGGCGGGCGACTATGTCCTGACCGAGCACGACCTGCGCGCGGGTATCGGCGGACAGCAGCACAGCGACATCGTCTGCCTCGTGGATCATCCGATGGATACGCACGGCGGCCACACGCGCGGCATCGGCGAGTTGCGTGAGCCCTATGGCGTGCCGTATCGCTGTCTGATTCCCAAAGGCCGGAGCAATCTGCTGATCGCCTGTCGCGCCGCGAGCTTCAGTTCGCTGGCGGCGTCGAGTTGCCGGCTCTCGCGGACGATGATGCAACTCGGCCAGGCCGCCGGCACCGCCGTCGCGCTGGCCAAGGAGACCAAAACAGATTTGCCCGCTGTCCCCGCCGATCGCCTGCGCGCCGCCTTGCGCGCCCAGCATGTCCAACTGGAGTTTCCGCTGACGGCGGAGCTGCGTGCCCATCTCCAAGCGGAGGCCAAGCCTGCCTCCCGCGCCGACGCGGATATGGCCCGCTTGCGCGTGTTACTGGCGGCGGGCGGCGCGGTGACGATTCCGCCGGGCGATTATCACGTGGGCGTCGGCGTTCCGTTGCCGCTGTTCTCCGGGATGAAGGTGGAGGCGCGTGGCGCGCGCTTCCATCTGCCGGCGCAACTCGGCGACAAGGCACGCGTCGTGGTCTTTGCCGGCACGAACGTCACCGACTTCGCGTGGCACGGCGGTGAATTCCTTGGCCACGTCTTCGATCCCGCGCACCGGGAAAATGCGTGGGAGCCGAATGCGAATACGCGCGCGCTCGTCATCGCCACGACGCCCGGCGGGACGTCGAGCAACATCTCCTTCCGCGGCGTGCGCTCGCATGATCTCGCCGGCGCGGCGATCAACATCACCGGCGCGTTGCCGGCGCACGGCGAGCGCGAGGTGCTGACCTACGCCAGCGACGTGCGCGTGACGGACTGTACGCTCCTGCGCAGCGGGAAGTTTATGTGGGACTATGGCTACCTCTGGCAGCAGATCGTCTGGCCGGAGGACTACGTGCCGTGGGAGGTCGAGCGCGCGCGCCGTTACTTCCGCAACGACCTGATCCGCACCGGGCTCCAGATGAACGACGGCGATGACCGCGTCTGCTTCGACAACCGCACCAAGCCGATCAAGGCCGGCGACGCGGCCGACAAGCGGCAGACGCTGTGTTTCTTTGGCGGTGACCTGCCGAAGAACATCGTACGCGGCCGCCAGTACTTCATCGTCGCCGCCACGCCCGACCACCTCAAGGTGGCGGAGCAGCCGGGCGGCGCGCCGATCCGGTTCGCGGGCTCGGCCGGCGCGGGCGTCCAGCTCATTCATAATTTGTCGGCCGCGTGTCCCGCGCTCTACGCGCCAACGGGCTCCGGGCCGGGCAAAGGCGCGGTGGACGTGGTCGGCTGCCGCAACGTGGTCATCACCAACTGCACATTGAGCGCGCTCGGCGACACGATGCACATCCAGCGCTGCCAGGACGCGGTCTTCTCGCACAATCGCATCACCGGCTCGCGCATGGGCGCGTTTTTCATCGCCGAGTACTGCCAGCGCGTGACCGCCGCCAGCAACACGGTGGATGGTAGCAACGGCTCGCGCGTGATGAGCGTGGAGAAGTCGGCGACCGACATCGTGATCATCGGCAACACCTTCGTGGGTGGCGGGCGCGGTTCGTGGATCAACCAGCCGCATAATCTGCTGCTGCAGGGCAACGTCTTTAGCAACAACACGACCAAGTGCGAGCACGACGCGCGGCGTGGCCGCCGCAGCTTCGCGACCGGCGGCTGGGAGCAATATGCGGAGATGTATTTCACCACCTATGAGCCGACGGGCCACTACGACAACGTCGTCATCCGCGACAACCTATTCGTCATCGGCCCGGAGGCTGCGCATGCGCTCACGTTCATGCCCGGCGGCTCAAACTTGGTGGTGACCAACAACAGTTTCCGCGGCCACATTCGCACGCTGCCCGCGCCCACCGGCTGTACCAACCTCGTCATTACAGACAATCCTGGCCTTGAGCAGGTCCGCTAGCCAGGTGTTTTTCCAAGGTTTGGAAAACTTGTGCGGTGATTTTCCAAGCCTCGGGAAATAGGCTATAGTGCGGCCATGAAAACGCTCTGGCTGGGGCTGCTGCTATGGTTGATGTTGCCGCTCATGGCTGCCGAGACCAACGAGACGCAGACCCTGAAGACCTATCCGCTCGATCCGAACAACGCGGCGATTCTGGACACGGTGCGCGTACTGGCGGGCCAGGAGGGCGTCGTGACGCCCGACCGCGCGAACTCGCGCGTGCTGGTGATCACGACGGCGGCGAGGCACGAACAGATCAAGCAGGCGGTCCCGACGCTCGTGGTGGTGCCGCGCAATATCCGCATCGAGGTGCGTTTCCAGCAGGCGGGCCGGCAGCAGCAGCGCGGCGTGGTGGTCGGCGGGCGCGGCACACTGGAGGCTGGCCGGGGGCGAATGCGGATCGATGTCGGCGCCGTGGACAAGACGACCACGACCAGCGACAACACCACGCAGTTACTGGTGGTGGCCAGCGGCCGCGCGGCGTCGCTGTTCGTGGGCACGGAGGTGCCCTATCTGGATTACCTGACGGGCTATCTCTTGAGCCAGCGCGTGCTCGCGGAGCGCATCGCGTGGGAACGTGTTGGGGCGCAACTGGTGGTTCAACCGACGATCATCGGCGATGGGCCCAACATCGGCATCAAACTCTATCCGCAGTTGAGCGGGACGGTCGGCGGCAAGGCCTACACACGGCAGTTGATCGAGCTGGCAACGGAGCTCGAGGTGGCCGATGGGCGCACCCTCCAGATTGGCGGCCTGGGGCGCCACGCGGATTTTTATAACCGCTTCCTCGTGGGTGTGCAGCAGGATGGCACGCGCCAGTCGCTGAACATTTCGCTGACGCCGCACATTCTGCCGGCGGTCGGCCCGCGCAACCCTACCCCGTAATCTTCACATCCCCGCCCTTGCACTGCGCGCCTATGTGCAGATGTGTACACATAGGCAAACCCCCGGCTGGATGGGCGATCAGGCTTGGCCGAGCATGGCGCGGGCGTGGGCGAGCGTGACGTTGGTCAGGTCGCGGCCGCCCAGCATCCGCGCGAGTTCGTTCACGCGGCCGCGTTCGTCGAGCAATTTGGCCTCGGTGAAGGTCCGGCCCTCGCGCACGCTCTTGGTCACCGCCAGGTGAATCTCCCCGTGCGCGGCGACCTGCGGCAGGTGCGTGATGCACAACACCTGATGGCTCTTGGCGACCTCGGCCAGCTTCTTGCCGACGGCGTTGCCGGTCTCGCCGCCGATGTTCGCGTCAATCTCGTCGAAGATGAGCACCGGGATGCGGTCGTGCTTGGCGAGCACGCACTTGGTGGCGAGCATGACGCGCGCGATTTCGCCGCTGGAGGCGATGGCGCGCAGCGGGTGCATGGGTTCGCCAATATTCGGCGCGAAGCCAAACTCAATGGCATCCATACCACTGGGCTGCGGCTCGGCGGCCTGCAGGTCCACGGCAAAGTGACCGCCGGCGAAACCGAGCGCGCGCAATTCCTTGGTAATGGCGGCGGCCAGCTTGCTGCTGGCGGCATGGCGCGCTTCGCTCAACTCCGCGCCCCGGACGCGCACCTCGGCCAAGGAGGCTTCACTTTCCGCGCGCAGCCGCGCCAGTTGCTCGTCGCGCGTTTGAAGATCGCGCAACCGGTCCTTGGTGCGGGCGAGCAGGGCGAGAATGTCGCTGACCGTGGGCGCATATTTCTTCCGCAGCCGCTGGTAGATGGCGAGTCGCTCGTCCAGCCAGTCGAGACGAGCGGGATCAGCCTCGGTCTTTTCGGCGAGGTTATGCAGGCCGCCATTGATCTCCTGCAACTGGCTATTGATCATCCGCAGTTGCTCCAGCCACTCACCGGCTTCAGGTGTGAGCCGCGCTAGCTCCTCGACGGCCTTCTGCGCGGCGACGATGCCGTTGAAGGCGGCGGTCTCTTCCTCGGTGAGCGCGTTGGCCGCGCTGTTACAGAGTTCCTGAACGCGCTGCGCCTGGCCCAGCAGCTTCTGCTCGCGCGCGACGCGCTCCTCTTCGCCCTCCTCTGGCGCGGCACCTTCGATGTCCTTGATGATGTAGGCGAGCCGGTCCACCTCGATGGCGGGATCGGCGGTGTCGGCCAGCAACTGCGCGATGCGGTCTTCGAGGGCGCGCCATTTGAGGTGTGTGACCTCGTAGGTTTCGCGCACACCCCAGACGTGACCGAAGGCGTCGAGCAGGTCGAGCTGGTAATCGGTGTTCAGCAGCGACTGGTGGTCATAGGGGCCGTGCATGTCCACGAGCAGTTCGCCGAGCTGCTTGAGCAGTTGCAGCGTCGCCGGCTGGTCGTTGACGAGAATCTGGTTGGCGCCCTCGGCCTTGAGGATGCGGCGGATGATGAGCTGGCCGGCCTCACACGGTTCGAGGCCGGACTCGGTCAGCAGGGCGTTGACGGCGTCGGCGTCGGCGAGCTGGAAGACGGCCTCGGCGCCGCAGGCGTCGGCGCCGGCGCGGATCAGGCGCTTCTCGGCGCGCTCGCCGAGGACGAGGCTCAAGGCGCCGATCAGGATGCTCTTGCCGGTGCCGGTCTCGCCGGTGATGACGTTGAGGCCGGCGCGGAACTCAACGTTCACGCGCTCCACGAGCGCCAGATTTTTCACGCGCAGCGTCGTCAGCATGACGGGTAAATCTCCGCGCGCTTCCTAGCAGATTGGGGTGACGCCGACAAGTCCGGCGCGCATCACTCGATGCTGAAGGTGAGGGTGGCCGCCTCGTTCTTCTTCTTGCCGCCGGTGGGCAGCTTGAAGAGGCAGTCGAAGCCCGTGTAGGGATAGCGATGGCCGCGCCCGGCCTCGAGCGAAAGATCGCTCTCGCCGGGGCCGCTGGTGCGGATGAGAACCTTGCGCGTGCCCCACGGTCCGAAGACCTCGACGGTCTGCGCCTCCTTCTTGAACTTGGCGAGATCCCAGTAGGTGTAGGCATAGCTCTTGAAGTTCTTGTCCTTGTCGCCCTTCTCTCGCGCCTTGATGTACCAGCCCTCGACGGCCTTTTTGCGGTCGGCCATCTCGATGTTGGGTGTGAAGGAGTGCGTGGTCGGGAAGGTGAACTCCAGCAGCAGCGGCGTCGCACTCTCCGCGCCGGACGCGTTATGCAACGTGCAGATCATGTTCACCGTGCTGGCGATGAACTTGTATTTCACGGTGAAGGTTGCTTCGTTGTTCAACTTGCCGCTGACCTCGAACTCGGCCGCATTCGCCTTGGGCGCGACCGGGTCGAGAAACTCGACCAGCTTCGCCGGGTTTTTGGGTGGCGTTTTGGCGCCGGGGGTGGCGAAGAGCGGCGCGCTCAACTTCACCGGCTTGCCCACCCGCTCGCCCTTGTCCTTGAGGTAGAGGGTTCCGCGCAGGTGGCGGTCGAGGACGAAATCAAAACCGGGTTGTGCATAAAACGCGAAGGCATTGGTCACGGCAGCCTCGGCCAGTTCGGGCAACGTCGGCCCCTCGTCCTTCGGCTTGGCGGGTGTCTTGGGTTTGGACTTCGCCGGCTTGGGTTTGGCTTTGGGCTTGGGTTTGTCCTCGCCCACCGCCGTCAGCAGGCTCATGCCCAACACGGCACACAACAACGCGATCAGGGTCGTACGCATGGCGGGAGCTTTTGCCGTGTCCGGTTCCAAAAAGCAAGCCGCGACCTGACAGACGCGGCGGTTTCCCGGAGCTTGGAAAACACAACGGCGGTTTTTCCAAGGCTTGGAAAAACCGCCGTGACGTGATCAGGAAGGGAAGGTCAGACGCTCGGCTTGGCCTCCACACCTTGTTGCGGCTCGGCCTTTGGCTTGTCGCCACCCTTGGCGGGCGGGCCTTTGTGCGGCGCCCGGCCCTCAAAGGCTTCGCGGTGCTTCTGGAACTGGTCGCGGGCCTTCTCACGGAGCTTCTGCAGGGCGTCGCGCTTCTGCTCCTCGTTCAGATTGGGGTCGTTCATGATCTTCTCGCGCTCGGTCTTCATCTGCTCCATGTGCGCGAGGATTTCCTTCTTCTGCTCCGCCGTGAGCTTGTCGTTCTGCTCGATGCGCTCCTTCATCTTCTCGCCCATCTTCTGCAGCGCCTCGCGGCGCTGTTCGGGCGTCATGTCCTTCATTTTCTCGCGCAGCTTTTCCATCTCCGCGCCGTCGCCGCCGCCGGGGATGCGGCCGCCCTTCTGGCCCATCTTCTCGCGGAACTTCTTGATGGCCTCCTGGCGCTGCTCCGGCGTCATATCCTTGAGCTTCTCCTTGAACTTCTCCAGCTCCTCGCGGTTGGCGCCGGGCTTGGCCGCGGCGTTGTCCTTGTTGGCGTCTTCCGCGCGGGCGGTCAGGCTGATGACCAGACACAGGCCGGCGGCCGCGCTCATCCACTTCAGCATCGTCGTCTTCATTCGGCACTTCCTTTCTTGGCTCTTTGGGCTTGCTGCCCTCTGGGCATTCAACGGCCCGGCGCGCGCGTTTATTGTGCGGCCGGAAAAAACTTGTTTTCCGGCGGCCAGCGATGGCACGTTCCGCCCGTGCATCCCATCGCCTTTGAACTGTTTGGCCGGCCGATTTACTGGTTCGGCGTGCTGATGGCCCTCGGCTTCCTGGCGGCGATCATGGTCTGGAACTGGCTCGCGCCGCGCACCGGGCGGCCCGCGGGCTACGGCTCCGAGCTCGGCTTCTGGATCATGATCAGCGGCGTCGTCGGCGCGCGCCTCGCCGAGGTCGTCACCAACTGGCCGCACTACGCCGCGCAGCCGCTGGAGATCATCCGCGTGGACCGTGGCGGGTTGGTCTACTACGGCGGCTTCATCCTCGCGTGCCTCGCCGTGATCGTCTTTGCGCGCCGGCACCGCGATCCGCTGTGGGCGCTCGCCGATTACGCCGTCATCGGCCTGCCGCTCGGCCACGCGCTCGGCCGCCTCGGCTGTTTCATCAACGGCTGCTGTTACGGCCTGCACACCAGCTCCCCGCTGGCCGTCTGCTTCCCCGCGACGCACGAGAGCCACGGCGCGCCGGTCCACCCGACGCAACTCTACGAGGCCAGCTACAATCTGCTGTTGTTCGGCGTGCTGCTCGCCTTCTATTTGCGCCGCCGGCCGCCGGCGGGCCGCGTCTTCGCGCTCTACCTGCTGGTCTATCCGCCGTTCCGCTTCCTCATCGAGTTCCTCCGCGAAGAGCCGCGCGACTGGGCCGGCCTGACGGTCGGGCAGGTGACGAGCCTCCTGCTGTTGCTCATCGGCGCGGCGCTGTGGTGGTGGAGTGGGCAGAAGAAGTCAGATGTGAAATGTAAGATGTAAGAAGTTCAGCGGAATTTCATGGAACAACTTTCCGTTCAACCTGAAGCTGCCGGAGTCCGGCTGGATGTTTTTCTGGCCGAAGCGCGGCCGGAGCATTCCCGCGCGCGCTGGCAGCAGCTTATCCGCGAAGGCCACGTCCGTGTCGGCGGACAGCCGCGCAAGGCCAGCCACGAGGTCCGCGCCGGCGAGCAAATCGAGTTCGCGATTCCGCCGCCCGCGCCGGTCGCGCTGCGGCCGCAGGAAATTCCGCTCAATATCTTGTTCGAGGACGCCGACGTCATCGTCATCAACAAGCCGCCCGACCTCGTCGTCCATCCCGCCGCCGGCCACGCGGAGGGCACGCTCGTCAACGCGCTGCTGCACCACTGCGCCGACCTCGCCGGCATTGGCGGCGAGCAGCGGCCGGGCATCGTGCACCGGCTCGACATGGATACCAGCGGCGTCCTCGTCGTCGCCAAGAGCGAGCCAGCGATGGCCGGGCTGACGCACCAGTTCAAGAACCACCTTGTGCACAAGGAGTACCTGGCGCTCGTCTGGGGCGTTGTCGAGCCGCGCACCGGCCACATCGAGACGCTGATCGGGCGCAGCCCGCACGACCGGAAAAAGATGTCCACCAAACCGGAGCAGGGCCGGCTCGCGCAGACCGACTACGAGGTGCTGGAGCAGTTCAGCGACGCGGCCGTGCTGCGCGTGCGCATCCACACCGGGCGCACGCACCAGATCCGCGTCCACCTCGCGCACCTCGGCCATCCTGTGATCGGCGATACGCTTTATGGCCGCGCCCGCAAGGGCGACCTGCCCGCGCCCGCCGACCGCCAGATGCTGCACGCGCACCAGCTCGCCTTCGAGCATCCGCGCAGCGGCCAGCCGTTGAGCTTCACTGCGCCCGTGCCTGGGGATTTCCGCGCGCTCTGGCGCGCGTTCCGGGAAAACGCTACAGTCGTCCGCACATGACCAACCGCAACAAACTCGCCGCCGCCGTCGGACAACTCGAAGAGCATCTGCTCTGGCTCAAGGAGGAAGGCACGCGCACCATCGCCGCCGATCCGAAAAGTTTGAACACGGCCGCCACACCCGCGCCGGTTTCCAAGCCTTGGAAAACTGATTCGCCAAAAGTTCCAAGCCTTGGAAAAACCGCCGCTCCCGCTTTCCAACCCCTGCCCCCCCCCCCCGCACCACTGATAGCCGATGTGGCCGCTGCGCAGACGAAGCTGGCGGAAATCGCGCGGCACATCGCCGGTTGCGAAAAATGTGTGCTGTGCCGGAAGCGCACACACACCGTGCCGGGGCAGGGGAACCCGCAGCCGGAGATCATGTTTGTCGGCGAAGGCCCCGGCGAAGACGAAGACGCGCAGGGCCTCGCGTTTGTCGGCGCGGCGGGGAAACTGCTGACGCGCATGATCGTGCGCATGGGCCTGACGCGCGAGCAGGTGTTCATCGGCAACATCGTCAAATGCCGGCCGCCGGGCAACCGCGCGCCGCTGCCCGACGAGATGGCCGCGTGCCTGCCCTATCTGCGCGAGCAGATCGCCATTCTCCAGCCCAAAGTCATCATCTGCCTCGGCGGCACGGCGGTGAAAGGCCTGCTCAACAACCAGACCGGTATCACGCGCCTGCGCGGCCAGTGGCAGAAGTATCAGGGCGTGGACGTCATGCCCACCTTGCATCCCTCCTATCTGCTGCGCGGCGGCGGCGAAGACCGGGCGCGTTGGTGGGAGGTCTGGAATGATCTCGTCGCCGCGCTTAGGAAAGTCGGCCGCGAGGCCCCGCCGCAAAAAACTTCCGCTGCGTCGTGACGACGCGATCCCGGTTGTTGGCTTGACCCACACCGGGCGCCGGGTACTCTCGCGCGCATGACAAAACCACTGCTTGCCGCCCTCCTGTTCCTCGCCGGCCAGGCGTTCGCCGATGACGCCGTCCAGCAGCGCGTCGCGAAGGTCGCCCCGCATCCGCGACTGGTCTTCACGCCCGCAGCCGAAGCGGCCGTACGCGCCAAGATGAAAGCCGATCCGCGCTGCGCCCAGATGTTCGAGGCCATCCGCGTCACGGCGGACCACATGGTTGGCGAGCCGCCGGTCATCTATCAGAAGGAAGGCCGCCGCCTGCTGCACCGCTCGCGCGAGGCGTTGGGCCGCATCACGCACCTCGCCTGCGCCGCGCGCATCACCGGCGACAAAAAATACGTGGCGCGCGCCGTCGCGGAGATGAAAGCAGCGGCGGCGATGCCCGACTGGAATCCCTCACACTACCTCGACGTGGCCGAGATGACGCTCGCCGTGGCGCTCGGCTACGACTGGCTCTACGCGGTGCTTTCGCCCGCAGACCGCGCCGAAATCCGCGAGGCCATCGAGCAGAAAGGGCTCGGCCCCTATCTGAAGAAAGGCGCGAAGCACGGCTGGGAACGCGGCGGCAACAACTGGAACCAGGTCTGCCACGGCGGCATGGTTGCGGGTGCGCTCGCGCTGCAGGAGGATAATCCCGCACGCGCCGCCGAGGTCGTCGCGCGCGCGCTGGCCGGCCTGCCGTATGCGATGAAGGTCTATGAGCCCGATGGCACCTATCCCGAAGGTCCCGGCTACTGGAACTATGGCACCACGTTCAACGTCGCGCTCATCGCGATGCTGGAGTCCGCGCTCGGCACCGACTTTGGCCTGTCGCAGAAACCCGGCTTCCTCACGACCGGCGCATTCCCGCTGCACATGACCGGGCCGACCGGCCTGCCGTTCAGCTTCAGCGATAGCGGCACACGCATGGGCTTCTCGCCGGCGATGGTCTGGTTCGCCAGCCGCACGCACCGCCAGGATCTGCTCTGGTTCGAGGATGGTTTCCTCGACCAGAAGATCAAGGCCATCTGCGGCAGCCACGGCGCCGAGCAGGGCGACCGCTTCTTCCCGATGGCGCTGCTGTGGGCCACGGCGGGCCTGCAGCGCGCCGAGCCGGCCGCGCGGTGCTGGTATGGCCGCGGACCCAATCCGCTGGCGGTCTTCCGTACCTCGTGGACCGATCCGAACGCGCTCTATCTCGCCATCAAGGCCGGCAGTCCCGGCGCGAGCCACGGCCACATGGATATCGGCTCGTTCGTCATGGATGCCGATGGCGTCCGCTGGTCGCTCGACCTCGGCATGCAGAGCTATCACCGCCTTGAGGCGCGCGGCTTCGGCCTGTGGAACGGCAAGCAGGGCGGCGAACGCTGGCAGCTCTTCCGCTACCACAACCGCGGCCACAGCACGCTCGTGGTGGACGACAAGGAGCAGGTCGTCAAAAGCCACGCGCCCATCTCGGAGTTTTCCGATGCGCCGGGGAAGATGCATGCGACGGTTGATCTCTCCTCGACCTACGCGGGCCAGCTCGCGAGCGCGCAGCGCACGTTCCGCGTCGAGGAGCAGCGTCGCGTTGTTATCGAAGATCGTTTGAAAGGCGGCGACAAAGCCGCGCAGGTGCGCTGGGCGATGGTGACGCCGGGCAAGCTGCAGCCCGGCGGCTGGCTCGAGAAGGATGGGAAGCGCCTGCGCCTCGAAGTCGTCTCGCCCGTCGGCGCCCAGCTCCAAAGCTGGCCCGCCGATCCGCCGCCGCACGACTACGACGAGCGTAACCCCGGCGTCAGCGTCGTCGGCTTCGTCGCCCCGCTTGCCGCCGGCCAGTCCGCGACGTGGAAAGTAATTTTGACGCCCGGCTCCGCTGCAAAATAAATCCTCAACCTGCTCAGCTTCGCGGAGCAATCTTCAAAACCCAGGCGTGGGCGCAGGGCGGCGACTGCCGCGCCGCGGCGGGGATGGTGATGCTGGTTGCGCCCCCTTCTGTCGCGCCCGCCTTGAGCGCGCCATAGCCCAGCAGCGAAATCTGGCCCGCTTGCGCAGTCAGTTCCGCCGGCAGCGTGAATTGTTCCGGCAACGTGGCCTTGTCATCGCGGGCCAGCACCAGCGCGAAGACGGTGCCATCCCGTTTGCCGGTGAAGACCATGTCGCCGCGCTCAAACGGCGCGACGGGCCGGGTTTCATAGATGGCCTCGCCGTTGACCCGCATCCACGCGCCGATTTCCTTCAAGCGCTCGTAGGCGAGGGGATCGAACTCGCCCGTGGAGTCGGGGCCGATGTTCAGCAGCAGATTGCCGCCACGCGCCACGATGCGGCAGAGGTGGCCGATGAGCACGCGCGCGCTCTTGTAGTTGTCGTTCGTCTTGTAGCTCCACTTATCGCCCATCGTCATGCAGGTTTCCCACGGATAGGGCAGCAGCTTACCGGGCACTTCGTTTTCCGGCGTGCGATAGTTCTCGTTCGGCCCCTTGACGCTGCGGTCCACCACGATCAGGCCCGGCTGGTGCTTGCGCGCCATCGCAGCCATGCCATTCATGTCGATGTCCTGCCTGGGCGGGCGCACCTGTCCGCCATCGAGCCAGAGGATGTCCACCGGTCCGTAGCCGGTCATGAGTTCCTCGATTTGCTTCCACGTGAAATCCTTGAACTTCTTCCACAAGTCCGGGTGCTGGGCGGCGTCATAGTTGTTGTTCCGGTCGCGCAGCGGGAAATCCGGGCTCCAGTAATACGGGCAATGCCAGTCCGCCTTGGAGAAATAGGCGCCGGTGCTAAACCCCTGCGCCCGGAACGCGCTGAAAACTTCCCTGGTCACGTTCGCGCGCGGGTTGGTGCGGAACGGACAATCCGGTCCGGTGATCTTGTAGTCGGTCTGCGCGGTGTCGAACAGGCAGAAGCCATCGTGATGTTTCGTGGTGAACACCACGTAGCGCATACCGGCCTCTTTGGCCGCCGCGGCCCACCTTGCCGGATCGAACCTGACCGGGTTGAAGGTATGGATCAGGGCCTCGTAGGATTTTTTATAGGCGAGGTCATCATCGGCAAACGGGCCGGGCCGGCGATTCCACGGATGCTTTTCCGGGCACAACGTCCACGATTCCACGATGCCCCACTGGCTGTAGGTGCCCCAGTGCATCAGGAGCCCGAACTTCAGGTCCTGCCACTGCGCCAGCTTTTGGAGGACGAGCGGATCGGTCGGCGGCGTGTAGTCTTTGCTCATCCGGTACGCGCCGCTCTGTCCCGCGCCATCTGCCGCGGCGCCAGCGGCGAGACTCCATGCGGTTGCGACGACCACGGCGAGTGCTTGGACTTTGTTCATGCGTGCTCCTTTACCATTACTTCGCTGCGGTTGCATCAAGATGCTTCACGTTGCCGTGCGGACCGGTTTTCTCGGGGCGGAAATCGAGATCGGTCGTCAGCAGGAGCTTGTGGCAGCGGGCGTAATACTGCGAGGTATCCACCAGCTCGAGCGCCGCCTCGCCCGCGGGCAGCGTGAAGGTGCCGCCATCCTGCCACGCGAAGCCATCTTGATGATGCGTGCCGAATAACTTTTGCGCGCGCTGGCCGTTGACCGCCACGGCGAAGTTGCGTTTGCCTGGCTGCTCGCTGGCGAAATCGCGGCCGCGCACCCAGAGGCGATAGGTGCCGGCGGTGGCCACCGCGACGCGCGTGCGCGCGACGAGTTGCTCGGGTGGGCGCGCCTTGTCCGCCTTGTCGTGTCCGCGCAGCACCCGCGCACGTTGATCGCGCATCACCTGCCAGCCGCCCAGCTTGCCGAAGTCAGCCACCTCGATCCACACATCCACGCCGCGCGATTTGCTGGGACCGAGGGCTTCGTCCAGCTTCGCGATAAAGTCCTGCTGGCGGCGCGCATAGGTGGCGGCGTCCGCCTTGTAGCAGCGGAGATAATCGAACAGCGAGCCACCGTTCTTCGGCACCGCGTTGGAAGCGGTGGCGATCGCGGTGAGCCAGAGATGGAAGTCTGTCTGCTCGACGCCGCGCAGGTCGGTGGTCTGGATCCGTTGGTCATCAAAGAAGAAGTTGCAGTAGTTGCTGGTGACCTCGAAGCCGTAGAGGTGGAAATCCGCGTCGAGATTGGCCGGCGTGGTGTGGGTGGCGCGGCTGAGGCCGCCCTTCACCGGATACCACTCGATGATGCCGTAGGAAAACTTGTGCGCGTCGAAGGTGGGATAGTGTTCGAGCGCATCGATCTCGATGCGCGGCTTCGTCTTCAGTTCGGGCGCGCGGTCGGTCATGCTCCCGAGCCACGTGGTCCAGAAGGCGTCGTGCCAGCCGCGCCCGCCATCGAGTTTGATACGCGCCTCAAAGTAGCCCTCGAGGAACGTGCGCTTCGTGATCAGCCCGCCGCCGGTGTAGTGGTTGCCTTCGCGCGCGGCGAGCACTTGCATGCAGCCATTGGTCAACGAGACGTGCTCCGCCCGGCACTGCGAGTAGTGCGCCTTGCCGACGCGGGGCGTCCATTCCTGCGCGTTGAACGCGGCGCCCTCGAACTCGTCGCTCCACACCAACTGGAAACCCGCCGGCGCGGCCGCCTGCGCGCAACCCAGCCACGCGAACAAACCGAGCGCAACACCGGAGCGAAGAGACAGTGTTTTCATGCGATTTTATTTCTTGAGGAACCGGTCGAGCGTGTTGTTCAGCCACGCCACGTAGGGGTGCATGGCCTCGAAATACTGCATCACCGTCTCGATAAGGTCGGGCGCGAGCAGCGCGCGGTCGGGCAGGTCGCGGTAGACCTCGAAGCTCTTCAGGCGCAGCAGGTCCACGTCGGGATGGTCCTTGGGCACTTCGCGCGGCGCGGTCTTCAGCTTCGCACCCGGCAGTTCCCTGCCGAACGCCGCGACGAAACCGCGTTTGCCGATGACCTGCCGCAGCCCCGCGGCGTTGTCGAGGATGGCGTGCCGGACCGCGCGCAGTTCCGGCGCGGGCGGCATATACAGTCCGCCGGCGACCATGCAGCCGCCCGGCTGCAGATGAAAATAGTAGCCGGCGCGGTCCACCTTGCGCCCGCGGTCGGTGATGAACGCGCCGAAGTGGATCTTGTAGGGCTCCGGGCTGCGCGAGAACCGCGTGTCGCGGTTGATGCGGAAAATGCAGTCGGCCGGCTCGAGTTCGAGCAGGCGCGGATCAAGGTGCGCGAGTCCGGCGAGGAGCGCATCCACCACGGCGATGAACTCCGCGCGCGCCGCCTCGTAGCGCTGGCGGTTCGCGTCGAACCAGGCGCGGTTGTTGTTCTGCTTGAGATCCCGCAGGAACTTCATCGTGGCCGCTGTGATCCGCGGCGGCTGTTCCGAGGTGCGCTTTTGCATGCGCCGAACTTACCGGCTGCCGGAAAATTTTCCAAGAATTGGAAAAAGAAATCGTGATTTTCCCAAGCCTTGGAGAGATCAGACCTCGATCGCCGCAGGGGGCGTAAAGTTCGCAAAGCAAAAAAGCTCTATGTGCTGGGCGTTCTTTTGTGGCTATTCCGCTACGCCGGTCAGGGCCGGGCGGCGGCGGCGAAGACGGCGCGGTTGAAGGCGGGGCAGAGGGCGAGGCCGAGCAGCAGCGCGGCGAGCAGGGCGAGCAGCCAGGCGACATCGCGCGGGACTTTTACGCTGCGTCCGACGGGTGGCGGCTCGATGTAGGCGGCGCGGATGACGTTCATGTAGTAGTAGAGCGAGACGACGGCGTTGAGCACGGCGAACAGCACCAGTCCGTAGCGGCCCGCGCCGGCGGCGGCGGTGAACAGCCAGAATTTCCCGTTAAAGCCGGCGAGCGGCGGGATGCCGGCGAGCGAGAAGAACGCGAGCAGCAGCACGGCGGCGAGCGCGGGATGCGTGCGCGCGAGGCCGTTGACCGCCGCGACGCCCTCGCCGCGCACGAGGGCGTAGACGAAGAAGGCGGCGAGGTTGGCGATGAGATAGACGGTGAGGAAGTAGAGCAGCGCGCCGACTGCGAAGTCGCGCTCGGCGAGGAAGGCGAGCAGGAGGTAGCCGGCCTGCGCGATGGAGCTATAAGCCATGAACCGCCGGAAGTTTTCCTGCCGCAACGAGCCGAGGTTACCGACGAGCATCGTGACGGCGGCGAGGATGGCGAAGACGGGCGCGAGCGCGGGGCGGATGGGCGCGAGCGGGCCATAGAACAGCACGACGAGGAAGCCGGCGGCGGCGGCCTTCGAGGCGGTGGAGAGGAACGCGGCGACGGGCAGCGGCGCGCCGTGGTAGACATCCGGCGCCCACATGTGGAACGGGGCGAGCGCGAGCTTGAAGGCGGCGGCGGTGAAGATGAAGAGCGCGGCGGCGCGGACGAGCGGGTCGCCGGGATGCGCGGCGAGGTGCGCGGCGAGGGCGTCGAACTGGAGGTGTCCGGCCGCGCCGTAGAGCAGCGAGTAGCCGAAGAGGACGAAGGCGGTCGCGAGGCTGCCCATGATGATGTATTTCATCGCGCCCTCGGTGGAATCCTCGTGGCGGCGGTAGTAGCCGGCGAGGACGTAGAGCGGGATGGTCGCCAGTTCGAGACCGATGAAGAGGGTGATGAGGTCGCGCGCGGAGAGCGTGAGGCTCATGCCGCCGGCGGCGAAGGCCAGGAGCGTGAAGAATTCGCCGGGGCGCGTCAGGCGCGCGGGCTGGCCCTCCGCGCCGGCGAAGCACGGCTCGGCCATGCGTGCGGCGACCAGCGCGGCGCCGGCGAAGCACGCCTTGAACCAGAGCATCCACGGCGCGACGCGGTAGGCGTTCAGGAACACCACCTCCGGCGCGCCCCACGCGAGCGCGGCGCCGGTCGCGGCGAGCACGGCGAGCAATGTCACGGTGAGCGTGCGCCGGACGGGTCGCGCGTCGTGTTGCGGGTTAAAGAAGAGGTCCACGAACAGGACGATGAATGGCGCGGCGAGCAGGAGCGCATCAGGCAAAAGCAGGATGGCGGTGTGCAGGTTCATCGCGCCAGTTGCTCCACGATCGGTTGCAGCGCGTCATCCACGAGCCAGGTGATCGCGCGCGGCCAGACGCCCATGAGGATGACGCCGGCGAGCAGGATGAGGATCGCCGCGCGCTCGGCGAGGTCGGCATCCTTGAGGCCGGCATCCTTCTCCTGCGGCGGACCGTGCAGCACCTTGTTGATGGTGCGCAGCAGGTAGACGGCGGTGACGACGATGGAAAGGATGGCGAGGACGGTGCAGACTTTGTTCAGCAAGGGCGTCTGGGCGAATGCGCCGAGGAAGACGTTGAGCTCGGCGACGAAGCCGGAGAGGCCGGGCAGGCCGAGGCCGGCGAGTGCGGCGAGCGTGAAGGCGACGCCGATGAACGGCAGGCGCGTCATCAGGCCGCCGAGCTCGCCGAGTTGGCGGGTATGCGTGCGGCCGTAGAGCATGCCAATGACGGCGAAGATCAGCGCGGTGAGCAGGCCATGCGAGAACATCTGGAGCACCGCGCCGCGCAGGCCGAGGAAGTTCAGCGCGGCGTAGCCGAAGAGGACGAGGCCGCAGTGCGAGACGGAGGAGTAGGCGTTGATGTACTTCAGGTCGGTCTGCTTCACGGCGACGAACGCGCCGTAGAGGATGTTGATGGTGGAGAGGACGAGGAAGACGTTCATCCATTCGCGCGCGCCCTCTGGCAGCAGGAACATGGCGACGCGCAGGCAGCCGTAGCCGCCGAGCTTCATGTGGACGCCGGCGAGGAACATCGAGATCGCGGTCGGCGCGGAGCTGTGGCCGTCGGGCGACCAGGTGTGGAACGGGAAGAGCGCGCCGAGCACGCCGAAGCCGAGGAACAGCGCCGGAAAGGCCCAGTGCTGGAAGTCGGCCGGGAAGCGTACCTGCGCGAGCGCGAAGAGATCGAAGGTGTGCAGGCCCGAGGCGAAGTAGAGGCCGAGCAGCCCGACGAGCACCAGCGCGGAGCCGGCGAAGAGCATCAGATTCAGCTTCATCGCGCAGTATTCCTTGCGCCCGGAGCCGAAGACGCCGATGAGCAGGTAGGTGGGGATCAGCGTGACCTCGTTGAAGAGGAAGAAGGTGAAGAGGTCGAACGAGATGAAGCAGCCGAAGACGCCGGCGAGCAGCACCTGCATGAAGATGAAAAACTCCTTCGCACGGGTCTCGATGCGCCAGCTCACGAGCACGCCGCAGACGGCGATGATGGCGGCGAGTAGCATCATGAGCAACGAGAGGCCGTCCACGCCGACGAAGTAGCTGATGTTCGGCTGGCTAAACCACGGAAGGCGCGCGGCAAAGGCGAGCGGCACCTCTGCGCCGGCGGGCGGGCGGTGCGCCGGCCACGCCGCGATCAGCCCGGCGACGAGCGCGAGGTTGAGCAGTGCGCTGGCGAGGCTGACGCCGCGGATGAGCCGCGCGCGCGACTCCGGCAGCAGCGCGAGCACGAGGATCGTCAGCGCGGGCAGGCCCCACGTGAGCGAGAGCGCGAACGCGCCGGGCGTGAGCGTGGTCGGGATCATGGGAGCAGCACCCCCAGCAGGTAGAGCGCGAGCAGGCCGGCGAGCATCGCCGCAAGGTAGCGCTGGACGTGGCCGTTCTGCCACGCGCGCTGCAGCGCGCCGCACTTCTGCAGCAGCCACGCGGAGGTGTCGAGCGTGCCATCAATGATGACGGAATCGAACCACTTCGCGGGCGCGGCGACGAGCGTGAACATGAACCAGTGGGCGAAGACAAGCCAGAGTTCGTCCACGTAGAAGCGGTTATAGG
Organism: uncultured Lentisphaerota bacterium; assembly: GCA_903889245.1. Taxonomy (GTDB): domain Bacteria; phylum Verrucomicrobiota; class Kiritimatiellia; order CAIQIC01; family CAIQIC01; genus DP16D-bin41. Next base: position 106,674 of record CAISWQ010000033.1, on the reverse strand, counting down.
CGACGCGCACGGCGGGATGCCGCGGCGCGCCCGGCACGAAGCCGCGGCCGTAGCGGAACGCGGCGAACAGCAGGCCGGCGAGCGCCGCGCCGAGGGCGACCCACGGGACCCACGCGGCGTGCGCGGCGTGGCCGGCGGTCGCGCCCGGCGGCAGCAGATGGTGCGTGAAGAATTTTTCCGCGCACCAGCCGGCGGCGGCGCTCGGCACCGCGAGCACGGCGACGGGCAGCGCCATCAACGGATCCTCGTGGGCGTGCGCGTCGCGCCCCCCCGCGCGCGAGGCGCCGGCGAAGGCGAGCAGGTAGAGGCGCGCCATGTAGAACGCGGTCAGCACACTGGTGGCGAGGCCGACGGCGAAGATCCACGGCTTGCCGCTGGTCCACGCGGCGGCGAGGATCGCGTCCTTGCTGAAGAAGCCGGAGAGCGGCCAGAGGCCGGCGAGCGCGAGGCAGCCGACGAGCGTCGCGGCGTGTGTCAGCGGCAGCTTGCGGCGCAGCCCGCCCATGCCACGCAGGTCGTGGGTGTGCGCGGCGTGGATCAGGAGGCCGGCGCAGAGGAAGAGCATGCACTTGAAGAAGGCGTGCGTGAAGACGTGAAACAGCGCGGCCGTGTAGCCGGCGGGCGCGGCGGGGTCGGCGACACCGAGCGCGAACATCATGAAGCCGAGCTGCGAGAGCGTGGAGTAGGCGAGCACGCGCTTGATATCGGTCTGCACGCACGCCATGAGCGCGGCCAGCAGCGCGGTGAACGCGCCGAGCGTCTCGGCAAGGAAGAGCGCGGAGCCGGCGGCGGCGAACAGCGGGAACAGGCGCGCGGTCAGGAAGACGCCGGCGACGACCATTGTCGCGGAGTGGATGATCGAGGAGACCGGCGTCGGGCCTTCCATCGCGTCGGGCAGCCAGACGTGCAGCGGGAACAGCGCGGACTTGCCCCAGCCGCCGGCGAACAGCAGGACGGCGGCGAGCGCGAGCAGGCTGAAGCTGTGGCCGCCAAACGCGACCGGCTGCGCGAGCGCCGCGCCCGCGGCGGGCGCATTGACTGCCGCGAACTGCACAGTGCCGAGCACGGTGGCGACCAGCGCGATGCCGATCAGGAAGAACGCGTCGGCGAAGCGCGTGATGACAAACGCCTTCTTCGAGGCTTCGACCGCGCTGGGCTTGGTGTACCAGAAACCGATCAGCACATAGGAGGCGAGGCCGACCAGTTCCCAGAAGATGTAGAGTTGGATGAGGTCGGGCGCGATCACGAGGCCGGTCATGGCGAACGCGAAGAATGGCAGCAGCGCGAAGAAGCGGCCGAAGCCCGGGTCGCCACGCAGATAGCCGGCGGCGTAGAGGTGGACAAGCGTCGAGATGACCGTGATCAGCACGAGCATCATCACCGAGAGCGGGTCGAGCCAGCAGCCGAGGCTGAGCGTCAGGCCGCCGGCGAAGTGCGGCAGCTCCAGCCACGGGCAGCTCCACGCGAGCAGCGGCGCGGGCTGCGCGGGGGCGAAGTAGTCGCGGGCGACCAGCACGGCGACGACCGCGGCGGCGAGATTCGCCAGCACGGCGAACGCCGCGGCGGCGCGCGGCGCGCGGCGGCCGAGCAGCAGGCCGTTGACGAGGAACGCGGCCAGCGGCAGCGCGAGCGTCAGCCACGAGTTTGAGATGGCCCAGGTTGTCGCGTGCTCAGCCACGGAGCCGTTTCATCCTTTCCACGTCGAGCGGGTGGCGTTGGCGGTAGAGCGCCATGACCACGGCGAGCGCCACGGCCATCTCCGCCGAGGTCAGCGCGATGATGAAGATGACGAAGACCGAGCCGGCGGTCGGGTCGGCCGCGCGGAAATGCGCGAAGGCGATGAAGTTGATCATCACTGCGTTGAGCATCAGCTCGATGGAGATCAGCAGGTTGATGATGTGCCGGCTGCGCAACAGGCCGAAGACGCCGCACGCGAAAACGAGCGCCGCGAGGACGAGGCAGTTGGTCAGGTTCATCGCGCCGCCTCCCCCGCGTCGCCCGCGGGTTTGCGCGCGATGCTGATCGCGCCGACGAGCGCGGCGAGCAGCAGGAGCGAGATGATTTCAAAGGGGACGAGGAAGCCATCGGGCTTGGTGGAGAGCAGGCGGCGGCCGATCGCCTTGACGCCGCCGGCCTGCGCGAGCACGGCGTTGCCGGCGTGATCGGCGATGGCCTCGCCCGCGTGGCCGAGCCAGAGCACGCCCAGCAGCAGTGCGCAGAAGACCAGCGCACCCGCCGCCGCGCGCAGGTTCTTGGCGGTGCCGATGCGCGGCAGCGCGTCGCCCACCTGCGCGGTCAGCAAAATCGTGTACACGATGAAGATCACGACGCCGCCGATATAGACCAGCACCTGCACGAGCGCGGCGAACTCGGCCTGCAAGAGCAGGAACAGCCCGGCGGTGCTGAACAGCGCCATCATCAACGCGAGCGCGGCGTGCAGCACATGGCGCAGCGAGACCGCGAGCAGCGCGGAGCCGAGGATCAGCGCGGCATCGGCGTAGAACAGCAGGTCGGTGATGCTCATCGGCCCTCCTTGCGATTGAGCACGCGCTCGAACTGCGCCTTGTCGTCGCTGGCGAGCTCATATTCGTGGCTCATCGCGAGGGCGTCGAACGGGCAGGCCTCGACGCACAGGCCGCAGAAGGTGCACTGGCCGAGGCGGTACACGAGTTTTCCGAGCACGCGTTTATCGGCGCAGTTGCGCTGCGGCAGGACCGAGAGCGTGCCGTTCGGGCAGGCCTTCTCGCAGAGCCCGCACGCGGTGCAGCGGTGCTCGCCCGCGGCATCGTGCGGCATCGTCACCGGCCCGCGGTAACGGGGCGCGAACTTCAGGCCGTCGCGGTTGTCGGGATATTCCGCGGTGACGACCTCCCGCGGGTGCGCGAGGTAACGGCCGGTGATGCCGAGTCCCGTGACCAGCGACTTGGCGGCGCTCGCAATGGCGCGGAAGAAATGGCAGCAGGGGCGCTCTGACACGGGGGTCTTCATGGCAGCAGCCACCCCAGCGTCACCAGCACCGCCGCGATGGCGAGGTTGCCGAGCGCGAGCGGCAGCAGGAATTTCCACTCCAGCGCCATGAGCTGGTCCACGCGCAGGCGCGGGAACGTCCAGCGCAGCCACATATAGAGGTAGATCAGGCCGTAGACCTTCAGCAGAAACCAGGCGAAGCCGGGGACGAGGTCCAGCGCGCGGTCGAGCGGGCCGAGGCCGAACTGCGGCGCGAGGAAACCGCCGAGGAAGAGCGTCGTGCCCAGCCCGGCGGCGACGAACAGGTTGGAATATTCCGAGAGGAAGAACATCGAGAAGCCCATGCCGGAATACTCGGTGTGGAAGCCGCCGGTCAGCTCGCTCTCGGCCTCGGCGATGTCGAACGGCGCGCGGTGCAGCTCGGCGGTCGAGGAGATGAGGAAGATGAGGAAGCCGAGCGCGCCGCAGCCCGGCAGCTTGAACAGCCACCAGTTGAGCACGGTGCCGTGCTGCGCGAGGACGATGTCGCGCGTCGAGGCCGAGCCGCTCGCGAGCACGATCAGCAGCAGGCAGAGCACGTAGGAGATTTCGTAGGCGATCATCTGCGCGCCGGAGCGCATGCCGCCGAGCAGCGAGTACTTGTTGTTCGAGGCCCAGCCCGCGAGCAACACGCCGAACACGCCCATGCCGAGGAACGCGGCAAGGTAGATCAGCCCGCCCTGCGGATCGGCGATCTGGATGTGGTGGTCGAACGGCAGCACGCAGAAGACCATGAATGAGGACGTGATCGGGATCAGCGGCGCGAGGTGATAGACGAAGAAATCGGCCTCGCGCGGCATGAACGATTCCTTGAGGAACAGCTTGGCGCCATCGGCCAGCGTCTGCAACAGGCCGAACGGGCCGACGCGGTTCGGGCCGAGCCGGAGCTGGAACCGCGCGCAGACCTTGCGCTCCATCCACACAAGGAACAGCGCCGTCAGGCTGACGAACACGGTCGTCAGCGCAAGCGCGAGCAGCGCGTTGACCGTGAACGCGCCGAACGGCGAGAGGTGCGCGCGCACCCAGTCGCCGACGGGGTGCGTCGCCGGGTAGCGTGCGGCCAGCTCGGTCGCCAGCGGGCTATGGAGACTAGCGATCAATGTCGGGCACCACGATGTCGAGGGTGGAAAGAATGGTTACGAGGTCGGCGAGCTTCGCGCCGCGCGCGAGCTCATCGAGCACCGAAAGATTGGAGAATCCCGGCGAGCGGTTTTTGATGCGGACGGGCTTCGCGCCGCCATCGGCGACGAGGAACGTGCCGAACGCGCCGCGCGCGGCCTCGACCCAGTGGAACCACGCGCCCGCCGGCAGCTTGTAGTGCGCCGGCTCCTTCGCGCGCCACGGGCCGGCCGCCGGGAACTGCGTCACCGCCTGTTCGAGGATGCGCACCGACTGCGCCATCTCGCGCAGGCGCACCTCGTAGCGGTCGAAACAGTCGCCGTTTTTTCCGAGCGGCACCTCGAAGTCGAAGCGGTCGTAGAGCGAATAGGGATTGTGCTTGCGGATGTCGAAGCTGACGCCGGACGCGCGCAGCACCGCGCCGGAGCAGCCGTAGCTCAAGGCCCTCTCTGGCGGGAGCACGCCGATGCCGCGCGTGCGTTCCTGAATGATCACATTCTGCGTCAGCAGCCGGTCAAACTCGTCGAGCGAGCGGCGCGTCTGCGCGATGATTTTCTTCACCTGCGGCACGAAGTCCGCCGGCACATCCTGCGCGACGCCACCGGGCCGGAAATAGTTCAGCGTCAGCCGCGCACCGCAGACCTGCTCGAAGAGCTGCGAGATGAACTCGTGGTCGCGGAAGCCATAGAAGAACGTCGTGATCGCGCCCAGGTCCATGCCGAACACACCCCACCAGAGCATGTGCGAGGCGATCCGCTGCAGCTCGGACATGATCACGCGGATATATTCCGCGCGCTCCGGCACGCCCAGCCCGAGCGCCTGCTCCACCGCGAGGCAGACGCTGTGGCTGTTGAACAGCGCGCTCAAATAGTCCATGCGGTCGGTCAGGTGCAGGTACTGCAGCACCGTCATGTTCTCGCCCATCTTCTCGATGCCGCGATGGATGTAGCCGGGGTGGGGGACGACGCCGAGGACGGTCTCGCCATCGAGGCGGACGACCAGGCGCAGCACGCCGTGCGTGCTCGGATGCTGCGGGCCCATGTTGAGGAAGTAGGCCTCGGCCTCGCGCGAGCCCTCCGCCGCCGGCGCAAAACCCGGCGGCAGCGCCACGGTGGCTTCCGCCGTGCTCATTGCGCCACCTCACCGCTGAAAAAGTTCCAAGGTTTGGCGGGCGCAGGGTGGAGCGTGACCTCCGGGCGCGCGCTGAACGCGCCCGGAGGTCGCGTTCCACCCATCACGCGCGACCTCGTCCAGGGATTGGAAGGTGAAACCGCCGGCTTTTCCAAGGCTTGGAAAACCTGGCCGCCGCAGGCGTGCCCCGCGATGAATTTTCTCCAAGCCTTGGAAAATTCCGCGTTCGTTTTTCCAAGCCTTGGAAAAGTCGGTGGCAACGCGGTCCGGTCTTGTGGGCGGGCGCTCCAACTCCCGCGTTCTTCAAAAAAAAATGGCGCTGTCTCGGCACCCAAACTGCGGCGGCTGGAAAGCCGCCGCTCCCGGTCAGGCGGACACGGAAAATAGTGGTGGAGGGATTGCGACCTGCCCGGCTTCGCTGTTCGATATTCGCTGCCGTTGCCGTTGGGTTCGCGGGGCTGGAAAGCCCCGCCCACAGCAGAAAGCGATGGGAATTTCGCGCGCATCAGTAGGGCCGCCTCACGACGCGGGTGGGGTCCACGAAATCTTTCCGCAGCGGATGGCCTGGGAAATCGTCTTCGAGGAACAGCCGGCGCAGATCGGGATGACCGCCGAAGCGGATGCCGAAGAGGTCAAAGACCTCGCGCTCGTGCCAGTCGGCGGAGCGATAGAGGTGGCTGATGCTCGGCAGCTCGGCGCCGGCGTCGCGCGGAAGGGCGCAGCGGACGAAAATCTTGTGGCCAAGCCGCGTCGAGCACAGATGCACGACGACCTCGAAGCGGTCCTGCCAGTCAATCGCGGTCAACTCGATCAGGAAATCCAGCGCGAGTGCGGCGTGCTCGCGCAGGCTGGTGACGAAGTTCAGGTAATCGGCCGACGCGACGGCAAACTCGGCGGGCGCGTCCGGCTGCTCCACGGTTTTGACGTCGGGAAATTTTGCGCGGATCAGTTCGGTGAGCTGCTGCGGCGTCAGGCCGGGCGCGGTGCGCGGCGTGCGCGCGACGACGGGCTGCGCGGGCTTGGGCGCGCGCTGGTGGATGAAAGGTTTGTAGTCGGGATGGTCCTGTTTGAACCTGGCGCGGGCCTCGCGCTCGGCCTCGTCACGCGCCTTCTGCCCGGCGGTCCACTGCTTGAGCGTCTCGCCGAAGACGTCCTCGAACGGCACGGTGATCAGCGGGCGCGGCAGGCGCGGATGGCGGATGCTCTCGCGGCGAATGACCTCCTGCAATTGCAGGATGCCGTGCAGCAGCGTCTCGGGGCGCGGCGGGCAGCCGGGGATATAGACATCCACCGGCACGATGCGGTCGGCGCCCTTGACGACGGAGTAGCTGTCGTAGAAGAACGGACCGCCGGAGATCGTGCAGGCGCCCATCGCGATGACGTATTTGGGCGCGGGCATCTGCTCATAGAGCGTGGCGAGGCGCGGCGCGAGTTTCTCGACGAGCGTGCCGGCGAGGATGATGAGGTCGGCCTGGCGCGGCGAGGCGCGCGCGACCTCGACGCCGAAGCGCGACCAGTCTTGGTGCGCCGCGCCAGTGGCCATCATCTCGATGGCGCAGCAGGAGGTGCCGTAGACGAGCGGCCAGAGCGAGTTCGCGCGCGTCCAGTTGCAGACGGCGTCAAGGGCGTTGACCATGCGCCAGCCGCCGGGCAGGGGGTCGAGCAGCGGCGGGAGTTTTTCGAGGATCACTCCCATTGCAGCACCTTCTTACGCCAGGCGTAGACGAGGCCGGCGGCGAGGATCGCGACGAAGCCGCCGACGGCGGCGAGCACAGCGAACGGCGCGAGGCCGTCCGCGCCGGCGCTCGCGTCACGGAAGAGCGCGAGGCAGGGAAAGAGGAAGAGCGCCTCGACATCGAACACCATGAAGATCAGGGCGAAGAGGTAGTAGCCCACCTTGAACTGGATGCGCGCGGAGCCGATGCTCTCCATGCTGCACTCGTAGGGTGCCAGCTTGCGCGCGGTGTCCGGCGAGCGCGGCGCGATCAACCGCGAAAGCAAAATCGCGCCGCCGGCAAAGACCGTACCGAGCAGCGAAAACACACAGATCAGGGCGTAGTCAGACATGGGAAACCCGAAAAAGCGGCCCGAAATTACTCTGGTCGCGGGGAAAATCAAGCCACGGAAAGGTGGAGCCGGCGGAGGGAGTCGAACCCCCGACCAGCGGTTTACAAAACCGCTGCTCTACCACTGAGCTACGCCGGCGCGGCGCGCGGTTTCCAAGCCTTGGAAAAAACGCGACGCACTTTTTCCAAACCCCGGAAAAATTGCAAGCTTCAACTAGGGGAGCGGGGCGTTTGATCTGCTGGCCTGAACATGGAGTAAACCCACGCGCGCGTGCAACAGCACCCCGTTCACGCCGCGCATAGGCTGTTGCACTGCTCCTGTGTGCTCACTTTGCTGGAACGGGCGCGGGCGCCGGCGGATTACGGTAGAAGCTGATCAAGTCGCGGAGATTGACCTGCGCGTAGGGCTGGTCGCACGCGATGGTTTTGCGGCCGGCATCCGCAAACCACAGGTCCAAGGTTTCCGGGCGGAAGATGGCGTTGTGCAGGTTGGAGGTCATCGCCACCGGGCGCTTGATCAGTTCCATCAGCGCCGGCACATCGAGGCGGCCATGGGCGGCGCGCAGGCGTTCCGAGAGGGCCTTGGCGCGGCTGCCGGCGCTCACGAACACCGTCTGCTCCGGCACCGCCGGCAACTGCGGATGCTGCTGGCCGGCCTCCAGGATTTCGCACTGGTCGGCCGTGGCGCGCACAGCCACCATGTCGCGGGTGCGGTCGCTGATGACGTAATAATATTCACACGTCCGCGGCGCCTGCTTCATCAGGGCCACGGCTTCGCGCACGGTGCCGGCGCGTTCCATGATGTCGCGCAGCAGGAAGCTCATGGGCACGCCATCCCACTGGCTCTCGTTGCGGCCGCCCATCTCGCCGATGGCCAGGCCCTTTTCGTTCAGGCAGGTGACCGTGCCGATGAAGCCGGCATAGCCGACGGAGACCCACGCGTGGTGGCCCTCCGGCATCCACACCTGCAACAGGGCGTATTTCTGCAGGTTGATGTCCTTCATGTAGTCCAGCACCCGGGCGTGCAGGAGCATCCCATCGGCCGTGGCTTGGTTGCGGACGGCGACGCCGCTGCAGTGGAACAGTTCCGGGAAGAAATTGGCGGTGCGTCCGTCGCGCTCGCTGATGCCAGCGGCGCGGCTCATGGCATCGCACTCGCGGATGAACCGCTCCGGCGTGTGGGGCTGGGTGCGGCGGAAGATGTGGTCCATGCGGTCGAAGAACCAATCGCTCTTGAGCGCCGAATAGCCGGCCCCGATCAGGTACATCGTGCTCGTGGCGACGCCGCGCACGGCCGGGCCGCACAGCCGGCCGTGGGCCGCACCCATCTGTTCCGGCGTGCCGGCGAGCAGCAGGATTTTTTTCCCGTCACGCCCACAGAGCAGGCCGTGGCCTGCCGGATCGCGGTCGAGAATTTGATATGGGTTGGTGGCCTGGGCTTGCCCCGGCTGATGCGCGCAAAGCAAGAAGCCGATCAGGATGGGAAGGAAACCGCGCCGGTTCATTGGGCCTTCTCCATCGCAAAGTTGAAGGCGGCGGCAAACATCCGCAGCAGGTCCTGCTGCGGCACCTCCTGAATTTTCGTCGCCTCGGGTTCGCGGAATAACTCGGGCGAACTGATGGCGTCCAGCGCCCACGACCGGATGACGACGCTGCCTTTGACATCCTCGCCGGTGAACGACAGCACGGTGGGTTGCAGGTTGTCGCGCCGGAGATGAAGCCGCCCCGCGCCCTTGGCGGATTTGTGCGTGAGGGTGATGGCGAGGATGCGTTCATCGGGACCGGCGGGCGCGTCGGTTACCTGGACATATTGGGCGAAGACATCGGGAACCGCGGCCAGCGCCATGGCCGCGGCCGCCCAGACTTGCAGGCGCAGCAGGAACGGCGCCTCCATGTAGGTGGCCACGCTCGCAGTGGAATCCACCTCTTTGCGACCGACGAACAGCGTGCCGTCCTTGGCCTTCATCCACGGATGCTCCCCGCAGCCGATGGCGAGCGTGCCTACTTCGGGAACCGGACTGGCCATCAGGCTGAACCGGCCGTCGGTCCCGCGCAGGAAGGTGAACTCATAGCGCGTGGTCTTGTCGGCGGGCGCGGTGATCCCGGCCTGCAGCTTGATGAAGTGACAGCGGCCGGTGGCCGGCGCTTGCGAGAGAAAGGCCGCGGTTTGCTGAAGGAACGTGGCCAGCGCCAACACCGGCGGCATATCCTTGGACGGCGCGGCGACGGGCGGCGCGGTGATACCCGGCGGCAGGTCGCGGCCAAAAAACGCGACCGTGTCGCGCATGATCTTGGGCAGCCCCGCCAGGGCCGTGTAGTGGCCGACGCCTTCGAGCCACATCACCTGGTCCTTGACGCCCGCGGCCTCGGCCAGCTTGAGCGTACACTCGCGCGGGATGACCTCGTCCTCGGCCGCGTTGATCATCAACAACCGCTGGTTCTGTCCGAGATGCCGCAACGCGGCCGCGTGCGTCAGCGGATCGCTTTGCGTGATGGCGGCATCCAACGGACGGCGTTGCTCGGCCGACAGGCGGGCCAACGCCTCGCGCAGCCCGCGGACCTCCCGCGCGTCGCTGACGATCCGCAGCAAATCGCCGCCGCCCAGCAGCAGGGCCGCGCGCTGCAGGCGCGGCTCCACACCACAGGCGCCCGCGGCCATGATGGCACCCAGGCTGATGCCGGCGATACCGATGCGGGTCGAATCCACTTCCGGCCGGTCGGCCAAGACATCCACCGTGCGCCGGACATCCAGCGGGGCCTGCTTCAGGCACGCGGCGAACAGGAACGGATCGCGCGCCAGCACCCGCCGGCCCTCGCCGGGGTTGCGCTCGCCATAATACGGCAGCTTGAACATGATCGCCGGCACCCCGCTCTCCGCCAGCAGCGTGCAGAGCATGCGCTCCAATTCATAGTTGCCATTGAGGATGTGCAGGCAGATCACCGCCGGCCGGCGCGGTTCGCCAGCTTTCAGATTGATGGGCACATAGTACTCGGCGGGGACCGTGTTGTTGCTCTCCAATTTTGTGCGCAGCGGCGAGGGATACGTCACCGCATAGACTTTGTGCCGCGCGTTCGCCTGTTGCAGTTGAATGGTGTAGGTGAACGCCTCGCCATTGAAACTGCCGGCGGCCGCGACAGTTTTCCGCTCCACCACCGCGGGTGTGGTGGCCGCCGCAACCGCTACGCGTGGCGCGGAAGACTGGCCATGCACCAGCGGGGCAAGCGCCAGCGCCAGCGCAGCCCAACGCCAACAGGATGAAAAGAAACCGCGGCCATCCGACATGTCATCAACCTTTCCGTGGAGAAACCGGCGCGCCTACCGTCACGTTCCACCTGACCATCAGGCGGGACCGGCGACGAGTTTCTCGACGAACTCGCGCGCCTGCTTGGCAGCGGCGGCGAGCGTGGGCAGTTCGCCGCGATCGAGGCACTCGATCACCAGCGGGCCGCCCGTGAAGCCGCCCTGCTTGAGCCGCGCCATGACCTTCGGGAAATCCACCTTGCCCGTGCCCGGCGTCAGCGCCACATCCTTCGGCGGCTTGAAGTCCTTGACGCTCATGCCGACGACCATGCCATCCGCAGAGGCGGCATCGTCCACCGGGTCGAGCTTGCCCTCGGAGTAGTAGAAAATGTTGCCGGGATCAAACCACAGCCGGAAATTTTTATGGCCGACCTGCTCGATCAGCTTGCGGCACTGCGCGCTGTTCGCGTTGTTGCCGCCGTGCGGCTTGATGCTCAAGCCGACCTTTTTCTCCGCCGCAAAATCGCAGCACTCGGCGATGGTCTTATAGTAGGCGGGCGCCCGCTTCTCATCGGTGCCGCCGAGCAGCAGGTTCGGGCAGCCACACGCGGCGCTGTTCTCGATCAGGTGCTTGAGGCTGGGGGTATCGGTGAATTGCCCGCCCCACATCGAGATGATCTGCAAGCCACGCTGCTTCGCCTCGGCGGCAACCGTGGCCGCCTCCTCCGGTTTGGACTCGGAGTTGAGGATGAGGCGCGTCTTGCTCTTGGTGGTCATCAGGCCGATGTACTTGTAGCCCGCGCCGGCGATGGCATCGAACGCCACGCGCCACTCGTGCTGGTCCCACGGCCGCGTGTAACAGCCGATCTGCCAGCGCGGCGTGGCGGCGGCGAAACCACGCGTCGCCAGCGCGCCGGTCGTCAAGGCCAGCGCACCCAGAAATTCACGCCGAGTGACAACGCCTGCGGATACTCGCTTCATGGTCCGGCTCCTGTGGTTGGGAAATGTTGTTCAGCGCGCCGCATGATGCTCCGCTGGCCGTTCCAAGACCAGACCATAATGATAGGGCGGCAGGGGGATGAGGCCGGGAGCGAGCAACCGGAAGCCCGCCGCTTCCGCCCACACCCGGCACTGTTCCGGTCGGGGGCGGATCGCCATGGACGGGCCGCGTGGTGTGGAGGGATCGTAGTTCCAGTGGATGATCGCCAGCCGGCCGCCGGGCTGCAATATCCGCCACGCCTCGCGCAACAGCGTCTCCGGCTGCTCGGCATGCAGGATGTTGAAGAGCATCACATAATCAGTCGCGCCGTCTGCCAGGCCCGTGCCCGTCGTGACGAAATCACGCACCGTGCAGACGACGTTCGTCAGCCCGGCGGCTTGTGCTTTGCCTTGAACTAGCGCCACCAAGTCCGGCTCGATGTCGAACGCCAGCACCTTGCCGCGAATCAGGCGCGCGGCCGGCAGCGTGAACGTGCCGTAGCCGCTGCCGAATTCCACCACACAGCGGGCGTCCGAGCGCAGCCCCAACCGTTGTAGCACGGCGGGCGCGTCAAAGAACCGGTCCCACATTGCCTCGTCGGGCATGCCACTCTCTCGCGTCTTCATGGTTCACCGTCAAAAACTCACGACCCTGTCCGAATCCTTCACGATCTCGTAAAGATCCTTCATGGTGGAGAGCGGGCACAAGTCCGTCCCTTGTGAATTCCGCAACTTCAGGCAGGTCCCGCAGGCGAGGATCTGGCCGCCCTGTTCCACCAACGCTTTCATCTGCCCGGTCACATCGAACTTGTCCGACGTCAACGCTTCGCATTCGACACCCTTGGCCAGCAGGAACACCTTGACCTGATCGCCTGCCTTCAATGCGAAATTACCCAGGCGGAACGCGTTCCAGACCGTCTCCGCGTCCGTCGCATAGATGATGATTCCCAGCTTCATGTTTATCCTTTTGTTTTGCCCGCCGCTTTCATCAGCTCATGCCCGGCAGCCAACTGCTCCATGAGGACTTCCCGCAACAGGTCGCAGGCTTTCAACATTTTCGCGTTGGCACAACGGTAGAAGATGTTCACGCCCTCGCGCCGGGTGGCCAGAATGCGCCGGTTCCGCAGGACGGCGAGATGCTGTGAGGCGTTGCTTTTGGCAACCCCGAGGATGCCGGCCAGCTCGTCCACCGATTTCTCGCCGCCCCGCAACGCGGCGAGGATTTTGAGCCGCGTCGGGTTGGCCATGCACTTGCAGACCTCGGCGTGGAGCGCGAACACGTCATCGTTCATGGCATTCATAGTTGCGAAATATCTAAACTATGAAGTTCCGAATGTCAACAGCCGGGCGTGTGGCTGGGCCCGGGCCTGGCGAAGACCGGCGTTGCTGCCGTCATGTCCCGCGGCTGATGCGCGGCTACTGGGTGGGCAACTGGGCGAGCGGCAGCAGGGTCATGTGGCTGGTCAGTGCAAAGGCGCGGTCGCCCGGATAGACCACATACAGGTGGTCCAGCTTGAGGTCCTGCCGCGCGGTGTGCATGGAACGCGTGAGTTCGGGCGCGTCGCCATTTTTGAAAATCGAAAGGTCACGTTTCGATTCTCAAGGGTCCATACCGCGGTCACGCCAGCCGGATTTCGCGCTTGGCCGGGTCAAAGAGTGCCTTGCGGCCGCTCTCGAACGACATCATTGCCATGATGACCGCGGTGGCGTGCTGGAAGCCGGCCTCAATCGAGGCGTTCGGCGTCGCGCCGCTGCGCAGGCACTGGAGCCAGTTTAGGAAGTGGTCGGGGCACTCGACCGGCGGCACCGGCTTGATGCCGCGAATCTGGCCGTCGCGCCGCGGGCCGCCCTCGGCGCTGTAGGTCGGCTGGCTCCAGTTGTCGAGCTTGAGCACGCCCTTCTCGGTGTAGATCCGGCGCACGCTGCCGTGCTGGTTGCCCAGGTTGTTCGAGCTGCTGACGAGGAAGCCCTCGGGATAGAGCCACGTGGCCTGGATGCAGTCGGGGGCGGTGAACTGGTGTTCGTCCTTCCAGGTGTAGGTCCCGCCGAGGCAGACGCACGACGACGGGAACTTCGCGCCGGTGATGAAGTGGATCATGTCGATGAAGTGGCTGCCGAAGCCCGGGATCGGCCCGCGCGAAAATTCATAGTAGCCGTACCAGCCGGAATAGAGGTCGGCGCGGAACGGCCGCAGCGGCAGGTCCATCAGGAACTCCTTCCAGTCCACGTCGGCTTCCTTCACCTCCTTGAGGTAGTGATACCAGTAGGGCTGGTCGCCGTTGCGGCATTCCTCGATGCGGTTGGGCTGGCCGAGAATGCCGCTCTGGTAGAGCGCCCGCGCGCCGTTGATGCTCGGCAGGCTGCGCAACTGCGTGCCCACCTGCGCGATCACGCCGGACGCCTTGACCGCGTCCACCGCGCGCACGAGCCGCGGAAAATCCGTCGCCATCGGCTTTTCCACGTAGACGTGCTTGCGCGCGTTGGCCGCGGCCTCGAGGTGCGTCGTGTGCTGGAAGTCGCACGAGGCGATCATCACCGCGTCGAGGTCCTTGACCGCGAGCAGATCGCGGTAGGAGACGAACCGCTGCGCATCGTGGCCGAGCCATGCCTTCACTTTCTCATTCGCGTTCTCGCGTGCCACGCTCCAGGGATCGCAGACGGCGACGATGTCCACGTTCTGCGACTGCAGGTAGGGTTTGATGCCCGTCATGTGCGCGCCCACGCCGCGGCCGCCGCAGCCGATCTGGCCGATCCGGATGCGGTCGTTCGCGCCGACCGCGCGCGCGCGCTGGAGGGCGGTGAGCGGGCTCGGCTGCGCCGTCGCGCAGCCGGCGGCGACACCGCCGATGGCGAGGGCCGAGGTCTTGAGGAAGCTGCGCCGTGTCGCGGTATCCGACTTTTGCGTTTGCATGTTCAGGTTTCCTGCCGGTTGGTTTTCACACGAAACATCTTGTAGCCCCTCGCCGGCTTTGACGCAATTCCGATTTGTTGACTTGCCGGGTTCCTTCCTTACTATGGGCGGCGTTCAGGTGCCAATGCAGCAGGCGGTCCCATCCAATGCAGTCCCTGGTGCCCGGCGCTGGCCGGTCTGGCAGCGTCTGGCGTGTGGGACGTTGTTTGCGCTGGTGGCCCTGGCGTTGGCGGAACTGGCCTTGCGGCTCGCCGACGTGGGTTATCCGGTGTCATTTTTTCTGCCCGCCCCCCAAGGTCCCGGCCTGATCCCCAACGATGCGTTTGGCCGGCGTTTTCGTTGTCCCGACCAGCCGGTGCCGTTTTATCTTCCTGCGCCCAAGCCAGCGGGGATGGTGCGACTGTTTGTACTCGGCGAGTCCGCTGCCGCCGGGGTGCCGGATCCCGCCTACAGCGTCAGCCGCATCCTGCACCTGATGCTGGCCGAGCAATTCCCGGGCGCGCCCGTGGAAGTGCATAATGCGGCGATGATGGGCATCAATTCCCACGCCATTCGGCAGCAGGCGCGCGAATGTGTGGCGCAGGGGGCGGATGTGCTCGTGCTCTATGCCGGCAACAATGAGCTGATTGGTACACACGGCGTGAACAGCACCGGCGCGGATTGGACGCCGGGGGCCGCGTTGGCCTTCATGCGCGCGGGATTGTGGCTGCGGACTATCCGGCTTGGCCAGTGGGTGGATCACTGGACAGGCGAGCGGGCGCTGGAGCAACAGCGGGCCGAGGTGCAGGATGCCGCCTACTTTCTGGCGCATCGCGTCGCCGCCGGTGATCAACGCCGCGCGACCATAGCGGAAAGCTTCCGCGCCAACCTGGATGATATCTGCGCTCTGGCCGCCTCCCCGGGCGGCCCGCAACTGGTGTTTGCCACGGTGGCGGTCAACCTGCGCGACTGCGCGCCGTTCGGCTCGTTGCACCGCGCCGGTTTCTCTGTGGGCGAATCGAATCGTTGGGCAGCCGCTTTCCGGCGTGGTTGCACGGCCCAGGCGGCGGCACGGTGGCCGGAGGCCCTGCGCCATTTTACCGCGGCCATCGCGGTTGATGCGCAGCACGCGGAAGCGTTCTATCGTTTTGGCCTCTGCCACTTGGCCGCGGGTGATCAGGAGGCGGCGCGGCTGGCCTTGCGCATGGCCCGCGATCTGGATGCCCTTCCGTTCCGCGCCGACACCGTTCTGAACGACACCATCCGCGAGGCCGCCGCCGGCCGTGCTGGCGTGACGCTGGTGGATGCCGAGCAAAGATTTGAGGCAGCGGCCCAAGGCTTGCCCGGCGCCGACTTTTTCTATGAGCATGTGCACTTCCGCTGGCGGGGCAACTATACACTGGCGCGCGTGCTGTTCCCGGCCGTGATGGCAGCGGTCGGCGCCAAGCTGGGCCGTGCGCCACGCGCGCCGGCGGCGCTGTTGCCCGAGGCGGAGTGCGCGCGCCGGCTGGCCTTTACCGCTTGGGATGAGATCAAGCTGCAACGGGCCATGGTGCAACTGTTCACCCAACACGCCTTCGATGGACAGATGGATGGCCCGGCGCGTATGGCTGCGGCCCGCGGGGAGTTGCAGCGGCTGGAGGCCCTGTTTACAGAGGAGGAGCGGCAACGCGCCCAAGCGGTCTACGCCACCGCCCTCGAACGCGCACCACAGGACTGGTTCCTCCGGCATAACTACGCTGAATTGTTGATGGAACTGGGCCGGCAGCGGGAGGCGGCCGATCAATGGCGGCAGGTGGTGGCGCAATTTCCGCGGCATCACAATTTCCGCCTCTACCTGGCCATGAGCCTGCTCAATGCTGGCGACCGGGTCGCCGCCGCACAGCAGTTACAGGAGATCCTGCGCGCCGCGCCGGAGCATCGGGCCGCGCAGCGGTTATGGTCCTTGGCGGCTACGCCACGTTGACGCTTCCAGCCGGATTTCCAAGTTGAAGACGGGTCGGGTGATGGCTAGAGTGCCGCCATGATCATACACACGAAGGCCTATCCGCGGGCGGGGCTCATCGGAAATCCGTCGGACGGTTATTTCGGCAAGACCATCGCGTTCACGTTTGCCAATTTCGCGGCGGAGGTGCTGCTTTACCAGACGCCAGAGCTGGAAATCATCCCGGCGGCGCGCGACCACTCGCGCTTCCCGAGCATCCGGCAACTCGCCAGCGACGTGCGGCAGCACGGCTACTACGGCGGCATCCGCCTGCTCAAGGCCGCGATCAAGCGCTTCTACGATTACTGCGAGGAGCACCACATCACGCTCGACGAGCGGAACTTCACCATCCGCTACCAGTCGAACATCCCGCAACAGGTCGGGCTGGCCGGTTCGAGCGCGATCATCACGGCGTGCTTCCGCGCGCTGATGTCGTTCTACCAGATTGAAATCCCCAAGCCGATTTTGGCGAACCTGATCCTCTCGGTGGAGAACGTCGAGCTCTGCATCCCGGCGGGGTTGCAGGACCGCGTCGCGCAGGTTTATCAGGGGCTGGTCTTCATGGACTTCAACAAGGACATGATGGACCTGCAGGGCTACGGCCGCTACGAGCCGCTGGACCCGGCGTTGCTGCCGCCGCTCTTCATCGCCTACCGCACCGACCTGGCCGAGGGCACGGAGGTCTTTCACAACAACATCCGCGCGCGCTGGGAGATGGGCGATCCCGTCGTCGTCGAGGCGATGAAGTACTGGGCCGGCCTGACCGTGCAGGTGCGCGATCTGTTGCTGCGCGGCGAGAAGGAAAAAATCGCGCCGCTGATCAACGCGGGCTTTGACAAGCGGCGCGCGATCTACCAGATCGGCAAGGGGAACATCCGCATGGTCGAGGCCGCGCGCGCTTGCGGCGCGAGCGCGCAGTTCACCGGCTCCGGCGGTGCCATCGTCGGCACCTATGCCGATGACGCGATGTTTGCCACCTTGCAGGGCAAGCTTGAACCACTCGGCATCAAGGTCCTCAAACCCCAACTGGTCGGATCATGAAACACACCATCCGCAAGGCGATCATCCCCGCGGCCGGCTTCGGCACGCGCTTCCTCCCCGCGGCCAAGTCGCAGCCCAAGGAAATGCTGCCCATCGTGGACACGCCGACGATCCAATATGTCGTGGAGGAAGCCGTCGCCGCCGGCATCCGCGACATCCTGATGGTCATCGGCAAAAGCAAGCGCGCGATCGAGGAACACTTCGACCGCAACTTCGAGCTGGAAAAAGAACTCGAGGACAAGGGCAAGGTTGGCGACCTGCACGCCATCCGCCACATCTCCAGCATGGCGAACATCCACTTCGTCTGGCAGAAGGAGCTCAAAGGCCTCGGCGACGCGATCCTCTGCGGCCGCGACCACATGGGCCACGAGCCGTTCGCCGTGTTGCTGGGCGACACGTTGATTGACGCCAAGACGCCGGTGACCAGGCAACTGCTCGCCGAGTTCGAGCGCTACCACGAATCCGTCTGCGCGCTCGAGGAGGTGCCGCGCGAGAAGGTCAGCCGCTATGGCGTCATCAAGGGTCAGCGCGTGCGGGATGGCCTGTTCATGGTCGAGGACTTCGTGGAGAAGCCGAGCGTCTCCGAGGCGCCGAGCAACCTCGCGATCGCCGGCCGCTACGTGTTCACGCCGGAGATTTTCGACTACATCACCAAGACCACGCCTGGCAAGAACGGCGAGCTCCAGATCACCGACGCCATGCGCCTGATGGTCCGCGACCGCGCGATGTACGGCCTGCGGTTCGAGGGCACGCGCTACGACATCGGCAACAAGCTCGACTTCCTGCGCACGAACATCATCTACGCGCTCAAGCGCAAGGAGCTCGCCAAGGATCTCCACGCCTTCCTGCGCCAGCTTGTGCGCGAGCAGAAATAACCGGCGGCGGGCTTTTCCAAGGCTTGGAAAAGTTTAACCGGCTTTTCCCAAACCTTGGAAGGTGGAGCGGAAAATTTTCCCAGCCTTGGAAAGTTCGGCGGGTCAGCCTTCGTAAAGTGTGTTGTCGCGCGCGCCGCGGTCGCCCAGGCCGCCACCGGGTTCAGCCCCGAGCGTGTCGCCCAGTTGCTCCTCGATTTGGTCCGGATCTTCGCCGGCTTCGAGGCGGCGGACCACCTCATGCATTTCTGCGGGCATCGGCCCGCCCGTCTGTTCGGCCATCTTGCGCATGAAGCGGCCCATGGCGCGCGGGTCGTTTTCGCCCAGGCCTTCGGCCTCGGAGAGCAGGCGGTCCATGCCAGGCGGTATGTCGCCACCGCCGGGAGGCCCGCCAGTGGGCGGTGAGCCACCAGCGGCCGGTTCGGCGGCAGGCTTTTTGCCACCCTTGGGCGCGGCGAAGCGGGAGACCGCACGGGTCATCGTGGGATAGCCGCACTTGGGGCACACCGGCGTTTTGTGCGTGGCGACGTTACGCACCAGGAAACTCAAGATGCGCCGGCATTGCTCACACTGATATTCATAAATAGGCATGGCGTTTCTTTAGCAAATGGCGGCGGCGGCGGCAAGTGGCGGGGCGCGTTTTTCGCCGTGACACGCGCGGGTGCGGTTTGCATACTGCGCGCGCTGTGCCAACCGGGAGAGACACGATGCAACGATGGCTGATGGGTTTGCTGGCGGCGGGCAGTTTGTGCGTGCAGGCGGCGGAATCGCGGGTGTTGATCTATACCCGCAACGGCCTGACGGCCGACGGCAAGAAGGGTTTCGTCCACGACAACATCGCCGCGAGCGTCAAGGCGCTCCAGGAACTGGGCAAGGAGAACGGCATCGCGATGGACGTCAGCGATGACCCGCAGGTCTTCACCGACGACAGCCTCAAGCGGTATCGCGCGGTGATCTTCGACAACACGAACAATTCCGCCTTCGATACCGAGGAGCAGAAGGCCGCGTTCCAGAATTTCATCCGCGGCGGCGGCGGCTACGTCGGCATCCACTCGGCGACCGGCAGCGAGCGCAAGTGGCCGTGGTATTGGCAGCTCGCCGGCGGCACGTTCTGGTTCCACGCGCCGCTCCAGAAGTTCACGGTCAACATCGTGGACAAGCAGCACCCGGCGACGGCCTGCCTGCCGGGCACCACGTGGGCGTGGGAGGACGAGTTCTATGTGATGAAGGAGCAGCCCAAGAACATGCGCGTGCTGCTCGCCGGCGACTTCAAGGCGCTCAAGCTGCCGGCCAAGCAGAAGAAGGAGGCCGAGGCGCTGCCTGCCAGCGTGCCGCTGGCGTGGTGTCACGAGTTCGAAGGCGCGCGCGTCTTCTATTCCTCGCTCGGCCACAAGAAGGAGTATTACAGCGACCCGCTCTTCCGCCAACACCTCCTCGGCGGCCTGCGGTGGGTGCTGAAGTTGGACAAGTGAGGGGCGGCAATAAACCGAAACGATCAACGTTTTCGACCAAACCAAGAATAGGAGTAAGAACATGCAGACGACCCGACGCAGTTTCCTGAAGGTGGGCGCAGCCGCCGCGAGCGCGCTGGCCTTCCCGACCATCATCCCCGCCCGCGTGCTCGGCGCCGCCGCGCCCAGCAAGCGCCTGCGCGTCGCGCAGATCGGCTGCGGCCGCATCGCCTTCACCATGGATATGCCCGGCGTCGTCGGCACCAAGCTGGCCGACTTCGTGGCCGTCAGCGACTACGACGCGCGCCGCGCCGCCTACGCGAAGGAATATCTGGAGGGCGCCTACAAGAAGGCCAAGCTGACCGTGCCGGACATCGCCGTCTGCGGCGACTACAAGGAAATCCTCGCGCGCGCCGACGTGGACGCGGTCGTCATCAGCACGCCCGACCACCAGCACGCCGAGCCCGCCGCCGCCGCCGCGCTCGCGGGCAAGGACATCTGGCTCCAGAAGCCGCTCGCGATGGCCATCGCCGAGAGCCGCGCCTGCTGCGACACCGTCACGAAGGCGAACCGCGTCCTCCAGATCGGCAGCCAGCAGCGCTCGTCGGAGCAGTTCCGCAAGGCGTGCGAATATGTCCGCAGCGGCCGCATCGGCCGGATCACCAGCGTCGAGATCGGCCTGCCGAAGGACGAGACCAAGGCCGACGAGCCCGAGCAGCCCGTGCCGCCGCACCTCAACTACGACGCGTGGCTCGGCAGCACCCCGAAGACCTACTACACCGAGCAGGCCGTGCATTCGCAGAAGCTCGTCAAGGGCAAGCCGGACGTCAACAGCCGGCCCGGCTGGCTGCGCAACGAGGACCACACGCTCGGCATGATCACCGGCTGGGGCTCGCACCACTTCGACATCATGCACTGGGGCCTCGGCATCGTCGAGGGCGGCCCGGAGAAGGTCGAGGGCGAGGCCGAGTTCCCGACCAACAAGATCTGGAACGTCCACCTCGGCTACAAGATTCAATACACCTATCCCGGCAACATCATCGTCAACGTCAGCGACAAGTATCCCAACGGCGTCCGCTTCATCGGCGACGAGGGCTGGATCTTCGTCTCGCGCGGCGCCGCGAAGGCGACCGCGAGCGATCCGGGGATGCCCGCCACCAAGCTGAAAGCGCTCGACGCGAGCAAGCCCGCGCTCATCACCGGCGACCCGAGTACCAAGCTCTACGTCAGCAAGAACCACCACATGAATTGGGTCGAGTGCATTCAGTCGCGCAAGGAGCCGATCACGCCGGTGATCAACGGCCACCACGTCTTCGCCGCCTGCTCCGTCGGCTGGGTCGCGATGAAGCTCAAGCGCCCGCTCAAGTGGGACGCCAAGGCCGAGAAGTTCATCGGCGATGACGAGGCCAACAAGCTGCTGCGCCGCGACGAGCGCCCCGGCTACGGCGTCTTCAACCTGCTCGCCAAGCAGAAGGCGTGAGCGGTTTTCCAAGCCTTGGAAAAAATTTCACGAAATTTTCCAAGGCTTGGAAAAAGTAACAGGTTCGGTTTCCAATCCTTGGAAAAACAAAGCAGGAGATGAAATATGACGAAAATTCTGGCGGTGGGTTTGCTGGCGGCGGTCGTGTGTGGCTGCTCGCCGGCGCATAAGGAAGCGGCCAAGCCGGTGCAGAAGGAGGCGGCCACGGTGAAGATTCTGACGCTCGACCCGGCACACTTCCATGCGTCGCTGGTCCAGAAGCTCATGTATCCGCAGGTCAGCCCGGTGGTGCACGTCTATTCGCCGGGCGGCGACGACCTGCAGGGGCACCTCGGCCGCATCGAGAGCTTCAACAAGCGCGCCGAGAACCCGACCAGGTGGGAGGAGCAGGTTTATACCGGCCCCGATTTCCTCGAGAAGATGTGCGCCGAGCGCAAGGGCAACGTCGTCGTCATTTCCGGCAACAACGCCAAGAAGGCGAAGTACGTCCTCGACTCCGTCGCCGCGGGCTTCAACGTCCTGGCCGATAAGCCGATGGGCGTGGTGCCGGAGGATTTCGCGACGCTTCAGCAGGCGTTCAAACTCGCCGCCGAGAAGCAGACGCTGCTCTACGACATCATGACCGAGCGCAGCGAGATCACCACGATCCTGCAGAAGGAGCTCTCGCGCCTGCCCGCGGTGTTTGGCGAACTGGAAAAGGGCACGCTCGAGGAGCCGGCGATCACCAAGGAGAGCATCCACCACTACTTCAAGGAAGTCGCCGGCAAGCCGCTCAAGCGGCCCGCGTGGTTCTTCGACGTGGTGCAGCAGGGCGAGGCGATCGTGGATGTGACGACGCACCTCGTGGACCTCGTGCAGTGGGAGTGCTTCCCGGACCAGATCATTGACTGGCAGAAGGACATCAGCATCCTGCAGGCCCGCCGCTGGACGACGAAGATCACACCCGCCGAGTTCAAGCGCGCGACGCTGCTCGAGGGCTATCCCGATTATCTCAAGAAGGACGTGGATGCCGAGGGCAACCTCAAGCCCTACTGCAACGGCGAGTTCACCTACACGCTCAAGGGCATCCATGCCAAGGTTTCCGTGATGTGGAACTTCGAGGCCCCGGCGGGCGCGAAGGACACGCACTACTCGATGATGCGCGGCACGAAGGCCAACCTCGTCATCCGGCAGGGCAAGGAGCAGAACTACAAGGCCACGCTCTACGTCGAGAGCAAGCCCGGCGCGGACGCCGCCGCGTTCGAGCAGGCGCTCAAGGCCGGCGTCGCGCAGCTTGCCGCCACCTATCCCGGCATCGAGGTCCAGAAGGCCGCGATCGGCACGGGCTGGCAGATCGGCATCCCGGAGAAGTACAACAACGGCCACGAGGCGCACTTCGCGCAGGTGACTGAGCGTTACCTGCAATACCTCGCCGCCGGCAAGCTGCCCGACTGGGAAGTGCCGAACATGCTCGCGAAGTATTACACCACCCTCGAGGCCTACAAAAAGAGCCGGTGAACAAGCGGGTGGAGCGCGACCTCTGGGCGCGCTTCAACGACGAAAGAGTGATGATAGCAAGACCGCACTGGTAGCAGTGCGGTCTTGTTTTTCCTTCTGTGGCGGTGACCTGTGGTCGCCGTCGGCGGACATAGTCCGCCGCTTCAGACGGGCCACTGTTCCTTTATGCTTTCCGGTGTCGCTGCGTTGAATCTTCGCGGGGTTTGGCTGCAAATTACGC
The DNA here is from genome assembly GCA_903889245.1 of uncultured Lentisphaerota bacterium. Classification (GTDB taxonomy): domain Bacteria; phylum Verrucomicrobiota; class Kiritimatiellia; order CAIQIC01; family CAIQIC01; genus DP16D-bin41. The sequence goes on along the minus strand of CAISWQ010000033.1, from coordinate 83,698 downwards.
CCTGGCGACTTCACAGGGCGAACCGTTCTTACGGCCCAGCTTTCAGCCACACGATCTTGATTTCCTTCTCCACCACCTTGAATTCCAAGTCACCCGTGATGAGTTCGGCTTTTTTCTGTTTGGCGAGGACGGCGGCGAAAGCGTCGGTCAAGGCGAGTTTGCGGGTGGCTTTGAGTTCCGCGGCCAGTTCGGCCAGTGCCAGGTCAATGGGCACCACATGCAGAGGCATCGTGCGTTCAAAGTGGCGTGCGACCTCCACGCCGCTCTCTCCCTGCCGGCGTGCCAGCCGGTAGAGCACCTCGGCCCAGTTCACCGCGCTGACCAGCAGGGGACGGTCGGCTTCGGCGGCGCTTTGGAATAGGTCGCGCACCAGCTCTGTGCCGGGCTCGCCAAAGAACATGGCCAGCAGGGCGGAGGCGTCGAGCACGGTGGTTTTCATTTCTCGCGATCCTCTTTCGCCCGGTCAGCGGCCCGCTCGTCGAGCAGTTCCTGCACGGCCGATTTTTCGCCGTGCTTCGTCTTAAAGATACCGCAGAACGACGCGATGTAGTCGCGCGTCACCGGCTGCATGATGATCCGGTTCTTGTCTTCGAGGAAGTTGATGCGGGTGCCGGGCTTGATGTTGAATCGCCGCCGGATCCGCGCCGGCACCACCAGCTGCCCCTTCGTTGTTACATAGGCTGTTTCCATGGCAGGTCTCCGTTCCGAGTGGATGTATACCGCAAGTTAATTAGTAATGCAACAGAAGATAGTAAGACATAGCACAGTAGTCTTTCCTTTTCTGGATTAGCCGAAAACGCCATTGCACACTTGCGCAAGTGTGCAATGGCGCCCGGTGCGGCCAAAGGGAGGTTGACGCGTGGCCACAATGTAGGTACGTTGCCGCCGTGAAAACAACCCTCATTGCCATCGGCAACTCGCGCGGCATCCGCATCCCGAAGCCGGTGATCGAACAATGCGGACTGTCGCGCCAGATCGAGATGACCGTGCAGGACCGCACGCTGCTCATCCGCGCCCCCCGCAAGGCACGCGCCGGTTGGAAGGAGGCCTTTGCCCGGATGGCGCAACACGGCGATGACAAGCTGCTTGATCCGCCGGTGTCCACGCGCTGGGACAACGAGGACTGGCAATGGAAGTGAACCGCTTCGATGTGGTGCTGGTTGCACTGGACCCCACGCTCGGGCACGAGATCAAAAAGACCCGGCCCTGTGTGGTGCTTTCGCCGGACGAGATGAACCATCACAGCGGCACCGTCATTATCGCGCCGATGACCACCAAGGGTCGTGCTTACCCCACGCGCGTGGAGTGCCTGTTCCAAGGCGTGGCCGGGCAAATCGTCTTGGATCAGATTCGGACCGTGGACAAGGTTCGGTTGATCAAGAAACTTGGCCGCCTCACACCTGCGACGAGCAACCTGGTCGTGGATGTGCTGGCCGAGATGTTCCAGAAGTAAGTCACATTTTCTCCGGTCTTCTGTTGGCGGCAATCCACCCCTGCCATGCTGCGCTACTGGCCTCGCCGGTTCGTTTTTTCTTGCTGCTTTCCGGCGGCGCTGCGCTATCCTTCGTCGCGTTTTCTTTCAACACAACAGGTGCAACATGGCCGTGTATCCATTTCATACGATCGAGAAAAAGTGGCAGGCATTCTGGGCGGAAAAGAAAACGTTCCGCACGCCCGACGAGCCGGTGGCTGACAAGCCGAAGTACTACATCCTCGACATGTTCCCTTATCCGAGCGGCGCGGGCCTGCACGTGGGCCATCCCGAGGGCTATACCGCCACCGACATCCTCGCGCGCTACAAGCGCATGAAGGGCTTCAGCGTGTTGCACCCGATGGGCTGGGACGCGTTCGGCCTGCCGGCGGAGCAGTACGCGCTGGAAACCGGCACGCATCCGCGCGTGACCACGGAGCGCAACATCGCCCGCTTCCGCCAGCAGCTCCAGTCGCTCGGTTTCTCCTACGACTGGGAGCGCGAGGTCGCCACGACCGATCCGGATTATTACAAGTGGACGCAATGGATTTTCCTCAAGCTCTACGAGCGCGGGCTAGCTTACCAAGCCGAGGTTGCGGTGAACTGGTGCCCGGCGCTGGGCACCGTGCTCGCGAACGAGGAAGTCATTGATGGCAAGAGCGAGCGCGGCGGCCACCCGGTGATCCGCCGCCCGATGCGCCAGTGGATGCTGCGCATCACCGCCTACGCCGAGCGCTTGCTCGCCGACCTCGATAGCCTCGACTGGACCGAGAGCATCAAGGAGATGCAACGCAACTGGATTGGCAAGAGCACAGGTGCAGAAGTCCAGTTTCAGGTTTCAGGTTTCAAGTTTCAGGTTACGGTCTTCACGACGCGGCCGGACACGCTCTTCGGCGCGACCTACATGGTGCTCTCGCCGGAACACGCGCTCGTAGACCAGATCGCAACGCTGGAACAGCGCGCTGCGGTCAAGGCCTATCAGGAAGCCGCCGCGCGCAAGAGCGATCTCGAACGCACCGAGCTGCAAAAAATGAAAACCGGCTGCTTCACCGGCGCGTATGCTCTTAACCCGGTCAACGGGCACAAGATTCCGATCTGGATCGCCGACTACGTCCTCGCGAGCTATGGCACCGGCGCGATCATGGCCGTGCCCGCGCACGACGAGCGCGACTACGCGTTCGCCAAGATGTTCAACCTTCCGATCGTCGAGGTCATCTCTGGCGGCGACATCACGAAGGAAGCGTTCACTGGCGATGGCGTGAACGTGAACTCCGCCAACGCGGAAATCTCGATCAACGGCCTGCCGACACCGGAGGCGAAGGCGAAAATCACCGCGTGGCTCGAGGGCAAGGGCATTGGCCAGGCGAAGGTGAACTACAAGCTGCGCGATTGGCTCTTCAGCCGGCAGCGCTACTGGGGCGAGCCGTTCCCGGTAATCTTTGTGGATGGCGAGTCGCAGCCCGTGTCCGTGGATTCGCTCCCGCTGACGCTGCCGGAAGTGGAGACCTACACGCTCTCCGGCACCGGCGAAAGCCCGCTCGCGACGATCCCCTCGTGGATCCACACGACCGACCCGAAGACCGGCGCGCCCGCGACGCGCGAGACGAACACGATGCCGCAGTGGGCGGGCTCGTGCTGGTACTACCTGCGCTTCATTGACCCGAAGAATCAGCAGCGGCTGGTGGACCCGGCAAAGGAAAAATATTGGATGCCGGTGGACCTCTACGTGGGCGGCGCGGAGCATGCGGTGTTGCATCTGCTCTACGCGCGCTTCTGGCACAAGGTGCTCTATGACGCCGGTGTCGTCAGCACGAAGGAGCCGTTCCAGCGCCTCGTCAACCAGGGCATGATCCTCGGCGAGATGGAGTACACCGCGTTCTACGACGAGGCCGGTCAGCCGGTCAGCGCCGAATTTGCCGGCGAGGAGCACCACGACATCCGCACCAACGCCAAGCTCAAGGCCGAGCGTGTCGAGGATGATTTCGTCGAGAAGAAGGGCGACTGCTTCGTGCTCAAGGAGAACAACGCGATCCGCGTCAACGCGCGCGCCTTCAAGATGAGCAAGAGCCGCGGCAACGTCATCAACCCCGACGACGTCGTGCGCGACTACGGCGCCGACACGCTGCGTCTCTACGAGATGTTTATGGGCCCGCTCGAGCAGGTGAAGCCGTGGAGCATGAAGGGCGTCGAGGGCGTCCACCGCTTCCTCAACCGCGTGTGGCGGCTGTTCATGGATGACCGCGCCGACGCGCTCCTGCCGGAGATCGCCGACGCCGAGCCGACGAAGGACCAGCTTCGCTGGCTGCACAAGACGATCAAGGAAGTCACCGGCGACGTCGAGGACCTGCGCTTCAACACCGCGATCTCCACGATGATGGAATTTTCCAACGAGTGCCAGCGCTGGACGCAGCGGCCGAAGCCGGTGATGGAAACTTTCGTACTGCTGCTAGCGCCGTTCGCGCCGCACTTCGCCGAGGAGCTCTGGCTGCGGCTCGGCCACGCCGATACGCTCGCCTATACGCCGTGGCCGCAGTTCAAGCCAGAGTACCTCGTGCAGGACACCCTCGAGGTGCCGGTGCAGGTCAACGGCAAGCTGCGCGGCAAGGTCACCGTGCCCAACGGCGCGGCGCAGGAGGCGGTCGTCGCCGCCGCGCAGGCCGACTCCGGCATCGCGCCGCACCTCGCCGGCAAAACCATCCGCAAACAGATCTACATCCCCGGCCGCATGCTCAACCTCGTCGTCGGCTGAAGTTTTCCAAACATTGGAAACGGGGCAGGGTGGTTTTTCCAAGGATTGGATGGCGCGCAGCGCGCCACAAGAAATCTCACGGAGCGATTTTTCGCGAGCTGGTGAACCTTTCGCGCGCCGGCAGCGTTCATATCTGCAAACCATGAGGACGAATCTGATGCTTGGCGGGAAAATCCGGGGGGCGTTGGTGTTGATGTCGGCGGTGGCGCAGGCGGCCACGAATGCGCCGACCAGGGCGGAGGCCGAGGCGCCGGAGATCGTCGTCAGCGCGACGCGGCTGGACCGGGAGATCAACGCGATCCCGGCCGCGGTCTATCGCCTCAACGCCGCCGCCGCGGTCACGCGCCAGGCGGTCCGCACCACGCCGGACATGCTGACGGGCATCCCCTCGGCCATGGTTCAGAAAACCGCCTACGGGCAAGGCTCGCCCTTCCTGCGCGGCTTCACGGGCTTCCGCACGCTGTGCCTGGTGGATGGCATCCGGCTGAACAACTCCGTGTTTCGCGACGGGCCCAACCAGTACTGGAACACAGTGGATCCGCTTTCGATCCGCGACTATGAACTCGTGATGGGGCCTGGCTCGGTGCTCTATGGCAGCGATGCGATCGGCGGCACGCTCAACGCGTTGCCCATCGAACCGCCGGAGTATTCCGGCGAGTCCACGTGGGAGCGGCGGCTCTACTACCGCGGCGCCACGGCGGATCGCTCGAATGTCGGCCGTCTGCAACTCGGCGGGCGGCTGAATGAGCAGCTTGGTTTTGTCGGCGGACTTTCGCTGAAGGATTTTGGCGACCTGCGTGGCGGCAAGGATGTGGGCTTGCAGGACAACACCGGCTACGATGAATGGGATTGGGACCTGCGCGGCGACTATCACTTTGCCAAGGATACCGTGCTGACGCTCGCCCACCAGACGGTCAACCAGCGGGATGCCTGGCGCACGCACCGGACGATCTACGGCCTTGACTGGGCGGGCCTCAAGCACGGCGACGACAAGAGCCTTTACTATGACCAACACCGCGCTCTGACCTACCTCAAGTTGCAGAGCCGGGACCTGGGCGGGCCGGTGAACGGCGTCGTGGCGACCGTGTCGCGGCAAGTGCAGAGCGAAGACGTGTATCGCATCAAGAAGGACGACAAGAGCGAGCAACAGGGTTTTGATGTGACGACGTGGGGCGCCACGCTGCAACTGGACTCCGACACGCGGATCGGTCACTGGGTCTATGGCGTGGAATACTATCGTGACAACGTGGTGTCCTATGCGCGCAAGTACAAGGCCAGCGGGAAGCTTGACTCCGTGGAAATCCAGGGGCCGGTGGCCGATGACGCGACCTATGACACCGTGGGCGCCTACATCGAGGACGCGGTCAAACTCTTCGGCGACCGGCTCGAGGTGGTGCCGGGTGTGCGTTATACCTATGCCAAGGCGGATGCCGGGCGCGTGAAAGATCCTCTGACGGGCGCGGCGACCTCCACCGAGGGCAGTTGGCATGCTGTGGTCGGTTCGCTGCGGGCGTTGCATCCGCTGACGGAGGATCGCAAGCACGTGGTCTTCGCCGGTGTGGCGCAGGGCTTCCGCGCGCCGAACCTCTCCGACCTGACGCGGCTGGACATCGCGCGCAGCACGGAAATCGAAACGCCGGTGAGCGACTTGGACCCGGAGCGCTATGTCTCCTATGAGGTGGGCCTCAAGTCGCGCGCGGGCCGCTTCACCACGCAGGTGAGCTACTACTACACGACCATCGAGGACATGATCGTGCGCGCGCCCACCGGCCGGCAGATAGACGGCCTCTCCGAGGTCACCAAAAAGAACTCCGGCCACGGCTTTGTGCAGGGCGTGGAGCTGACCGAGAACATCAACATGGGGAGAGGCTTTTCCACCTGGGTGACCGCCGCCTGGATGGATGGCCAGGTGGAGGCCTATCCCAAGTCCACCACCCAGGAAGAGCGCGATTACATCAGCCGCCTGATGCCGCCGACGGCCCAAGCCGGCTTGCGCTGGCGGGAGGAGGCTGGCCGCTACAGGGTCGAGTTCGTCAGCGACCTGGCCGCCAAGGCCGACAAACTCTCCGCCGATGACGTGCGCGACACGCAGCGCATTCCGCCCGGGGGCACGCCCGGCTATGCGGTCTTCCACGCGCGCGTCGGGGCGGCCCTGGTCAAAAATTTGGATGTCGTGTTGTCGCTGGAGAACCTCTTCGACGAGGACTATCGCATCCACGGCTCGGGCGTGAACGAACCCGGCCGGAACCTCGTGTTGACCGCCGCCTACACCTTCTGATGCCGCTCACCGCTGGCGTGGATCACCGCCCAACCCGGAAAACCAAATTCTCACACCTTTATAGGTGTGAGAATTTGGGCTGGGGTGTGACTTCATGTTGGCTGTATCAACCTCACCGTAGCTTCGGTTTTCAGAAGGCTTGGGAAAGCACCGGCTGTTTTCCAAGGCTTGGAAAATCCGGCGCTCAAATTTCCAAGGTTTGGAAAACGAGCGGCGCTTTTCTGGTGTCGCTTTTCTGGTGGAGGCGGGCGGGGGCATGGGCTACAACATCCGCCGTGCACGATGAATCACCGTCAAAGGAGCCGACCATGAAACGCGCCTCGCTACTCGCCGCCATCACGCTGGTGTTACCCGCCGCCGCGCTGGAGGACTGGCAGGACCCGCAACTGACCGGTCTCAACAACGAGCCGCCGCACGCCACGCTGGTCATCTGTCCCGACGCCGCGACGGCCGGGCAGATCGGCGTCGTCTGCAACGCGGAGCGCGTGAAGTCGCCGTTCTACCGCTCGCTCAACGGCGACTGGAAATATCGCTACGGCAAAAACCACACGGAGCGCGTGCCGGATTTCTGGAAGCCGGAGTTCAACGACGCGGGGTGGGGGACCCTCCCGGTTCCGTCGAATGTCGAGATGCACGGCCACGGCATCCCGATCTACGTCAACATCCCCTATCCGTGGCGCAAGCCGTGGAATCCGCCCTTCGTGCCGGGCGACGACCCGAACAACACGGTCAACCATTACCGCCGCGAGTTCGAGGTCCCCGCCGACTGGAACGGGCGGCGCATCTTCATCACGTTCGATGGCGTGAACTCCTTCTTCCGGCTCTGGGTCAACGGGCAGCAGGTGGGCTTGGGCAAGGACGCGCGCACGCCGGTGGAGTTCGATCTGACGAAGTTCGTCAAGCCCGGCAAGAACCTGCTCGCGGTGGAAAATTTCCGCTGGTGCGATGGCTCCTATCTCGAGGATCAGGATTTCTGGCGCATGAGCGGCATCTACCGCGACGTCTATCTCTGGTCCGCGCCGCAGCTTCACGTCCGTGACTTTGAGGTCAAGACCGATCTCGACGCGCAGTGTCGCGATGCGCAGATCAAGGTGAGCGTGCGTATTACCAATGCAACGCCACAAAGCGCAACAGTCACGCTCGACGCAGTACTGCTGGACCCGGCTGGCAAAACCGTCCTGGCACCGACGATCCGGAAAACCGTGGAGGCACGGCAAGAGATCACGGTGGATGGCGTTGCGCCCGTTGCCGCGCCGCTCAAGTGGACGGCGGAGACGCCCAACCACTACAAGCTGCTGCTTACGCTCAAGAATGATGCGGGCCAGACGCTCGAAGTTATCCCGGTCAACGTCGGCTTCCGCAAGGTGGAAATCCGCGACGGCGACCTGCTGGTCAACGGTCAGCGCGTGCTGTTCAAGGGCGTCAACCGGCACGAGAGCGATCCCGACCTCGGCCAGGCGGTCACGGTCACGGGCATGATCAAGGACATCCTGGTGATGAAGCAGCACAACGTGAATGCCGTCCGCACCTGCCACTATCCCGACCAGCCGGCGTGGTATGACCTCTGCGACCGCTACGGCCTCTACCTGATTGACGAGGCGAACGTCGAGAGCCACGGCATGGGCTATGGCAAGGACACGCTGGCCAAGAAGCCGGAATGGCGCGCGGCCCATCTCGACCGCACCATCCGCATGGTCGAGCGCGATAAGAACCATCCGTCGGTCATCATCTGGTCGCTCGGCAACGAGGCGGGCGATGGGCCGAACTTCGAGGCGACCTCGGCGTGGATCAAGCAGCGCGACGCGGGCCGGCCCGTGCACTACGAGCAGGCGGGGCGGAAGCCGCACACCGACATCGTCTGCCCGATGTACCCCAACCCGAAGGAACTGGCTAAGTATGCCGGGCAGAAACAGACGCGGCCCTACATCATGTGCGAGTACGCGCATGCGATGGGCAACAGCAGCGGCGACATGTGGGCCTACTGGAACCTGATCTATAACAAGCCGCACCTGCAGGGCGCGTTCGTCTGGGATTGGGTGGACCAGGCTTTGCGCCAGAAGCAGCGCACCGTGCCGCTGGCCCGCGTCGAGCCGGTGCAGCCCGGCGAAAAAACTTTCTGGGCCTACGGCGGCGACTTCGGTCCCGCCGGCACGCCGAGCGACGACAACTTCAACAACAACGGCCTCGTCAATCCCGACCGCCAGCCGCATCCGGGCCTGCACGAGGTGAAACACATCTACCAGTACATCCATTGCAAGCCGGTTGATCTGGCTGCCCGCAGGATCGAGGTCAAAAACTGGTATGACTTCATCAATCTCAAAGTGCTCGCCGCCGGCCGCTGGCGCCTGACGTGCGATGGCGCCGTGGTGCAGCAGGGCGACCTGCCGGCTCTCGACCTTGCGCCGCGCGCGAGCCGCGAGCTGGCGGTGCCGGTCGCGTCCTTCACGCCGCAGCCGGGTCGAGAGTACTGGCTGGAGGTCAGCTTTGGGCTCAAGCAGGACCAGTCGTGGGCCAAGGCCGGGCACGAACTGGCGTGGGACGCGTTCAAGCTGCCCGACGCCGCGCCCGCGCCGGCGGCGGACCTCGCCGCCATGCCTGCGGTCAAGCTGACCGAGACCAGTGAGCGCCTCACCATCGCCGGCGCGAACTTCGCGGTCGCGTTCAACAAGGCGAACGGTACGCTGGCCGCGTGGCAGAGTGGCGGCATGGAGTTGATCGGTTCGCCGCTGCGCCCGGATTTCTGGCGGGCCTCCACCGATAACGACCGTGGCCGCAACATGGAAAAATCACAGGGCGTCTGGCGCAACGCGCACGAGGGCGCGCAGGTCACCAGCATCACCGCGACGGCGCAACCCGGCGGCTGTGCGGTGGTCGTGCGTATCGCACTCGCGCTGCCGAAGGTGAAGGCCGCGTGGGAGACCACCTACACGGTCCACGGCAGCGGCGACATCGTCGTGGCGGCGGCCTTCAAGCCGGCGGACCCGAAACAGCCGAAGCTGCCGCGGCTCGGTATGCAGATGCAGTTGCCGGCCTGTTTCGACCGCATCGCGTGGCTCGGCCCCGGCCCGCAGGAGACCTACAGCGACCGCAAGGACGCGCGCGTCGGCGTCTATGCCGGCGCGGTGCGCGACCAGTTCTGCGCCGATTACACCGAGCCCGGCGAGAGCGGTAACAAGGTGGAAGTCCGCTGGGTGGCGCTGACGAACGACAAGGGCGCGGGCCTGCTCACCGTGGGCCTGCCACTGCTCTCGGTCAACGCGCTGTTACACACAACCGAGGACTTGCAGCACGCGAAGCACGCCTTCCAACTGCCCGCGCGCGACGCCGTCACGCTGAACCTTGACCTGCGCCAGCAGGGCGTGGGTGGCGACAATAGCTGGGGCGCGTGGCCGCATGACGAATTCATGATCCCGTGCAAGGAAGCGGCCTACCGCTTCCGCCTCCGCCCGCTCGCCGCTGGCGAAAAACCCGGCGACGCCGCACGCGCCGTGCGGTTCTAGACCGGAGAACGCGGGAGCTGTAGCTCCCGCTCACAAACAGGATGAGGTTTACTGCTCGTCGGGGACAACGTCGAATTCCGCGGCGGAGGCCCAGACGTTGCCGTTGACCTCCGAGATGGAGCGGAACTTGACGAAACGGCTCATCTTGGAAAGGAACGAAGCCACCTTGCGGTCCTTGGAATTCTCGAACGCGCCCTTCGTCACCGGCTGGCCGAACTCCTTGCCGTCGTCGCTCAAGTAGATTTCGTAGTCCTTGACGCGGCCATTCTCGATGTCGTCCTGCCGCGGGAGATAAGTCAGGCCCTTGATCTTCGTCGGCGGATTCATCTCGATGATGATTTCGTGCGGGTGGTTGGGATTGGCATCGCCCCACTGCGTATGCCAGAGCGTGTCGCCCTTGCCATCCACGGCGTTCGCCGCCTTGCCGTCCTCCGACGAGGTTTCCTCGCTGCTCGTCTTCACGACCTTCAACTCCGGTTTGACAGCGACCTTCTCGCCTTCCTGGATCACACCGAGTTCGGCGATGGAGGTCCACGCCTGGTCGTTGATCTCGCTCACTGCAACCAGCTTGATGAAGCCGCACGGCTGCGGCGCGAACACGACCGCCTGCTTCTCCTGGCTGCGTGGGAACTCGCCCTTCTTTACCGCCTGGCCAAAGTTCTTGCCATCGGTGCTCACGTAGATTTCATAGCCCTTGATCGCGCCATTTTCGCTGTCGCCCTGCCGCGGCAGATAGGTCAGCCCCTTGATCTTGCACGGCGGGTCGAGCTGCAGAATGATCTCGTGCGGATGCGCCGGACTGTTGTCCTGCCATTGTGTATGCCAGAACGAGTCGGCGTTGCCATCGAGCACGTTCGCCGCCTTGCCGTCCTCGGCGGAAGACTCCTCGCTATCGGCCTTGACGACCTTCAGGGTCAGCTTCTCCACCGCATACACCGTCGCTGTCAGCGCCGCCGCCATCACCACCATTAACCACATTTTTTTCATGGCCTTCTGCCTTTCCTGTTTGGGTTCCACCAACCGCGCGCAGTATCCCGCATCACCCCCGCAGGCTCAAGCAAGGAGGCGGCTCATACATGACCGCCCAAGGCTAAACCAGCCAAACATCCAATCGCACACTTGTACAAGTGTGCGATTGGATGCTTACGTTGCCTTCAACTCACGCAAGATCAACTCCAGCATCTGGCGACGGAAGGCGGGGCCGGTCTGTGGCGCCAGGCACCACTGATCCTCATTGATGCCTGTCGCCATGAGCAAGCGCCGGCGTTCAAGCTTATCCAAATGGCGGCGCAGGGCATCCGCAGAAAGACCAATGTTTTCAGCCATTTCCGTTGAGCCGCCTGTTCCATGCGTCGCCACAAAGCGCAGCAGCAGCAGTCGCCGCAGGTGGGTATAAGCGGTGAAGACCTTCTCCATCGCCTTCCACACCGCCTCCCACGAAGGCGCTGTCACTGAATCGCACACTTGCGCAAGTGTGCGATTGGGGTCCTTGCTTTCCATGACTTCCTTCAGCAGAACCTGCAGATGCCGCAAAAAGCGATTGGTCGTGCTGCTCCCGGATGCGGGTGAGCATTTTACATAGCGGCCATGTGGAATAGCCCTGACCAGATGCAACCCGCCCAACAGCTTTAGGTGCTTGGAAGCCGCGTCAACAGGCACTTTTAGTGCATGGGCCAACTCTTGAACCGTGATCTCCGGATGTGTATGGACCACATGCAGCAGGGCTAGTCGGGACGGATTCGCAAGCGCGCGACAAACGGCAACAATCAAATCCATAACCAAGCTCCTTTCTTCTGTGCAATCGCACACTTGCACAAGTGTGCGATTTGGTCCCTGAATGCAAGCGGAAAATTGTCGGGCGAGTGAACGGGATGGCGACGTTGGCGCGGGGGCGAGTCCGGGCTTGCGGGGCGCGGGCGGGGCGGCGTACTCTCGCGCAGTTTTTGCGAGCGGAGGACAGAATGAAGGCGATGAGCATGGTTGGACTGCTGGGTGCGTTGTGGGTTGGGCTGCCGGTGGGCGCGGAGCCGGCGCTCAAGATGCTGGAGACGAAGGTCATCAGCCCGGACGCGCAGTCTTACCACGGCTGGCCAACGGTGGCGCGGCGGGCCGGCGGCGAACTCTGGGTGGTCTGGTCCGGTGGCCGCGAGGCGCACGTCTGCCCGTTCGGGCAGGTGCTCGCGATGACTTCGCGCGACGACGGTGCCACTTGGACCTGGCCGCGCGTCCTCCTCGACAGCGCGATTGATGACCGCGACGCCGGCGTCCTCGAAACCGCGAAGGGCACGCTGCTCGTCACCACGTTCACCTCGCTGGCCTACGAGCCGCTGCTGAAAAAACAACAGGCGATGGTGGAACTCGTCACCGGCGGCTGGAAGTCGGCGGGTATGACGCCCGAACAGTATGCCCGCTGGAAGGCGTGCCACGAACGCCTGGATGAGGCCGGGCGCAAGGCCGATCTGGGGGTGTGGCTGATCCGTTCGACCGATGGCGGCAAAACCTGGTCCACGCGGTTGCCGAGTTGCGTGGATAGCCCGCATGGCCCGATCCAGTTGCGCGACGGCCGCCTGCTCTACGCCGGCAAGCAGCTCTGGACCGACGCGAAAAAAATCGGCGTCTGCGAGTCCACCGATGACGGCCTCACCTGGCACTGGCTCGCGGAAATCCCGACGCGCCCCGGCGACGAGGTCATCAAGGGCTACCACGAACTGCACGCCGTCGAGGCCGGCGACGGCACGCTCATCGTCCAGATTCGCAACCACAACAAGGCGAACGCCGGCGAAATCTTGCAGAGCGAATCCAGTGACGGCGGCAAAACGTGGAGCGTGCCGCACTCCATCGGCGTGTGGGGCCTGCCCTCGCACCTGCTGCGCCTGCGCGATGGCCGCCTGCTGATGACCTACGGCCACCGCCGCGCACCGTTCGGCAACCAGGCGCGCATCAGCACCGATAACGGCAAGACCTGGAGCGGGGCGTTGATTATTTCCGGCGACGGCGCCGGCGGCGACCTCGGCTATCCGAGCACCGTCGAACTCGGCGATGGCTCGCTGTTGACCATCTGGTACGAGAAGCTGAAGACCGCACCCAAGGCCGTGCTGCGCCAGGCCCGCTGGCGGCTGGAGTGATCTGGTTTCCAAGCCTTGGAAAATTTCGGGAGATTTTTTCCAGGGCTTGGAAATATCTTCGTGAGATTGTCCAATCCTTGGAAAAACCACCGCTCTCCTTTTCCAATCTCTGGAACTTTTTATCAGGGCGCGGGGCAGCCTGCGAGTTTGTAGAAGTTCTGTAGGATGGTCCGGCCGTCGCGGTGCTCGTCGTCATACTGTTCGGGGTGGAACTGCGTGCCGTAGACCAGTTGCTGCTTGTGTTTGATCGCCTGGATCGGGCACTCATCGGTCGCGGCGAGAATGGTGAACACGTCGGGCAGCTTCGTCACGTGCCACGCGTGCATCTGGCGCACGAGGGGTCGGTCGCCGAGCCCCGCGAAGAGCGGGTCGCGCTGTGTGAGGAGCACCGGCATGAAGCCCCACTCCTTGAACTGGCCCGGTTGATAGGTCGGCCGCGGGTCGGTTTCGCCCGGGCGCAGCTTGCGCATGTAAGCAATCGCGCCGCCGAAGGCCTCGGCGATGAGCTGATATCCGCCGCAGAAACCGAAGATCGGCAGCTTCGTCTCGCGGCAGACCCGCAGAATTTCGGCGCGGGCCTCGACGCTGCACTCCTTGTCGAGCGCGTTGATCAGCAGCACGCGGATGTTTGTGCGCGGCAGGTCCTCGAGTTTCAATTGCGTGTAGTGGACCACGACGCAGCGCAGGCCGGAGAGTTCCGCGTGGCGGGCCCGCATCTTCTCCAGATAGGGCTGCACCTTGGGGGTCGGCGGCTTCTTGGCGGCCTCGCGCACAGTGTTGGGATGGCGCATGTCAATGAAACACACCGCCGGGGAACTGTTCGTGGTCTCGGCGGTGAGGTCGTCATAGATGCCATGGAGGCCGGCGAGCACGCCGCTGATGTAGTTCGTGCGCTCCGCCCGCGCGGCGACCATGCCGCACAAAATTCCGAGCGTGATATTTGCGATCATCTTCATCGCGTGAACAGATACCAGAGCGTCGCGCATTCTGGCGTGAGCAGGAACTCGGTGTCGTTGCCGTTGGCGCAGCCGGGAACCTCGCGCGTCGGCTGGCCGCTGGCGTCGAGCGCCTGTCCGTGCCAACCACCGCCGGGCAGCTTGAGCGCGCCGCGCACGGCCTCGATGCGAACGGGCGCGTGACCCCAGCGCGTGCCCACGGTGCGGCGGTCGGGAGAGAATCCCATGTCCGTATTCTCGCAGCGGCCGCACGCGGCGAGCAGCACACGTTTGGATTTCTCCAGCGGCTGGCCGTCGAGCGCGGCCAGCTCCGCGGCGGCGAACACCGGGCTCTGCACGGTCAGCTCGTCGTTGGAAATTTTTCCGGTCCACACGCGCCAGCTTGCGGCGCGTGCGGCGCAGCGGCCGGGCGTCCAGTCCACGGCGGGTTGCGCGGTGCTGTCGCGGTAGAGCGTCGGCGCGAGCGGCATGAAGCCGAGCTTGGCGGGGTTTTCACGGATGTCGAAGAACCCATTCATCTTGTCCAGGGGTGGCGCGCCGACCGCATGGCTGTAGGTGTAGAGCCAGATGCCGTCCAGGTCGCGCTGCGCGGCCCATGCCAGCAAGAGCGGCACGCATTCGGCCTGATAGTCGTTCGGTGCGGGATGGTTATATTCCGTCACCGTGTGCGGCTTGCCGGGCACGCGGTCGTTCTCCATGTGCTTGAACGTGGCGTGGTCCGGCGCGGCGGTCATCGCCTGCTGCTCGATCAGCCAGTCATTCTGGTCCCACGGCCGGCGCGGGAAGGTGGGATGGTGCCAGTAGGCGTGGCTGTCTATGAAGTCCATGCCGAGCTGCGCCGCTTTCCCGTGCTCGCCGAAGACAATCGTGCCGGTGACGGGCGCGGCGCACTGGAGGTCACGGCGGATGAAGTCGCGCATCCCGTCGAAGAACTTTTTCTCCGTGGCGATGAGGAACGCCAGCCAGTCGGCGGCGCGTGTGGCGGTTTCTGCGCCGGCGAACAACGCGACCGTGCCGCGCTCCGGCAGTTCCTCTGCGCGCAGGCCCTCGCGGCCGCCGGGCCGCAGCTCGACGCCGCTCAAGAAGACGTCGCCCGCGCTGCCGCCCAGCGTCAGCGAGAGGCGCGCCTTCGCATCCGTCTCCACCGCCTCGAAGCCGAAGCTGAACTCCTGCCAGTTGGTGGTCAGGTGCACGCTCCGGTGGAGCCCGAGGTTGTGCCAGGGCTCGTGATGCTGCATCACGCTGGCGGCGAACTTGCGCGGCCGGCTCGCGGCGGCGGCAAAGCGGAGTGTGTAGTAGCGGCCCTTTTCCACGCGCAGGCCGGTGTGATCCAGTTGCAGGTGCCAGTCGGTCGCATCGTGCTGCTGGATTTTCAGCGCAAGCGCGTCGCGGCCGGCGTATTTCTCCGGCGTCGCGGTCATGCGGCAGTCGCCGTGCTGTTCGAGTTCCCACGGCCTGGTCGCGGCGAGCGGCTGGGTCAGGCGCGCGCCCAACGGCTCGGCGCCCGCGGCCCACGCAGCGCGCAACTTTTCCGCGCCGCCATATTTCGCCAGCAGCCACGCGTTCCACTGGCGGCGCAGCTCGCCGGCATAGGGCTCGCCGAAGCCACGCGTCTTTTCATCGCCATCCCACATGAAGAAGCTGTCCTCGTTGGTGATCTCCACCAGCGCGACGGCGGGATCCTCGGCATAGCGCACGCCGCGCAGGGTGTTCACGCGGCCGAGCAGCGCGCGGGCGTAGTCCTGCTGCAAGCGGATGAACTCCGGGACGAACAGGCTGACGATCTTGCCCATCTCCGTGCCCGGCGGCGGCCTGCCGAGCACGCGCGCGAAGTCGCGGCCCACGTGCAGGTTCAGGTCCACCGTGATGCCCTGCCGCGCGAGCGCGTCAATGAATCCATCGAGCCGGCGCAACGCCTCCTCGTCGAGTTCGCGCTGGTTGGCATTCGCCCGCCAGAGCCCGTTGGGGAAAGCCGCGGTATCCATGTGGTGGAGCCGGACGTTATTGATGCCCAGCGCGGCGAGGCGCGCGGCCATCAGCGGCGCCTCGTCGGCCCCCGGCAGGTTCGCGCCGAATGAGCAGTTGATGCCGAAGAAGCGGACGCGCTCGCCGCCGCGGTAGAAATGCGCGCCACGGACCTCGATGCGCGGACTGCGCGGCGTGATCGGCGCGGGCGGCTGTGCCTGCCACACCGGCGCCGGCAATTGCGCCGGGATGATGAACGGGACCCAATCCTGCGCCGCCGCCGCGAAGCACAGCGCGCCGGCGGCGGTGAGGACAAACCGACCACGATGAAGCGTGGCCCTCCAGCGCGAATGAGCTGGGTGGAGGGGCGCACTCCGTCGCGTCCGCCCGTGCGTCGCGTGATGTGTGATCATGCTCCCCCGCGGAAGGTCAGACCTTGCCCTGCTGCTTGAGGAAGGCGAAACACGCCGTCAGGCTCTTGAGCGGTTCGCTGCCGACCTCGTGCTCGACGATGTACCATTCCGTGCCGCCGATCGTCTCGCACAGGTTGAAAACTTCCGCCCACGGCACGGCGCCCTCGCCGATGGCCGCCGCCTTCGGGCCGCCGTGCTCCTTGAGGTGGATGGTCGTCGCGCGGCCGGGATATTTCTTCAGCATTGCCACCGGGTCGCCGCCGCCGACGAGGCAGTTGCCGGTGTCGAGCTGCATCACCACGTCCGGGCCGGTGTTGCCGAAGAACAGGTCCCACACCGTCTCACCCTCGATCTTTTTGAAATCGCCGCCGTGCGCGTGATAGCCCACGCGCATCCCGCACGCCTTGCCCTTGGCGGCGAGTTCGCCGAACAGCTTCGCCGTGTCGCGGCACGCCTGCGCCGTCGCCACGCGGTCGTGCGGCAGGCTGGGGGCGATCAGGAACTTGTTGCCGAGCGTCTGGTTGAACTCGACCGTCGCCTGCCACTGGTCGCCGAGCAGCGACTTGAACGGCGCGTGCGTGCCGCAGCAGACGAGGCCGTGGTCATCGAGCAGCTTGCGGAGTTCCTTGGCGGAGCGGTTGTGGTAGCCGGCGAACTCGATGCCGCGGAAGCCGATCTGCGCCACCGCGGCGATCATGCCGGGCAGATCCTTCGCGCATTCCCTGCGCAGCGAATAGAGCTGCAGCCCGACGGGGATTTTCTTCCCCGCCGCGAATGAGAGGCGGGGGCAGCCGAGCGCGGCCAGGGCGGCGAGTCCGGCGCCAGTCTTGAGCAGGTCACGACGCGTACAGTTCATCTTGGTTCCTTTCGGTTGAGCGACACCGGACCCTAGCAGAACCCCCGCCGTGCGAAAAGCGCCGCCTTTTTTCCTTGTCTATACTTCCAAACATGGGAAGCCGGAGTCACCCGTCCGCCCACACTTCAGCCTTGTCCCGCGGCGGCGGAGAGCTTTCATGGAAAATTTTCCAAGCCTTGGAAACCTTGCCGCGCTATTTTCCAAGCCTCGGGGAAACCGCCCTCTTCCTTTTCACGCCTGGAAATTGGGCCGGGTTTACACTTGACCGGTCGGCGGCGGGCCGTAAAGATGCGGCTCCGTTTTCCAACAAGAAAGGTGTGAGGATGAAGAAGCTCATCGCAGGGTTGGCGTTGGTGCTGGTAGTGGGTGGCGCGCGGGCCGAGGTGCGGCTGGCGTCGCTGTTCAGCGATAACATGGTGGTGCAGCGCGAGACCACCGCGACGTTCTGGGGCTGGGCGAGTCCGGGCGAGAAAATTTCCGTCACCGCCTCGTGGGGCGCCTCCGCCAACACGACGGCGGGCGCGGATGGCGTGTGGACGTTGAAGCTGAAGACGCCCAAGGCCGGCGGCCCGTTCACCCTCACGATCAAGGGCAACAACACCCTCGAGCTGAAGAACATCCTCTCCGGCGAAGTCTGGCTGTGTTCCGGCCAGTCGAATATGGGCATGACGGTCAATGGCGTGACGAACGCGCCGGCGGAAATCGCGGCGGCGAACTATCCACAGATTCGTTTGTTGAGCATCAATCTGACAACAGCCCATGAACCGCAGAACGAGTGCAAGGTGCGCGGTTGGGAAGTCTGCGCGAGCAACAACGTCGGCGCGTTCACGGCGGCGGGCTACTTCTTCGGCCGCAAACTCCACAAGGAACTGAACATCCCCATCGGCCTGATCAACTCCTCGTGGGGTGGCACGTGTATCGAGGCGTGGACGAGCTGGGACGTCCAAAAGGATGATCCGGCGATGCAGGCATTGCGCAAAAGCTGGGATGATCGCGACAAGGTCTATACACCGGAAGCCGACCAGAAGCAGTTCGAGGCCGACAAAAAAGCGCTCGCTGTCTGGAACAAGGGTGACAAGAAAACTTCGGCGCCGCGCCCGCGTTTACAGGGCCAGCCGCGCAAGAACCAGAACTATCCGGCCAACCTGTTCAACGCGATGATCAATCCGCTCGTGCCTTTCGCGATCAAGGGCGCGATCTGGTATCAGGGCGAAGGCAACAGCGGGCGCGGCAAGGAATACAGAGGCCAGATGGAACGCCTGATCACCAACTGGCGCACGCTCTGGGGCTATGACTTCCCATTCTATTTCGTGCAACTGCCCAACTATATGGCGCCGTGGAAAAACCCGGTCGAGGACGGCGGCTGGCCGCAGATTCGCGAGTCGTTCGCGAAGACCGCAAAGGAAGTGCCGAACACCGGCATGGCCATCACGATTGACATCGGTGAAGATAACGATATCCATCCGCGCAATAAGCAGGACGTCGGCGATCGCCTCGCCCGCGTCGCGCTGCACCAGACTTACGGACAGACGGGGTTCGCATGGAGCGGGCCGGTGGCGGAGTCGTGCAAGTTCGAGGGCGGCCAAGCGGTCGTCCGCTTCAACACCGGCGGCGCGCCGCTGGCGGTCAAGGGCGGCGGCAAGCTCTACGGCTTCGCGCTGACCGGCGCGGATGGCGTCACCGTCCACGCCGATGCCGAGATCAAGGACAAGGATACCGTGGTGGTCAGCTCGTCGCAGGTGGCGGAGCCGGCGGTGCTGCACTATGCGTGGGCGAACAACCCGGTCGGCGTCAACCTCGCGAATGCCGCGGGCCTGCCCGCCTCGCCGTTCCGTTTTGGCGAGATGCCCAAGTTTGATGTCTTCGCCAAGCTGTTGCCGGCGGAGGCGAAGGCCTACAAGCTCCTCTTTGCCTTCGATCCGCTCGCGGGCAAACTGGCCGACGGCAACCGGCGCTTCATCTATGACGTGGATAACTCCGCGCAGCTCAAGGGGCCGTTCAAGAAGGTGGCCTACTTCCTCGCGCTGCGCGACGCCGCGGGCGCGGTCAACTACGCGTTCGTCGCCATGGATCCGTTCACCAGCGACGCCGCCAAGCTCGGCGTGCCCTGCGTCACCAGCGGCGCGTGCTTCATGACCAACGTCACCGGCGTCATCGTCAAGACCAACGCCAAGGGCGTGCAGGCCGGCGAGTTCGCCGATGGGTGCAACATCGAGTTCTGCCCGAGCAACTACGGCCCGCAAAATACGGCCAAGGTGCCCGGCGCCGACGACAAGGTGTTCGACTTCGGCGACATGGTCGCGGCGCGGGACACGCCCGGTTACGGCTCGATGCAGATCCACAACTGGAAAGCGCAGCACTCGATCCTCTGCTTCAACCGGTTTGGCAGCGGCCGCAGCAACGATCTTGGCCTCGGCAACTCCGAGGGCAGGACGCGCGACTGGACGTTCACCTCCAGCGCGAAGAACTACAGCCAGGCCCAGTTTCTCGTGCTGGTGCTGCCCTGACCATGCGCGCATGTGACAGGCTGACCGCGGTTGCAGTGCTCCTGTGCGGTCTCGCCGCAATTGGACAGGAGATTAATCCCCTCCCGCGCCAGGTACTCCGTACCGAGACGCTGCACCAGTGGGCCTTCGCCGGCGGCGCGGCTGGCTGGCGTGCGCAGCACGATTGCACGCTCACCGCCACCGGCGGCATCTTGCGCATCACGAGCAGCGGCACCGATCCCTACCTGATCAGCGGCCCGGTCAAGCTCGCCGGCCCGCTGACCGCGAGGCTGCGCGCGAAGTGCGTCGGTGGCGGCGCCGGCCAGTTTTTCTGGACGACCATCGAGCATCCGCGCACCGATCAGGAGCGCAGCCAGCACTTCCAACTTCAGCACGACGGGCAGTGGCATGACTACACCGTGCCGCTCGCGATCCAGGGCACCCTCACGCGCCTGCGGCTCGATCCGGGCACAGCGCCGGGCGTGGTCGAGGTGGAGAAGCTCGAACTCGTCCGTGAGACGCTGCATCCTCTGGAGATCACAGCCCTCCGCACCGCGGCGCGGCAGATCACACTCGCCGTGACGAATCATTCCGACCAAACGCTGACGTGCCGCGTCGCCGACTGTAGCGTGACGCTGTCCGGTCATTCCTTGCAGAGCGTCACCATCACCGCTGGCGGCACCGCGCCGTTCGCGACACGCGAGGTGGTCGTGGAATCCGCCGGCCTGCCGCCGCTACGCCGCACGGTCTTCCTCGCCGACGAGAACGCGGCGGGCGACTTCGTCGCGCTGACCTCGCCGGAGCTGGCGGTCCGCATCGCGCGCGATGGCTCCGGCGCGCGGCTAGAACTGGGCGGGAAGCTGGTTGGCTTCGTCGCACCGCTGGTCTGGCGTAACGGTGCGCTGCCGCAGCTCAAGCTGGTCGTCACGAAGGACGGCCTGCAGTTCGTCGGCGACGGCCTCACGGTGGCGCTCAAGCTGACCGGCGCGGAACTCGCCATCGCCATCACGAGCGCCGCATCATGCGAGGGCCCGGTGCTGCGCGCACTTGGGCCGCTGGAGCAGGGCCTCTTCGCGGGCGTGGAATACCTCGGCAAAAACGAGCGCTCCTCCTCGACGCTCGATATCGAAACCGCGGAGCACATCCGCTACGCGCCCGATCCGCTCAAGGTCACGATGCCGCTGATGGCCTTCGCCACCGATCGCGCGCTCGCCGCGCTCACGTGGACGAACATGGCGCTGCAGCCGGTCTTCGCCACGCCCGACTTCCTCGATGGCGCGCCAGGCCACCGCGCCGCGCTGCGCGGTACGCAGATCGCGGCGACGTTGCGCGTGCGCCCGCCCGCGCCGCTGGAGGACGCGATCCTCTGGGCGGTCCAGCAGCGCGGCCTGCCGCCGCTGCCGCCGCCGCCGCGCAGCCGCGCCGACCAGATGGCGCTCTCGCTCAAGGCGCTGCAAGGCCCGCCGCTGCGGACCGCCGAGGGCTGGGGCCACTGCGCCGAGCCGCGCTGGAAACGCGAGCCGTTCGCCGACTGCGCCTCGACCATCTGGCGGCTGACCGGCGCGGCGCCCGCGCCGTCGAACATCGTGATGCACGGCTCGCACATCCCCAACGAGGCGCTTTTCTTCGTCACCGGCCGCGCACAACAATGGCTGAAGACCAAGACCGCGCAGACCCGTGGCGTTATCGCCGCCCAAAAACCCGACGGCTCCTTCCGCTACAGCGGCCCGTATCAGCGCGGCCACTTCGAGGACACCGCCAGCGGTTACTGCGCGCACCGCGCCGTCATGTTGCTGGATTTCGCCCGCACCACCGGCGATGCCGCCGCGCTCGCCGCCGGCTGCAAGGCGCTGGAATTCATGAAGCGCTTCCGCACGCCGCGCGGCTCGCAGACGTGGGAGTGCGCGCTGCACACGCCGGACATCCTCGCCTCGGCGCAGCTTGTCCACGCCTACGTGCGCGGCTTTGAGCTGACCGGCGACCGCAGTTACCTCGACTGCGCGCGCCAGTGGGCGCTCACCGGCGTGCCGTTCGTCTATCAATGGAGTTGCCGGCCCGTGATGCTCTTTGCCACCACGCCCGTCCTCGGCGCCACCCACTGGCGCGCGCCGAACTGGATCGGCCTGCCGGTGCAGTGGTGTGGTTATGTCTATGCCTACGCACTGACCCTGCTCGCGCCGCACGACCGCACGCTCGACTGGCCGCGGCTCGCGTGGGGCATCCTGCTCGCTGCCGAGCAGATGCAGTATCCCGACGGCGAATTCGCCGGCTGCGTGCCGGACTCGTTCAGCCTCGCCGATCAGCGCCGCCATCCTTGGAACATCAATCCATGCGCCATCGTCAGTCTGCGCCTCGCGCTCGAAGGCCAGTTCGATGGCCTTGCCATCGCGCACGCCGGCAGCCACCGCATCGTGTCGCCGTTCCCCGTGAAGATCAGCGGCGGCAAAGCTCACATCACCGCCCCCACCGGCATCAAGTACGAAGTTCTCGTGGATGGCGTGCGCATCATCCCCATCACCTCGCGCGGCACCGACGTGGTTGATCTTGTTCCCTGACTCACTTCTCCTGTGGGCGGGAGCTGGAACTCCCGCCCACAAAACCGCGCGCCACTTTTCCAAGCCTTGGAAAAACCACGGGTTCCAGTTTCCAATCCTTGGAAAAGGTTATTGAAGGTGGCGGGCAGGAGCATTCCCTGTTTCTGCCTTGCGGAAAGGTGGCGCGCCAGCGGGTGGGGCAGGGGGGTGCACGTCGAGGAGGCAGTTCATCCCGACGTGTTGTGGTGGGCCTGGTAGGGCTCGAACCTACGACCAAAGGATTATGAGTCCTCCGCTCTGACCAACTGAGCTACAGGCCCTTAGCGCCGCGACATTAAACCAGCTTCCCGACGGTGGCGCAATCGCCGTTCTGCGCTCACACCAGTTCGGCGAAGACGCGGTCGCTGATGAACAGCGCACGCGCGGTCAGGCGCAGGCGCTCGTGGTCCACCGCGAGCAGGCCTTGGGCGACCAGTTGCTCCAGCGCCGCGCCGCCGAGCGCGAGTGCGTCGAGGCCGGTCTGCCGCTGGAACGCGGCGAGGTCCACGCCCTTGAGCAGGCGCAGCCCGATGATCAGCGTCTCACGCGCCTTGGCCTCCGGCGCGAGCGTTTCTTCGAACGCGCACGGCGACTCGCCCCGCTCGCTGCGCCGGCAATAGTCCTCCAGTTTCTCAACGTTCGCCGTCCGCTGTCCGCCGCTGTGTGCGTGCGCTGCGGGGCCGCAGGCGTGGTAGTCGCCGCCGCGCCAGTAGTTGAGGTTGTGCCGGCACACGCGGCCGGGCTGCGCGAAGTTGGAAAGCTCGTAGTGCTCGTAACCCGCCGCCAGCAGTTCACGGCGGATCGCAAAATATTGTTCCGCCTGTTCCTCGTCCGGCACCTCGGCGAACTCGCCGCGCGCGTGCTGCGCGGCGAGCGGCGTGCCCGGCTCGAGGGCGAGCGCGTAGGTCGAGAGGTGTTCCGGTTGCCACGCGAGCAGGCCGCGCAGATCGGCGAGTACCTGCGCTGTCGTTTCACCAGGCAAGGCGTACATCAGATCCAAGCTGATGTTGTCGAAGCCCGCGGCGCGCAGCAGGTCGAAGCCCGCGCGCGCCTCGGCCGCGGTGTGGAGGCGGCCGAGCCGCGCGAGCGCCGCGTTGTCGAGCGACTGCACGCCGAGCGAGACGCGGTTGACGCCAGCGCGGCGCAGCGCGGCGGCCTTGGCGGCGTCGAGCGTGCCGGGGTTGGCCTCGACCGTCCACTCGCGCACGCCGTTGCAATACACGCGCCGCCGCACGAGCGCGAGCAGTGCGCCGAGCTGCGCGGCGTCAAGCGCGGTCGGCGTGCCGCCGCCGATGTAGAGCGTGTCGGGCGCGAAATCCGGCGGGAGCGCGGCGAGTTCTTTTTCCAAGGCTTGGAAAAAGCGGGCGACTGTTGTTCCAAGGCTTGGAAAATCCGCCAAGGGTCGCGAAGCGAAGTCGCAGTAGGCGCACTTGCGCGCGCAGAACGGGACGTGGAGATAGAGGCCGGCCATGGGCGGTGTTCACCAGAAGTGGTAATCGCCCGTCGCCAGGATGTAGAGGCCAAGCAGGAAGTTGGTGACGCCGTGGCAGAAGATCGCGGCGCCGATGTCGCGCGTGCGCAGCAGCACCCAGCCGAAGGCGAGGCCGGCGAGAATGCCCGCGAACCACTGGCTGTGCTCGAAGCCAAAGACGAGGCTCACGGTCAGGAAGATGAACGGATGGAACTGGCCGAGGTCCACCTGCCAGAATGTGCCGCCCAGCATCCAGCGGTAGATGAAGCTGCGCCAGAACAGCTCCTCGCACGCGGCGATGGTGACCGAGGAGCCGAAGAGTTTGATCAGTGTCAGTGTCCAGCCGCAATTCTCCGGCGCGTAGGGCCAGAATTTCGGCGGCACGGGCGCCTCGCTCCACGGCTGCACGGCCAGATAACGCATGTAGAAGTCATGGAAGGCGGGGAAGTGCGCCTTGGTCCACGGCAGTTCCGGCATGATCCAGAGCGCAAGCACCACCACGCCGACGGCGAAGGCGAGCGGCAGATGGCGCACGCTGGAGGCGGCATACCAGCGCCACGGCCGCAAGAATAACAGCAGCAGCGTGCAGAGCACTGTCTGGAGGGTATAACGCCACGCCGCCGGGACCGCCGGCACATCCAGCCCGATCATGAGTGTGATCCAGGTCACATAGGGCACGATGTGGCTGATATACGCCATGCGGCTGTTCTCGCTCGGTTGGATCGCCGGTTTCATGTCGGACAAAGCGGGCGCATTGTAAGGAAAAACTTGCCCTTGGCGACGCTTTTTCCAATCATCATCGGCCATGCAAACATCCTTTCCCGTTTTGGGCCTCGCCGAACTGGCCGCGCGTATCTCCGCGCCGCTCGCGCCGTTCCAGCAAAACTATTTTGCGATGTACTCCAGCCTCTTCGGCGGCATCATCACCGACCCGCGCCTGATGCTCGTGCCTGCCGACGACCACCTCGTCCATCGCGGCGACGGCGTCTTCGACACCGCCAAGTGCGTCGCCGGGAATCTCTATAACCTTGAAGCGCATCTGGACCGGCTGGAGCAATCCGGCGCGCGTATCAAGCTGACGCCACCACTGGACCGCTCCGCCCTGCGCGCCGCGGTCCGTGCTACCGTCCGCGCCGGCGGACGCCGCGATTGTCTGCTGCGCCTTTTGCTCGGACGCGGCCCCGGCAGCCTCGGCATCAACCCCCGCGACTGCCCGCGCGCCTCGCTCTATATCCAGGCCTACGCCGGGCATCCATCGTTCATGGCCGCGCATCCCGGCGGCGCGCGCATCATCACCAGCCGCGTCCCGGTCAAGCCGGGCTTCTTCGCCACCATCAAGACCGTCAACTACCTGCCCAACGCCCTGATGAAACTCGAGGCCGCCGAGGCCGGCGTGGATTTCTCCGTCGCCTTCGACGACGCCGGCCAACTCGCCGAGGGCGCGACGGAAAATTTCGGTGTCGTCACCGCCGACCGCCGTCTGCGCGTCCCCGGCCCGGCGCACATTCTCCTCGGCACCACCATGAACCGCGCGCTGGCCCTGGCGGAGGAACTCGTGCGCGATGGCTCGCTGCGCGCCCTTGAGCATGGCGACATCGCGCGGACCGAGGCCCTGGCGGCCGCGGAAGTTCTGATCTTCGGCACCACACCCGATGTCACCAGCGTTGTCGAATGGGATGGACAACGCATCGGCGACGGCCGACCCGGCCCCATCGGCACCGCCCTCAACGCGCGCCTGCAACGCGACCAGCGCGAAAACTCCGCTCTGCTCACCCCGGTTTGGGGCTGAAAAAAGACCTTGCATCTGCCGTTTTCCTGACTACAGTACGCGCCCGCGACTGCGGGGTGGAGCAGCCAGGTAGCTCGTCAGGCTCATAACCTGAAGGTCATTGGTTCAAATCCAATCCCCGCTACCACCTTGAAAAGGCCGGCCGGAAGGCCGGCCTTTTCTTTTGACCGCGCAGGGCTTGACTTTGGCGGGCCGGTCGCAAGAATCCGCGCGTGTTTTGCAAGCCACCAACCAGGAGCAGCCAACCATGAATCGTCGGTCCTTCTTGAAGTCCACCGTCGCCCTCACCAGCGTCATCACGTTGCGCGAGCTGACGCCGCCCGCGCGCGCGGCCGCGGGGCAAAAAGCCGTCCTCAACCTCTGCAGCCAGGAAGGCCGCATCCCCGGCGGCTCGCTGAAGGAGAAGGTGGCCAACCTCCAGAAATATGGCTGCACCGGCATCGAGTTCGGCGGCAATCCCTCCAACCGTATCGCGGAGATCAAGGCGACGCTCAAGGGTACGGGCATCAAAGTTTCCGCGCTCTGCTGGGGCTCGCAGAAGGGCGACCTCGTCTCGCTCGATATGGCGAAGCGCAAGGCCGGCATCGAGGCGATCAAGTCCGCGCTCAACACCGCCGCCGAGCTGGAAAGCAACGGCGTCATCTTCGTCCCATGCTTCCACAAGCAGAGCGAACTCAAGCCGGCCGAGCTCGACAAGGTGCTCGAGGAAATCCTGCCGGCGATCGGCGACCACGCGAAGAAGGTCGGCAGCCGCGTGTTGCTGGAACCGCTCAACAAGAAGGAAACCTTCTACATCAACCGCCTCGAACAGGCCGTCGCGATCTGCACCAAGCTGAACAACGACGGCATCTGCATGATGGGCGATTTCTACCACATGGCCCTCGAGGAGTCCGACCAGACGCAGGCGTTCATCACTGCCGGCAAGTGGCTGCACCACGTCCACCTCGCCACGCGCGACCACCGCATCCTGCCCGCGCAGGAGCCGCACAGCTACGTCGCCGGCTTCAAGGGCCTCAAGCAGATCGGCTATCAGGACTTCTGCAGCCTCGAATGCGGCTGCAAGAAGGGCACCGATCCCGCCGTCGAGGTGCCGAAGGCCTTCGACTATTTGCGCCAGCAGTGGGACGAAGCGAAGGTCTGATTCCGCTTTCCAAGCCTTGGAAAAATCTGGCCGTGATTTTCCAAGGCTTGGAATTTTTTTGGCCGGAATTTCCAGGGCTTGGAAAAGTTGGCGGTGAAATTTTCCAAGGCCTGGGAAAACAGGCATTCCCATTTCCAATCCTTGGAAAACTTGCGCCGAGCGTCAGTGGTCGGGGATGATCAACGGCTGCTTCAGCCAGAAATTAACGCCCAGGTCGCGGGTGACCTCAAAGTAATGGTCGGCGGCGGTGACCTTGAAGAAATAGTTGGAGCCCGTCAGCGTGCAGTCGCCCAGCTCTTTTTCCGGCACGCCCATCTTGCGGAGGAGCTGGCGGGCCTCGCTCTCCGATTCGATGCGTGGCGTATTCTCCTTGGTCAGCATGCCCCACGCGGCCCTGGTCGATAGGTGCCAGCCGTCCGGTTCGTGATCGGCATTGATGATCCAGCAGTGCTCGGCGCAGTGGAAGCGGACATCTTCGCGATGATGTCCGTTTGCGTCGTCGAGCCGCATGACCCGGACGGGCGTCGCCGGCGGAATCCGGAGCACGTGCACCGCGAGATGGTTCCGCAGCAGCCGGACGTGCTGGATGTTGCCGAGATTGGCCGCAGGCGGCCACGCCACCAGCGCGAGCGTCAGCGTGGCGAACACGGCATAACCCCACCACGCCCGTTTCCAGCCGTAGCAACCCGTCAGCAGCAACACGATTCCGGTGCCGATCAGGAGCGCTCCGATCGCGATCAGGGCGACGATCATCATGGTTTCGCCCAAGTCGCCACCACCTTCATACACATAACTGCCGCTCGCTGCGACCAGGCCGATGAACGTGGGAATGCCGAGGAGCGTATCGTAGATCAGCGCGGCGAGCGCCCCGCGGCGCGACCGTCGAAAGAGCGTGACCGTGATGATGAGCACGGGCAGGCCGATGAGCGCCAGCGGGAGCACCATGAACCAAAGCAGAATACCGCCGCCGAAGGCGTCCATACAGCCGTGGTGAATGGCCTCCAGACTCGCGGCGAGCAACCACGCGACCACACTGTAGATAAAGCCCGCCAGGCCGGCGTGCGCCCATGCCGCCGCCCGCGGCACGGTTGATACTCCGCCAGCCGTTGATTGGACCTGCCCGTTAGTCATAGCGAGCCTCCTCACTTCGCAATCGGATCATCAGGCTTCGGTTGTCTTTTGGAACGGCTGTTCACGATGAGGCAGATGATCGCGCCCACCGTGCCAACGAGGAAGGTGAGCGGGCAGATGATGAGCAGCATCGGAACCGTGATACCACCGCCATCACCGCCGGGCGGATGGCCGGACCAAGCCATGATCCAGAACACCGTCAGGGTGGTCAGCGCGGCTGTGCCCGCCCCGCCAGCGAGGATGAAGAACAGTTTCTGGATCTTGGGCTCCTTGATCATGAGCGTCAGCACCAAGACCACCAGGCCGGCCGCCCCGAACAGCGCGCACGCTGGGAAAAACTTCGGCCCCATCGAGGCGAACATGGCGAAGAAGAGCATGATCGTCAGTCCGAACACCACGCCGCGGCTTCCCGGCAACATCTCTTTCA
This sequence comes from uncultured Lentisphaerota bacterium, assembly GCA_903889245.1. GTDB lineage: Bacteria > Verrucomicrobiota > Kiritimatiellia > CAIQIC01 > CAIQIC01 > DP16D-bin41. Next base: position 55,367 of record CAISWQ010000033.1, on the reverse strand, counting down.
TGTCGCACTCCTTTCGCTGAACAGGTCAGCGCGCGCCAACCTGTTTACCAAGCGGCAGGATAGGCGAAAACAGGACGCCAGACAATCATGCGGCGAGCAGGCCCGGAAGTCGTTCCAGCCAAGTATCCGCCTGACATTTCCGGTGGAAGTCAGCCTGTGCCAGCCTATTTTTACTTGAATATTAGGGCAAATTCGCACACCTCTTGAGGTGTGCGATTGATGTACGGAAAGGAAGTACTTATGGATCTCGTGGTCACTGCTTGCCGAGCGCTCGCCAATCGAACGCGCCTCCGCCTCCTGCATGCCATCCATACGCGACCCTTGCTGGCTGTGCGCGAACTGGCCGCCCAAATCGCCCAGCCACCTGCGGCCACCTCACAGCAACTCAAGTTGCTTTGCACCTTTCATTTCATTGAGGCTGTGCCACAAGGCCGGCAGGTCTTTTACCGGCCAGCCGGATCGAAGGTCACCGCCAATCGTTTTCTGCGGGACCTCCACGCCCTTCTCGGCGATATCATGAGCAAAAAAGAAGTTAATCGCACACCTCTTGAGGTGTGCGACAAGGCGAACGCCTCAAACGAGGCCGTACTGGAGGCGCTGGTAAAACTCTTCACCACCTATACCCATCTGCGACGCCTATTGCTCCTGCGTCAACTGGCGACCGGGACGGACACGACTGTTACGGCGTTGACGGAGCGGATCGGCATGTCGCCCGACGCTGTCTACCGGCATCTGGATAAATTGCGGCGGCGCGGGGTGGTGACCTACCAGGGGACCTTGCCGGAAAGCTGGCGGGTGGTTGCGCATCGGGGGCCAACCTGCCGTGAAAGATTACTGACAATAGTTTTGCAGAAACTGCTAAATCATTAACATAATTTCAAATAATCGCACACCTCTTGAGGTGTGCGATTATGGCATCTGACGCTATTCTTTGGCCGGTTGCAGGGACTACTCGGCGAGGAGTTCCTGGATGTCGTTCCAGTCAAGCTTCTGCATGACGTTCTCGTCGGAGGTCAGCGTGGCATTAATCACGGCCTTCTTCTTGCGCTGCATGGCGAGGACTTTTTCCTCGACGGTGCCGCGCGTGATGAGCTTGAGGCTGTAGACGGTCTTCTTCTGGCCGATGCGGTAGGCACGGTCGGTCGCCTGGTCCTCGACGGCGGGATTCCACCACGGGTCGAAGTGGATCACCATGTCGGCGCCGGTCAGGTTCAAGCCGGTGCCGCCGGCCTTGAGGCTGATGAGGAACAGAGGGATATCGCGCTGGCTGTTGAACTGGTGCACCACCTTCATGCGCTCCTTGGTCGAGCCATCGAGGTAGCAGTAGGCGAGGCCCTGCCGCTCGAGTTCCTGGCGCAGGATGGTCAGCATGCCGACGAACTGGCTGAAGACGAGGATGCGGTGGCCGCCATCGAGCGCCTCCTCGACGAGTTCGAAGAAGAGGTCGAGCTTGGCCGAGGGATTCTTCGCCTTGAGGCCGGGGAGTTTGAGCAGGTCGAGGTGGCAGCAGATCTGCCGCAGGCGCATGAGTACGACGAGGATTTCCATCCGGCACTTCTCGAAACCGCGCGTCTTGACCATGTCGGAGATTTTCTGGCGCGAGTCTTCGAGCAATTCAAGGTAGACGGCCTGCTGGTCGGCGGTGAGGTGGCACGAGGAAATTTTCTGGATCTTCGGGGGCAGGTCCTTGGCGACCTCGCTCTTGAGGCGGCGCAGCAGGAACGGATGCAGCTTGCGGCGCAGCTTGGCCTGCGCGACCTCGCCGGCGGCCTGGCCCTCACTGATCGGTTCCTCGTAGTGAACCTTGAACGCGGCGTGATCGCCCAGATAGCCGGGCATGAGGAAGTCCATGATCGACCACAGGTCGGAGACGCTGTTCTCGATGGGCGTACCGGTGAGCACCAGCCGCTGGAACGCCTTGAGCTGCTTGGCGGCGAGCGCGTTTTGCGTGGAGCGGTTCTTGATGTGCTGCGCCTCGTCGAGGATGGCGGCGGCGAAGGGCTGCGCGGTGAACTGCTCCACATCGCGCCGCAGGATGGCGTAGGAGGTCACCGCGATGTCGGCGGTGGGCAGCTCGGCCCAGCGTTCGGCGCGCTCGGCGCCGGTGAGGTTGAGCACCCTCATGCCCGGCACGAACTTGGCGGCTTCCTCGGCCCAGTTTTCCACGAGGCTCGTCGGGCAGACGATCAGCGCGGGCTTGCCGCGCGCGTCGGGATGCTGGCGCTGGAGTTGGAGCCACGCGAGCGTCTGCAGCGTCTTGCCCAGGCCCATCTCGTCGGCGAGCAGGCCGCAGAAACCGTTCGCCTCCATGAAGCGCAGCCAGCTCACGCCATATTTCTGGTACGGCCGCAGGATGCCGTTCAGCGGTTCGCCGAGTGGGACCGGCGTGATCTCCAGCGTACGGTTCTGCTGCCCTGCGCGCTTGCGCCACGACGCCGTGTCCTCCATGTCGATGCCATCGAGCGCCTCGAGCGCGGACTTCACGAATGGCGCGTAAACGTTCGCCAGGCGGAAGTGGCCGGCCTGCTCGCCATCGCGGCTGTCGCAGTCGGCGAAAATATTTTGCATCGATTCCACCGCGCCGGAGTCGATCAGGTAGGTAGTGCCGTTCTTCTCGAAGAACGAGTCGCCTTTGCGCAGCGCGAGCTGGATATCCGCCTGCGCGAGGCTGCTGCCGTCCTGCGTCTCGAAGTCATAGCCGATATCGAACCACGCGCCGCCCTTGGAATCATCAATGTGGACGACCGGCGTCGCGAAGTTGAGCGACTCCATGTAGGGATCGAGCTTGCCCTCCAGTTCGACCTTCCAGCCGCGCCGCCGCAGCGCAGGCAGGTGCGAGCCGAGGAAGTTGAGCACCTGCCGCGTACCGACGACGCTGGCGAGCTCGTCGCCGCGCGCGCCCGTGAAGCCCGCCGGCGCGAGCAGCTCCAGCGCGCGCTGCTCGCGCGCCTGGTTGCGGACCGCGTAACGCATCAGGTCGGCGGGATCGGGCAGCGAGAAGTGCTCGCGCGGGTCCGGCTTGCAGGCGACCAGCTCGAGCTCGTCGTAGCGCGCGTAAAGAACCGCCGCCATCGAGGCCGGGCTGCCGCGCACGACGAGCCGGAACTTCGGGCTGCCCGGCTCGAGCGTAAAGAGGTCGTCGGTGAGATCCGTCTCGAGCGGGAGCTGCTTCGAGAGTACCGGCAGCTCGCGCGCGAAAAAGCCCGGCACATCCTGGCGCGCGATGACCACCGGGTCGCGATAGATCGAGTGGTAGGGCTCCGGCAACACGTTGCCGAGCGGCCAGAAATTTTCCGAGCCAAACGCCCAGCCGGTTTTACCGGCGACCATGTAGAACGGGAAATCGGTCGCACCCATGAACGGCAGCTCCGTGTGCGCCATCAGGATCAGCTCGCCGTTCTCGCGGTCGAGGTCCATCTGCACGAACGTCTTCATCGCCGTCTGGTTGATGGTGAGCGACCGGCCGCCGGCGACCGGCAGCGGCTTGCCCGCGTGCAGGCGGAGGACGTTCAGAAAATCGGCCGGCCTGAGCTCGAGGCGGGAGCGCACCGGCCCCTCGGCGATATCCTCCAGCACGAACAGCAGCGACTCATCCTGCTTGCCGAACGAGAGCGGCAGCGTGCAGGCGACCTGCTCGACCGGCAGCAGCTTGCCCGCATACTGGACCTCGCACGACACCGGCAGGCTGCCGCGCTGCCACGCCGCCTGCCAGTCGCGGTCGAGCGTGAGCACGAGCGCGGCGGGGATCGCGCCCGGCGCCGTCGCCGGGACGCGCCGCAGATATTTGGACTCGTCCACCGCGGCGAGCCGCGCCGCGCGCTTGAGCTCGGCCTGCGCCTTCGCCTCGCGGTTCGGATCGGTCGAGCGCTTCACGAGGACGATGCCGAGCGCAAGCACGTGGGCGCAGATGATGCCGCGTTCCTTGTTGTCCCAGCATGGGCACAGGCTCTCGACGTGGCCATTGGGCAGCAGCTTGAACGCGGTCTTCATCGCCCGCTCGTTGGTGACGACCGCGCCCTTGACCAGCGGCGGCTCGAAGCTCGCCTCCGCCACCTGCCCGCGCTCGACCAGGCCCTGGGCCTGGCGCAGCACGTGCGCGCCGCCCCAGTCCTCCAGCATCTTCATGGTGAATGGCAGTTTCATCGGAGCGGGCAGAACGTACCGGCGCGGCGGATTTCTTGGCAAGAATTATCGGGCCGCGAAAGGCGCCGCGCCGCGTGGCACGGACGGGTGTGCATAACGCCGTGCAGGCCGGAGGTTGAACAGCGATGGCGCGAAGCCAGGAAGGCGGATTCACAAAATCATGGTTACAAAATCATTCAGGCGAGAACGACCGGCGTCTGCGATTCCGTTGCCATGATTTTGTTGCGCAGATTGGGGATGGCTGGGGTGCGCCGAGTCGGAGACTCGGCCTACAGACGGCGAACATCGAACATCGAACATCGAACACCGAAGTTTTGTAGGCCGGGTCACCTGACCCGGCGAACTCAAATCCATAGCTGGGTAGTTAAGGCTATGCGCCGGGGGCGGTGGAGGCTAGGCTGCGGCCATGTTGCTGAACGCTCTCATTGTGGTGCGGCGACGCGAGAACCGCGTCAAGTGCACCATCCAGCCGCTGCGCGGGACGCCCGGGTTGGTATTCATCGCCTATCCGCTGCGGCCCAAGCCGGATTTTTCGCGGCATCTGTTGCTCGCGCCGGAGGCGCCGCCGCTGACGCGCGCCGATGCGGGGCGGCCGCTGCTGTTGCTCGATGGGAGCTGGCGGCATGCGGTGCAGATGCGCAAGGCGCTCGGGCCGGTCGAGGCGCGGGCGATTCCGCCGGGCTGGCGGACGGCCTATCCGCGTGTTTCCAAGCAGCAGACCGATCCGGCGGCGGGGCTGGCGACGGTGGAGGCGCTCTTCGCCGCCGCCTGCATTCTGGGCCAGCGCGATGATGCGCTGCTGCGCTTTTATCCCTTCCGCGAAAACTTCCTGGAACTCAACCAAGAATTATTAGACGCAGATTGACGCAGATGGCCGCAGATTTTCTGACCGCTGCCATCCCATCTGTGAAATCTGCGTCAATCAGCGTCTACTTCCGCCGCTTTATTCGGCCATGCGCTGCGTCAGGATGGGCCGAAGGGTGACGGGGCCGAGGAGGCCGGCGGGCAGGAGTTTATCGCCGGCTTTCCACGCTTTCTTCTGGGTGTGGGTCAGCGGCTGCGCGCCGGGCTGCTCATCGCCAATGAGCCGGTTCAGCCAGGTGTTGACGACTTCGATCTCCAACTCGTTCGCGCCCGCCTTGGCTGCGGCGCTGATGTCCACTTCGTAGGGCTGCTTCCAAACCGTTCCGAGTTCCCGGCCATTCACGCGCACGGTGGCGATGGCGTGGACCTCACCGAGATCGAGGAGGAGATGGTTGATGGCGGATGGTGAATGGTTGATGGAGAATGTTGCACGGTAGGAAGCCACTCCGCTGTAGTAGCGGATGGCGGGCTCGAGGTGCTGCGTCCAGTCTGCGAGCTGCGCGAAGGTGACGGGCTGCGCCGGTCCGCCGCACTTAGGATCGAACGCGACCTGCCACGGACCGCTCACCGCGACCGGCACGGGCACGGTGGCGACGTCGAGCGTCTGCTTTTTGCCGGCGGCGGTCTGCCACGCGTAGCTGCCAGCGCGGCGTACCTGCGCCACAACTCGGCCTCGCTCATCACGGTTCAGCGCAAGGGCGGGGCTGCCCGTCGCGGCATCGGGCGGCGGCTGCTTCATCAGCGCGGCGATTTCGTTTTCGTCGAGCGCGCGGTTCAGCGCCGTGGCGCTGCCGAGCTTGCCGGCGAAGTGCGTGTTGACCGCGTCATCGTTCACGCCGGGATGCGTCTGCCAAGTGCTCTTGAGGCCCTTGTGGACGAATCTGCCGTTCAAGTAGAGGCTCGGCTCGCCGTCGCGATAGACCACGGCGACGTGCGTCCAGTCGGTCAGCGGCGCGGCGTGGACGAGCACGGGCGCGAAGTAGCTGGCGCCGTGCTCGAAGACCGCGACGCCGTTGCGCCCGAGGGCGAGCCCGCAGCCGGCGTGGCCGGGACCGAGCGCGAAGCCATCGCCGTGCGGCGCGGGGAAGGCGTCGTTGCGATTGAGGTGGAGGCCGTGGACGGCGCGGTTGGCCTCCTTCAGGAGCACGGTATCGGCCGCGGGTTTGGCCCAGACCGCCATTGTGAAGGTGTTGACCGCGGGCGCGTTCCGCTCCGCCGTCCGCGGTTCAGCCATGTCGAACAGGGGCTGGCCGTCGCGCGTCACCTGCGCGATGCGGTCGGTCGCCGCTTTGTGGCGGAAGACGACGAAGACCGAACTGGCCGGGCCAAAGTTGATCGGCAACCGTACGCGGCCTTCGCCCACGTCATAGACCGCCGGCCGCTCGATCTGCCCGCTCTCCGGCCACCACAGCTCCGGCGCCTTGTCCTGCACGCGGAACGAAATCGTCGCCGTCCGCGCCGCCGCCGTCTGGTTAGCGACGAAGTAGATGTCCGTCTCGCCAGCGCGGCGATGCTTCCAGACGAAGCCCGCCGGGCAGACCACGTCCGGCGGCGTCCGCAATTTGGCGAACGCGGTGACGAGGTTCGTATCGGTCAGCACGCGGCCCTCGCCCCACAGGCCGGTGGCGAGTTTCTTGATCTCCAGATCGCACGCGGGGTAGTTCTGCATACTCGGCGAGCGCTCCGGTTGCGCGCCGAGCACCGCGCCGCCGGCGGAGGTCAGGTCGCGGATTTTCCGCAACAGCTCCGGCCGCATCGTCGCCTGCTCCGGCAGCACCAGCAGCCGGTAGCTCACGCCCTCCGGCAGCACGAGGCGGCCGTCCTGCACCTTCAGCCGCTGCTCGATCACCTCGGCGTTGATGTAGTCGAAGTCGTAGCCCGGCGGCAGCTCCGGCTGTTGCAGGCCGGCCATCTTCGGCGCGTCCTCGGTGATGAAGTAGGCGACGTCGGCCACGGGCTGGCCCGCCTGCAGCAGTACGCTGCACCGGCGCTGATAGTCGATCCACGGCTGTGCGCGCTCGAACCACGTGTTGCCGCGGTTGAACTCCGTGCCGAACCACGCGTTGACGCCGGGCCGCCGCTCGTCGGGTTGGTGGATATAGACGTGCAGCACGAACTGGTTGATGCCCTGGCAGAAGACGCGGTCGCCGAGCGCCTTCAGCTCGCGCGGCGTGTTGCGGAACGCCGGCCCGCCGGTGAACGCCTCGGCGAAGACCTGCTTCTTGCCGTAGATGTGCGCGGCCGAGGAGGCGTCGCGCAGTTCGATGCTGCCGAGGTTGCCGCCGACCCAGAACTCGCCGCCGACCTCGTCGCACGCGCCGCCATATTGGAGGAACTCGGCCGGGAAGCCCCAGTGCCCGTAGTTCTCCAGCCACATCTTCAGCCCGTTTGCGTTGCACAGGTCGCGCAGCCCGCCCACGTAGTCGCGCGCGACACGGTCGGCCACGAGCCGCCGCACGTCCCACAGGAACCGGTCGCTCTGGTCCGCGCTGCCGACGACGCGGCCGGTCATCACCGGCAGCCACGGCAGCGGGTCGTAGCCGAAGCGCGCGCGGAATGCGGCGGCGAAATCATCGGTCCAGTTCTGCGGGCCCATCTCGTAGCTATCGGCGACGACGTGCTTCCACGCCCTGCGCTCCGCCGCCGGGATGCGCACGAGCAGCGCGCCCACGTAGTTGGTGAAGTGCCACGCGAGCGCGGTGCGGTTGAGCTTATCCACCTCGAGCCCGGTCGCCTCCGGCGGCGCGGGGCTGTTCTTGGTGCCGGTCGGCGCCATGCCGGCGCGCATCACAATCCAGTCGCCCGCGGGCACGTCCCACGTCAGCGTGCCATCGGGCGCGAGCTGCGCGCTGATGTTGCGCACGGCCCCGGCCGGCACCGCGCCGCTCGTGGGCTCCGGCGGCTGCGGCCAGGTGTAGAAGTTGAACGGCGGCAGCGGATCCTGGAAAACTTTTTGCAGCGACTTCTCCGCATAGCTCTCGACGCGCGCCGCCGCGGAGAGGTCGAGCCAGCCCGGCTCGTGGCCCTGCGGGAACGTCACGCGGAAAAATTTCGCCGTCACCGCCGGCAGCGCCACGACGACCGGCGCGAGCGGCACCGGCCCCACATTGATATTGAGGTTGTGCCGGTCCACCGTGAACTTCTTCACCGTCTGGAAAGTCTGGCCGTCGTCGGAAGTCTGCAGCTCACACGCGGCCACGACCTGCCCGAATGGCTTCACCGTCAGGCTGCGTGCGGTGAACGGCGCGGCCAGCTCGAACGTCACGGAGGCGGGCGCCTTCGTGACCTTGGCGCCGCGCGCGGCGGCGCTATCGCCCTCGCCCGCCGGCACGGGGAACGCGAGCACGGCGAGATCCTGGAAGAAACCCTCCGGCTTGGGCAACTGGCCGGAAAATTTTTGCGGGCCATGCAGGCGCAGCTCCGGCAGCGTCACGTAGCGCATGGACTGCTCCGGCTTGATCCAGGGACCGCCCGACTGGCTCCAGCCGGGGCAGTTGAACAAACCGATATCCACGCCGAGCCGCGTACCCTCGCGCACCGCGTGCTCGATCAGGCCCCACCACTCGTCGCTCAAGGCTTTGACCTTGGCGCCGCCCTCGATGACGCCGATATAGCCCTCGCCGATGCCGACGCGCTTCATCGCCTCGAGGTCGCGCGTGATGCCCTCGCGCGTCACCTGGCCGTACATCCAATACCAGTAGCAGCGCGGCTTGGTCGCCTCCGGTGGATTCAGGAAATCCTTTTCGAGATCGGCCACCGCCGCGCCCATCAGCCCCAGACCCGCCAGCACGATTCCGAGCATCTTCATAGGCCCTCGTCCTTTCTTTGCACGCCGTCTTCCTACCTGCCCGCGCGCGATTTTCCAAGCCTTGGAAAAAATCCGGGGAATTTTTCCAAGCCTTGGAACCCACCCTTGCGTCGGCGGAACGCTTGGGGTACTTGTGGCCGCGCAGCAGGAGACAGAGCCATATGCCGGAACAACATGGTGCGACGACGCGGACGGAACCGGCGGCGGGTTTCAATCTGTTGGCGTGGCGGCCGGTGCGAGGACTGATCCTGTGGTGGGGCTTCCCGTATATTTTTCAACTGGCGCTGCTCGCGGTCTTCCTCGCGCTCGCCGTGCTCGGCTGGGGACACTATGCGCCGGCGGGCGTGCCGGCGAAGCTGTTCGCCAAAAGCAATCTGGTCACGCTGCTGGTCTGGGGCCTCTGGTGGCCGCTGATGGTCTGGGGCGCGGTCTGGCTGGGACGCGCGTGGTGCATGGTCTGCCCGCTGGAACTGGTCAGCAACGTTGCGGAACGGCTGGCACGGCGGCTCGGCCTGCGGCAGCGGGTACTCGGTCCTTGGCTGGCCGGCGGCGCGGCGATCGTGGCGCTCTTCGCGGCGCTGCAACTGTTCGTCGCCGCCGCGCAACTGCACCGCACGCCGGCCTATACCTCGTGGATGCTGCTTGGCCTGCTGCTACTCGCGGTGGTGAGCAGCCTGCTTTGGAAAGACCGCGCGTTCTGCCGCGGCTTCTGTCCGGCGGGTTTGCTGCTGGCCACCTATGGCCGCAGCGGCATGCTGGCCGTGCGCGCGGGTCCGGCCTCGGCCTGCGCGGCTTGCGCGGGCAAGGAGTGCCTGGCCGGAGAGCGGCGCTTCCGGCCCGACGCGCGCAGTTGTCCGAGCCTGCTCAATCCGCCCAAGCTGAACAGCAACCGCGACTGCCTCGTCTGCGGCCAGTGCCTCAAGGCCTGCGCACCGGACAATATGCGCCTGCTGCTGCGCCCGCCGTTCGCGCGCGCCGACGCGCGGGAGCCACTGGCCAGTTGGCCGGTGACGTTGTTCGTGATGCTCGCCTCCGGCTTCGTCATGCTGGAACTGTGTACGGAGTGGAAACAAGCTGAGGCGGTTTTTCTGGCGGTGCCCACCTGGCTCTCTGCCCAGACGGGCGCGACGGGCTTCTGGGCCGGCGTGGTGAAGTGGGTGTGGACCTTGTTGCTCGTGCCGGCCGGCGTCTGGCTGGGTTTGGCCGGCCTGCTCCGGCTCTGTGGCGAGCGCCATGCGCTGGCGGACCAATTGCGCCGGTTGGCGCTGCCGTTGGCGGTCGTGGTCGCCGCCGGCCATATGAGCAAGGGCCTGGCGAAATTTGTAGCGTGGCTGCCGTTCCTGCCCGGCGCGTGGCGCGAGCCCGACGGCGTCGCTACCGCGCAGGCCCTGACGGCCAAGCAGTTGGCCATGCCAGCGGCGCTGCTGACGCCCGCGACCGTGTCGGTGCTGTGCCTGCTGTTGATGACGCTGTTCATCGCCTGCGCGGTGCGCGAACACCGGCTGGCGCATCCCGATGAACCTTTCCGCCTCCGCGCCGCGCTGCCGGTCCTGGTGCTGGGCCTGCTCTGCGCCGGCATCATCGCCGGCTGGGCGAGCGGTTGAAGGTGGCCACCATGAAGGAGCCGCCCCATTTCTTGCGGTTACACAAACAGCGCCTTGCGGGGTCGGTTGCAATCGCAGGGTGCTGTGTTAGGTTCGCGCCACTTTCATGAACCTGATCCGTCTAGCGCTGCGGCGGCCGTTCACGATGCTGGTGGCGGTGCTCGCCCTCGTGCTCGGCGCGGCGCTCGCGCTGCGGCAGATGGCGCGCGATGTGTTCCCGCCGCTCGGCATTCCCACCATCTACGTCGCGCAGCCGTTCGGCGGCATGGACCCGGCGCAGATGGAAGGCTTCCTGACCTATTACTACGAGTATCACTTCCTCTACATCACCGGCATCGAGCACGTGGAATCCAAGTCCATCCAGGGCGCGAGCCTGATGAAGCTCCAGTTCCATCCGGGTACCGACATGTCGGCGGCGATGTCGGAGACCGTCGCCTACGTCAACCGCGCGCGCGCCTTCATGCCGCCGGGGACGCCGGGCCCGTTCGTCATGCGCTTCGACGCCGGCAGCGTGCCGGTGGGTTACCTCGTGTTTGCGACGACCAACGCGACGCGCACGGTCGGGCAGATGCAGGACGCCGCGCTCAACATGGTGCGGCCGCTGTTCGCGACGCTGCCCGGCGTCTCGGCCCCGCCGCCGTTCGGCGGCAGCGCACGCACGATCCTCGTGAACGCCAAGCCCGACCGCCTCAAGGCGCTCGGCCTCGCGCCCGATGAACTCGTGCAGGCGCTCGCGCAGGCAAACACGATCAGCCCCTCCGGCAACATGAACCTCGGCGACCAGTATCCGCTGGTCCCCGTCAACGCCGTCGTGAAGAACATCAAGGACCTCGAGGGCGTGCCGCTGCGGACCGGGGCGGTGGGCGCGGTCTTCCTGCGCGATGTCGCGACGGTCGAGGACGGCTCCGACCTCGTCACCTCGTTCGCGCTGGTCAATGGCCGGCGCACGGTGTATCTGCCGGTGACCAAGCGCGCCGACGCCTCGACGCTCGCCGTGGTCGAGCTGGTGAAGCAGAATCTGCCGAAGTTCCAGGCTGCGGTGCCCGACGATATCAAGGTCACCTACGAGTTCGACCAGTCGCCCGTGGTGCGCCGCGCGATGGGCGACCTGGTGAAGGAAGGCGCGCTGGGCGCGCTGCTGACCGGCCTGATGGTGCTGCTGTTCCTGCGCGACTGGCGCAGCGCGTTCATCGTGGTCATCAACATTCCGCTCGCGCTGCTGGCGGCGCTGTGCGCGCTCTGGGTCAGCGGCCAGAGCGTAAACCTGATGACGCTCGGCGGCCTCGCGCTCGCGGTCGGCATCCTCGTGGACGAGGCGACCGTGACGGTGGAAAACGTCCACACGCACCTCACCCGCGGCCGCAAACTCGCGCAGGCCGCGCTCGAGGCGACGGTCGAGACCGCGCCGGCGCGGTTGCTCGCGATGCTGTGCGTGCTCGCGGTCTTCATCCCGGCCTTCTTCATGCAGGGCGCGGCGCAGGCGCTGTTCGTCCCGCTGACGCTGGCGGTCGGCTTCTCGATGGTCGCCTCCTACCTGCTCTCCAGCACGCTCGTCCCCATCTTGAGCATCTGGTTCCTGCGCGGCCACGAAGGCGCGGTACACGAGGCCTCGCTCTTCGCCCGGATGCAGGCCGGCTATGCGGCGCTGCTCGGCAGGCTGCTGCCACTGCGCTGGATGGTGGCCGGCCTCTACCTTGCCCTCACCGGCCTTGTCATCTGGTTCGCCGGGGCGCGGCTGGGCACGGAAATTTTCCCGGCGGTGGACTCCGGCCAGTTGGCGCTACGCCTGCGCGCGCCCGCCGGCACGCGCGTCGAGGTCACCGAGCAGCTCGCGCAGCGCGTGCTCGGCCTCATCAACCGCGCGGCCGGCGCGGAGCACATCGCGCTCACGCTGGGCCTCGTCGGCGTCCACGCACCGAACTACCCGATCAACCTGATCCACCTATGGAACGGCGGACCGGAGGAGGCGCACCTTTCGATCCAGTTGCAGCCCGGCGCGCCGGTCCAGGTGCCGGAACTGAAGGAGAAGCTGCGCGCCATCTTCGCCGCCGAGCTGCCCGACGTGCGGTTCTCGTTCGAGCCGAGTGATATCGTCAGCCGCGTGATGAGTTTTGGCTCGCCGACGCCCATCGAGGTCGCCATCAGCGGGCCGGCGCTGGCCGTGAACAAGGCCCATGCCGAAAAAATTTACGCGGAACTGAAAAAGATTCCCCAACTCCGCGATGTCCACTTCGCGCAGGCGCTCGACTTCCCGACCGTGGACGTGAACGTCAACCGCGAGCGCGCCGGGTTGCTCGGCGTGAAGATGAGCGACGTCACGCGCTCGCTCGTCGCCGCCACCACGTCGAGCCGCTTCACCGTCCCGAACTATTGGGCCGACCCGAACTCCGGCATCAGCTATAATCTGCAGGTCCAGATTCCGCAGGCGCAGACCACGACGCTCGACGACGTGAAGAACATCCCCGTCGCCGCGGGCGGCGGCAAGGTTGTGCTGCTGCGTAACGTGGCGCAGGTCGCGCCCGGCGCCGCGGTCGGGCAATATGAGCGCTATAACATGGCGCGCGTGGTCAGCCTCACCGCGAACACCCATGGCAGCGATCTGGGCGCGGTGCTCCGGCAGGTGGAGCAGGCGCTGGCCGCGGCCGGCGCGCCGCCGCCGAAAACCGCCGTCGCGCTGCGCGGACAGGCGGCGCCGATGGCGGAAGTGCTCGGCGGCTTTCGCAGCGGCCTGCTTGCCGCCGTGCTCGTCATCTTCCTGTTGCTCGCCGCCAACTTCCAGTCGCTGCGCCTCTCGCTCGCGGTGGTCTCGACCGCGCCGGCGGTCATCGCGGGCGTAGTGCTCCTGCTCTGGCTGACGCACACCACGCTCAACATCCAGTCGGGCATGGGCGCGATCATGGCCATCGGCGTGGCGGTGGCGAACGCCATCCTGCTCGTCACCTTTGCCGAGCGCAGCCACGGCGCCGGGCTGGCCGCGGGCGCCGCCGCCATCGAGGGCGCGCGCTCGCGCCTGCGGCCGATCCTGATGACCAGCCTGGCGATGATGGCGGGTATGTTGCCGATGGCGCTCGGCCTCGGCGAGAGCGGCAGCCAGACTGCGCCGCTTGGCCGTGCCGTCATCGGCGGCCTCGCGCTGGCGACCGTGGCGACGTTGTTCGTGCTGCCGTTCATCTACACGCTGGTCCGCGGCCGGTCGGCCGCACGCTCGCGCTCGCTCGATCCGACCGATCCGCAGAGCCACCACTTTGTCGCACCCGAAAAAGCCGCATGAGGAATCCGTCATGAAAACGCTGCGCTCGATGTTGATGCTTGGCTTGCTCGTCGCCGCCGCGCACGCCGCCGGCCCGCTGGAGGTCCGGGTTGCGAAACCCGCGCGCGGCGAGATCGTGCGCTATGTGGCCGTGCCCGGCACGCTGCGGGCGAACCAGCAGGCGGTGCTCTGCGCGAAGATCGCCGGCTACCTGACCACCATCGCCGTGGACAAGGGCGACCGCGTCGCCGCCGGCCAGGAACTGGCGCGGCTCGAGGTGCCGGAGCTACAGGCTGACATCGTGAAGTTCCGCTCCGACGTGAAGGTCGCCGCGACCGAACTCGGCCGCTTGCAGGCCGCGCAGAAAAAGGCGCCCGACCTGATCCTGCCGAGCGCGGTGGACGAGGCGCAGGGGCGCGTGGACACGGCGAAGGCCAGCCTGGAGCGCGCCGAGACGCTGCTGCGCTACGCAAAAATTTCCGCGCCGTTCGCCGGGCTCATCACCGCGCGCGCGGCCGATGCCGGCGCGTTCATCGCGGCGGGCGGCGCGCTGGTCACGCTCGCCGACTTCGCCACCATCCGCGCGCAGGTCGCACTGCCGGAGCTGGAGTCCGCGCTGGCGCAGACCGGCCAGCCGGTCCGCGTCAGCGTCGAGGCGCTCGCCGGCAAGGTGTTCGAGGGCCGCGTCAGCCGCCTCGCCTACGCGCTGGATGAGGCGACCCGCACCATGCTGGTCGAGGCTGATCTGCCGAACAGCGATCTCGCGCTGCGGCCCGGCATGTACGCGACCATCCGCGTCGGCGTCGAGCGGCATAACGACGCGCTGCTGATCCCCGTCGAGGCGCTTGTGATGGAGAAGGCCAATGCCTTCGCCTTCGCCGCCGCCGACGGCAAGGCGAAGAAGCTGCCGCTCAAGACCGGCTTCAACGATGGCGCGAAGGTCGAGGTGCTGTCCGGCCTGACGGGCAGCGAAACCGTCATTCTGGTCGGCAAGCAAGCGCTGACCGATGGCGCGGCCATCAAGGTCGTGGAGACGCCATGAAGCCGCGGAGTTGGAGTTTTGGAGTGTTGGAGTGCTGGGTGGCCATCGCTCTGGCGGGGGCGGGCTTGGCCCAGGAAAAGCCTGACCCGCCGCAGCCGATTGATCTGGCGACGGCGCTGCGGCTCGCCGGCGCGCAGAGCCTCGATATCCAGCTCGCGCGCGAGAAGCTGGCCGAAGCGCGTGCCCACCAGACCAGCGCCCGCGCGCAATTTTTCCCGTGGCTCGCGCCCGGCGTCGGCTATCGCCGCCACGATGGCAACACGCAGGCGGTCACCGGCGAAATCCTCGATGTGAGCAAGCAGTCCTACACCGTCGGCGCGGGGCTGACCGCGCAGGTGGACCTCGGCGACGCGCTCTATAAAGCGCTGGCCGCGCGCCAGCTCGTCAAGGCCGCCGACCACGCGCTGGCCGTCCAGCAACAGAACGCGGTGCTGGCGGCGGCGCAAAACTATTTCGCGCTCGCCCAGGCGCAGGCGGCGGTCGGCGTCGCGCGCGAGGCGGTCCGCATCTCGCAGGATTACGAGGAACAGGTCGGGCAGGCGGTCGCCGCCGGGCTCGCGCTCAAGGGCGACGCATTGCGCGTGCGCGTGCAGACCGAGCGCAACCACCTGGCGCTGCGCCAGGCGCAGGAGCAGCAACGCCTGGCCGCCGCGCGGCTGGCGCAGACGCTGCGGCTGGACGCCACGGTGGACTTGCTGGCGAACGAAAGTGAACTTGCGCCGCTGGCGCTGGTCGAAACGAATACACCGCTGAAGGCGCTCGTTGCGCAGGCGCTCGCCGCGCGGCCGGAGCTCAAGCAGGGCGCGGCGCTGGTGGAGGCCGCGCGCACCAGCCAGAACAACGCGCGCTATGGCGGACTCGTGCCCACCCTCAACGCGCAGGTTTTCGCCGGCGGACTCGGCGGCGGCGTGGATGGCGCGTGGGGCAACTTCGGCAACTCCGAGGATTACTTCGTCGGCGTAAGCTGGCGGCTGGGACCGGGCGGACTGTTCGATCCCGGCCGGCTGCGCGCGGCGGAGGCGCAAGTGCGCGGCACACAAATTCTCGCCGAGAAAGTGCGCGACGACATCAGCCGGCAGGTCGTCGAGGCGCAGGCGCGCGTGCAATCGCAGGGCGACCAGCTCGCCACCGCGCAGCGCGCGCTCGCGACGGCGGAGGAGAGCCTGAACTTGAGCCGGCAGCGCCGGCAGTTTGCCATTGCCAACGTCCTGGAAAACATCCAGGCCGGGCAGGACCTGACCCGCGCGCGCCGCGACTACCTCGCCGCCATCGCCGCGTTCAACCAGGCGCAATACGCCTTGCGCCACGCGCTCGGCGCCCTCGCCGCGCAACCGTGAAACTGTGGCGCGGCGGACGCCCGTTCCAAGCCTTGGAAAACGTGACGCCCGATTTTCCAAGGCTTGGAAATTTTCACCGGAATGATTCCAGGCCCCGGAAGTTTTCTGGTGTTTTTTCCCAGGGTTTGGAAAAGCATTGCCCCGCAACCCAAGCCCTCGTTATCTTTCCGCCCCGGCATGGGCACAGGTTTCACAAAGCGGTGGCTCTGGGTGGCGATTTGTCTGACCGGCATGGTTTGGGCGGAGGACACCCCGGGCTTGCGCTGGGGCTTCGATGAGCGCATCCGCCAGGATGTGTTCAACCATATCCCGGTGCGGCTGGATCCGCCCTGCGAGGCGCGCAGCGGGATGAACAATTATGACCGCTTCCGCACCCGCGTGTGGCTGGAGGCCGAGCCCGCGGCGAAGCTGACGTTGCGCGTGCGCGCCGTGGAGGAATTCCGCTACTACGAGTTCCCCGACCCGAAACCCGCCACGCAACGTTCCAACTATCGTTTCCCCGACGAGATCGTTCTCGACAACCTCTATGTGGATGTGCGCGACCTGGCCGGCGAGCGGCTGGACCTGCGTCTCGGCCGGCAGGATTTGCGCTACGGCAACGGGCGTATCATCGCCGACGGTACGCCGAAGGATGGCTCCCGCACGACGTATTTCAATGCGCTCAAGGCGACGTGGAAAGGCTGGTCCGCCGCCAGACTGGAGGTCGTCGGGTTGTATGATCCGCCGGTGGACAAGCTGGCGCTCCACAGTGTGGACCGCGACCTGACGGGCTACACCTCGTCGGCGAACAACGATGAGATCACCGATAGCGGCGCCGGCGCGTACCTGACACTCACGCACCGGGCCGACTGTCCGCTGGAGTTCTACGGTTTTTATCAGCACCAGACCGCGTGGGCGCAGGTGGCGCACAAGGACCAGCAGGGCCATTATCTGCCGGCCGCTGCCGGCCAGACCTTGGACGCGGAACGCGGTATCCTGGAGAACGGTTCACTGGACCGCGGCACCTGCGGTTTCCGTATGGCGCCGCAATTCTCAAAGCAGCTCACCGGGACGCTGGAGGCGGCGGTGCAGTTCGGCCAGAAAGGCGAGGCCGCCATCCTCGCCTGCCTGGTGGAGGCCGGCGTGACCAACCGGTTGCCGGAACTGCTCGCCATGCAGTCCGCCGTCTTCGCGAGCGTCTATTTTCTCTCCGGCAGCGCGCCGGGTTCCGGCCGGATTTCCGGCTGGCATCCGCCCTGGGCGCGGGAATGGCAGGACAGCCGTCTCACCAGCCTCACATTTGACCTGGACGGCATGTTCGATTGGACCAACCTGTTGCGGCCCAGCCTGGGCCTGGTCTGTTCGCCGCATCCGCGCCTGACGACCGTGCTGACCGGCAGCTATCTGGTCGCGCCCGAAGCCGATGGCTCCGGCGGCGGCCATGAACGTGGCTGGCTGGGACAGTTGACGGGCGACCTGACGCTTGCGCAGGGATGGCTCGGCCGGCAGGACAAGCTGACCGGCTCGTTCCTGATCGCGCTGCTCAAGCCCGGCGACTATTACGACGCCAACCCCACCGCCTATTCCCTCCGCTGGCAGCTCAAGTACGACTTCTGAAGGGCAGCCAGCCACGGCGGCCGGAACATCCCTGTGTTGGAAAAAGCTGGCGGATCCCCTGACCGACTTCTCACGCGGCGCTCACACAATTCTAACAAAGGTGGGCGAGCCTATCCGCGGCGGGATCAAACCATGAACATCATCAACAAACTGATCGGGAAGGACGACAAGTTCTTCGACCTGCTCGAAACCGGGGCCCACGACGCCCGGCGCAGCATCCAGATGCTGGCGGCGCTGTTGCGCGCGAAGCCGGATGGGCCGACCGTGGCCGACTTCATGGAGGCGCGGCGCAAGGACAAACTCATCACGGAGCAGATCACGGAGGAGTTATGCAAGACGTTCGTCACGCCGCTGGAGCGCGAAGATATCGAGGCGTTGTCGGTGGCCCTCTATAAAATCCCCAAGACCGTGGAAAAATTCAGCGAGAAATTCATGTGTTGCAAGGCGGCGCTGGGGACGCTTGATTTCGCGCCGCAACTCGGTCTGTTGGAGCAGGCGGCGGAGATCATTCCGCAGATGGTGCGCGAGTTGCGGCTGCGGAAAAATCTCGCGGCCATCAAGGAGCAGCACACCCGGCTGCAGGCGCTCGAGGGCCAGGCCGATAAGCTCATGCTCGCGCACATCCGTGAACTGCACAACGGGCAACTGGGGCCGCTACAGGTCATCATGGCGCTGGATCTCTATGAAACGCTGGAAAAGATCATGGACCGGCACCGTGATGCCGGCAGCGTCCTCTTCCGCGTCGTCCTCAAATACATCTGAAACTGGTCACCATGCTGCTCCTGATCCTCACCGTCATTCTCGTCGCGCTGGTGTTCGAGTACATCAACGGGTTCCACGACACCGCCAACTCGATCGCCACCACCGTCTCCACCAAGGTGCTGACGCCGCGCCAGGCGATCCTGTGGGCCGCCGGGTTCAATTTGCTCGGCGCGCTCTGGGGTACGGCTGTGGCCACGACCATCGGCAAGGGGCTGGTGGATACCGGCTTCGTCAATACGCAGGTGATCTTCAGCGCGCTGCTGGGCGCGATTATCTGGAACCTGCTGACGTGGTGGCTCGGCCTGCCCTCCAGTTCCAGCCATGCGCTCGTCGGGGGCCTGTGCGGCAGCACGCTGGCCAACGCGCACAGCAACTGGGCGGTGATTCACTGGGAAACCTTTGAGCCGGTGACGCACAAGGTGACCGGCGGGCTGTGGCCCAAGGTGCTCCTGCCTATGTTCACCTCGCCGGTCGTCGGCATCCTCGTTGGGTTTTTCATCATGGCCCTGCTGATGATCCTCATCAAGCGGTGGCGCCCGCGTATCGTCAATGCCATCTTCGGCAAGCTGCAGATCGTCAGCGCCGGCGTGATGGGCTTCAGCCACGGGACCAACGATGCGCAAAAGACGATGGGCATCATCGCGCTCATCCTGTTCAGCGCGAGCAAGACCGATGCGTTCAAGGATTTGCCCACCTGGCTGCAATTCCTGTACACGCCCGAATTCAAGGTCGCCATGTGGGTCAAGATCGTCTGCGCCCTGACGATGGCGGCGGGCACGGCCGCCGGCGGCTGGCGCATCATCCGCACGCTTGGCCACAAGATGGTGCGGCTGCAACCGGTCCATGGTTTTGCCAGCGAGACCACCGCCGCCACCATCATCCTCTGCGCGAGTCACTGGGGCATCCCGCTCTCAACCACGCACGTCATCTCCAGCTCCATCATGGGCGTCGGCGCGACCAAGCGCTTGAGCGCGGTCAAGTGGGGCATCGTCGGCCGCATGGTCTGGGCCTGGGTGCTGACCATCCCGATCACCGCCCTCCTCGCCTACTGGTGCGAGCGCCTCCTGATGTTGTTCCCCTGATGGTCCCGGGAGTGGAACGGTGTCTTCCCGGTTGGCCCAAGGCTTGGAAAATTTCAGCAGCGTTTTTCCAAGGCCGGGAACGGCTGACCAACTTCTCACGGGTCGCTCACACGGCGCTAATGATCGCCGACGACACTGTCCCCGGTTTTTGGACGCACTGGGTCCAGCAATGAGCGGGCGGCGCAAACGCCGCGTGGCGATGGCAACAAAGGAAAGGGAAAATATGAACACACAGTACACGAAGTGGATGGTGGCGCTGGTGGCGGCGGGCAGCTTCCAACTGGCGCACGGCGAGGAAGTGAAATGGTACGACAGCCTGAAGCTGTCGGGCGACATGCGGTATCGCTTCGACGTGATTCAACTGGAAGGCCAGCCGAACCGCGAGCGGGAACGCATCCGCGCGCGGCTGGGCGCCAAGACCGACATCAACGAGGATGTGACCGTGGGCCTCCGGCTCGGTACAGCGATGTCGGTGAGCGGCGCGCCGGGCGAAGGCAATCCGGTGTCGGAGAACCAGACGCTGACCGACCAGTACACGCAGAAGGCGCTCTATCTTGATCAGGGCTACCTTGATTATCACCCGGGCGCGATCCCCGGCCTCCATGTGATCGGCGGCAAAATGGCGAATCCGTTCTTCCTCGTGAATACCTACCTCTGGGATCCCGACATCGCGCCGGAAGGGCTGGCCGCGAAATATCGCGTCGGCGATGAAGTACAGTTGCTCGCCAACGCGTCCTATCAATGGCTGAAGGAGCGCTCGACCTCCGACGATACGCGGCTCTACGCCGGCCAGGTGGCGGTGAACTTCAAGCCCAACGCCGACAACCATATTCTGGTGGGCGGCAGCTACTACGGCTTCCAGAACATGCAGGGCTTCCAAGTCCTGGACTGGCAGCACAACAACAACGCCTGGGGCAACACGGTCACGAAGCAGATTTCCGGCACGACGACCAACAATGTCTATGCGAACGAGTACAAGGTTTTGGAAGGCTTTGTTGAAGCCGGCACCAAGATCGGCATCCCCGTGACGGCCTTCGGCGCTTACTCCAAAAACACCGACCCCAGCAGCAACAACCAGGGCTGGACGGTGGGCGTGCTGCTCGGCAAGGCCTCCGACCCCGGCACGTTCCAGGTCGGTTATGATTACCGCCACCTCGACAAGGACGTCTTCCCCGGCAACCTGCCCGATGACGACGCCTGGGGCGGCGGCACCGATGGCAAGGGTCACAAGATCACCTTCGTCTATCAGCTCATGAAGAACCTGCAACTGTGCGGCACCTGCTGGCTCACCGAGAAAAATATCGCTGCCGGCGAGACTCCGCTGGAGTACAAGGAGTTCATCATAGATATCCTCGCCAAGTTCTAAATCCCACACCACGGCCGGGGCGTCCGGCGGCGGACGCCCCGCCCTCTGCACCATGATCCAGGAAACGCCAGACAGTCGCAGTCAGCTCCAGCCGGAGCACTGGCAGTCGCGCGTCAGCTATTTCCTGCAACAACGCGCCGCGGTGCGCGCCGGCGAGATCGCCGAGTGGCTGGGCGTCGAGGAACAGGTGGTCCGCTGCTGCCTCGCGCGCCTGGAAGCCGGCGGCGTGGTCGAGGTGCTGCGGCCGGTCGGCCGCGCGCCGGGCGCCTTGCCCGATCTCGACTTCTGGCGCTGGCGCACTGCGGAAGACAGCCGCTATCGCTGGCAGGCCGAGTTGCGCCGCCAGCGGGCCCTTTCCACGCGCGATTTGCGCACGGCCTTGATGGAAATGTGCTGATGAATACGGCGCCTTCCCAACCCATCGTCAGGCTCCACGACGTGAGCATCTTCTATGGCCGCGTCCAGGCCGTGCATGAGGTGACCATGGACTTCCCGCGCCAGCAGGTCATCGCCCTGATCGGCCCCTCCGGCTGCGGCAAGTCCACCCTGCTGCGCGCGCTCAACCGGATGAACGACTTGGTGGACGGCGTCCGCACGACCGGGCGGATCGAGCTGGAAGGCGAGAACCTCAACCAGCCGGGCGTGGACGTGATCCAACTCCGGCGACGCGTCGGCATGGTCTTCCAGAAATCCAATCCGTTCCCGAAAACCATCTACGAAAACGTGATCTACGGCCTGCGCATCCAGGGCGTGAAGGACAAGAGTCTGCTCGACGAGGTCGTCGAGAAAAGCCTGACCAGCGCGGCGCTGTGGGACGAGGTCAAGGACCGCCTGCACACCTCCGCGCTGCAGCTCTCCGGCGGCCAGATGCAGCGGCTGTGCATCGCGCGCTGTATCGCCGTGAACCCGGAGATCATCCTGATGGATGAACCCTGCTCGGCGCTCGACCCGCGCTCCACCATCCGCATCGAGGACCTGATAGACGAACTGCGCAACACCTACACGATCATCATCGTCACCCATAACATGCAGCAGGCCTCGCGCGTCTCCGACCACACGGCCTTCCTCTACGAAGGCCACCTCGTGGAATATGACCAGACCGACAAGATTTTCACCAAGCCGGCCCAGAAGCGGACCGAGGATTACATCACCGGCCGGTTCGGTTGAACCGAACAGACAACCCGAAAGGAAAACGAACATGAAGAAGCAGATCCTGATCGCGGGCCTGATGGCCCTCTCGCTTACCGCCGCGCAGGCGGCCGGCGATCCCAAGAAAATCGTGGTGGATGGCTCCACCACCGTCGGCCCGATCGCCAAGGCGTTCGCCGAGTACTACATGAAGGCGCATCCCGACGTGAACATCACCGTCAGCGAGTCCGGCAGCGGCAACGGCGCCAAGGGCATCATCAATGGCGCCTGCGACGTGGGCACCCTGTCGCGCGCCATGAAGACCGAGGAACTCGAGGCGGCCAAGGGCAAGAAGCGCAACCCGGTGCAGCACACCATCGCCTTCGATGGCCTCGCCGTGGTGGTGCACCCCAGTAATCCGGTGCAGAGCCTCTCCAAGGATCAACTGCGCGATATCTTCACCGGCGAGATCAAGAGCTGGCAGGAGGTCGGCGGCCCCAATCTCAAGATCGTGGTCATCAGCCGCGACACCAACAGCGGCACCTACGAGACCTTCCACGAGCAGGTGACCAAGGCCGGGCGCATCACCGACCGCGCCGAGTACGTCGGCAGCAACGGCGCCGTCCGCCAGCGCGTGCAGAGCACGCCGGCGGCGATCGGCTACGTCGGCCTCGCCTTCACCGAGGGCCTCAAGCCCGTGACCATCAACGGAATCGAGGCGACGCCGGAAAATGTCCTGGCGAAGAAATATCCGATCTCGCGCGGCCTGTTCATGTACACCGCTGGCGAGCCGGCCGCCGGCACCGCCCTCGGCGACTACGTCAACCTCTACAAGGCCGCCGACGGCAAGAAGCTGGTTGCCGAACAAGGGTTCGTCCCGGTCCAATAAGAAAAGGCTGATGGCGGATGACCACCATCCGCCATCCGCTTTTCCGCGCATGAGTGCACACGTTACAGGCCAAGTCGCTGATAGATTTTCCGAGGCTTGGAAAACCGCGCCGGAATTTTTCCAAGCCTTGGAACGTTTCGCGCTGACTTTTTCCAATCCCTGGAAAATCCGTGAAACTATTTTCCAATCCTTGGAAACCATACCCGGCGCGATCCGCCGCTGGCCGCCGGCTTGTGCCATCCGCCATCAACCATCAGCCCTTAACCATCTCCTCCCATGTCGTCCTTGATGTTGAGCCGCGCGGCCAACCGCAACCAGCGGCTGGCGCGCTTGTTGGGCGAGGGCTTCCTGCTCCTCGTCACCTCGCTCTCCATGCTGGCGGTGGTGTTCATCCTGATTTTCATCGCCCGCGATGCCTTCCCCTTCTTCACCTCGTGGGAACGCGTCCGGGAATTTTTCGGCAGCGTGGCCTGGTATCCCACGCGGCAGCCCGCCGAGTTCGGCGCGCTCTCGATCCTCTTCGGCAGCGCGCTGGTCACGCTCGGCGCGGCGCTCGTCGCCATCCCGCTCGGCCTCGCCGCCGCGGTCTGCTTGAGCGACGTGCTGCCGTTCCACATCCGGCAATATGTGAAGCCCGTGGTCGAGATGCTCGCGGCGATCCCCTCGGTCGCCTACGGCTTTTTCGCGCTCGTCGTCTTTGCACCCGCGCTACAGGAGCGCGGCGGACCGATGCTCGCGTGGGCCTTCTGGCTCGTCCTCACGCCCATCGTGTTCCTGACCGTGCTGGTCGTCAGCGACCTGGCCGCGGCGCGGCTGGCGGAGAAGGTGCGCACCGTGGCGCGCGCCGTGGTGTTTGCCGCGCTCGCGGCGCTGGCCGGCTGGCTGCTGTGGAAGACCGGCCGGTTGCTCTACGGCCTGGAAATCTCCAGCGGCACGAACGCGCTCAACGCCGCGCTCATCCTCGGCCTGATGGCCCTGCCGACGATGGTCAGCGTGGCCGAGGACGCGTTGCAGGCCACGGGCCGCGACCTGCGTATGGCGAGTTACGCGCTGGGCGCGACGCGCGCCGAGACGCTCATCAAGGTCGTCATCCCGGCCGCGGGCAGCGGCATCCTCGCCGCGGGCATCCTCGCCATCATGCGCGCCGTGGGCGAGACCATGGTCGTCTGGATGGCCTCCGGCAACGCCGCGCGCATCCCGGAGCCGTGGTTCAATTTCCTCGACCCCGTCCGCACCCTCACCGCCACGATCGCCGGCGACATGGGCGAGGCCGATCAGAGCGCGGGCTCGGCGCACTATCACGTGCTGTTTGCGATGGCGCTGGTCCTGCTGGTCTTCTCCCTCGTCTGCAACCTGGTCAGCGAGCACATGCTTGCGCGCACGCGCCGGAGGCTGCGCTGATGCTCCGCCTCGGCACCCGCAAGCTGCTCGACCGCTCGTTCACGGGGATGGGCGTCCTCTCCATCGTGCTGCTGGCCGCGGCGCTGCTGATCCTGCTGGCGCCGATCTGCCTGCGCGGCATCAGCGCCTATGTTTTCCAGGGCACCGTGGAATTCCGCCGCGTCGCGCTGGAGAAATTCCAGCGTGGCGACCGCGAGGAACTCAAGCGCGAGCAGGCGGCCGCCGCCCGCGCGCGGCAGCCGGTCTTCGCGGCGCTCGCCGCCTTCAAAAAAGACCTGGACGCGATGCCGTTCGCCGAGCGCAAAAAATACAAAACCGATTTCGCGGCCGTGCAGGACGCCGTCAAGGACCTGCTCGGTCCGCTCCCCGGCGAGGAAGCGCCCCTGCTCATGCGCTCGCAATATGGCCAGACGCGCTGGGACCGCGCGCAGGTCAAAATCCAGCAGGTGTTGTTCGCCGAGGACTATGACTTCTCCGGCGGCGGTCTGGGCCGCAAGGTCCTTAAGCCGCGCCTCGAGAAATTCCGCGGCACCAAGCTGGAGCCGTTGTTCGCGGCCATCGAAAAAAACGCCAGCGAGATGTTGCGTCCGCAATGGACCTTCTACGGCCGGTTCCTCACCGATGCATCGCACGACGCGCATTTCTTCGGCGGCATCGGCCCGGAGGTGCTCGGCACGCTCTACCTGACGCTGGGCGCCATCCTGTTCGCCGTGCCGATGGGCGTGATCGCCGCGATTTACCTGGTTGAGTATGCCCGCGAAAACCGGCTCGTGCGCGTGCTGCGCGTCTGCATCAGCACGCTCGCCGGCGTGCCGAGCATCGTCTTCGGCCTCTTCGGCCTGGCCTTCTTCATCAACGCCGCGCACCTCTCGGAGAACAAGAGCGTGCTCGCCGGCTCGCTGACGCTCGGCCTGCTGATCCTGCCGACGATCATCCGCGCGAGCGAGGAGGCGCTGCGCGCCGTGCCCGCCACCTACAAGCAGGCCGCCTTGAGCCTGGGCGCCGGCCAGTGGCACGCCGTCCGGTCCGTCATCCTGCCCGCCGCCCTGCCCGGCATCCTGACCGGCGTCATCATCAGCATGGGCCGCGCCGCGGGCGAGACCGCGCCGATCATCTTCACCGCCGCCGTCAGCGTCGGCAAACCGCTGACGCTGCTGCAAACGTTCACGCAGCCGACGCCCGCGCTGCCCTGGAACATCTACAACCTGTGCAGCGAGCACGTCGCCGTGGACGAAATCCGCCATGTCCAGTACGGCATGGTCTTCAGCCTCGTCCTGCTCGTGCTGCTGCTGAACCTCGCCGCGATCATCGTGCGCGCGCGCATTTCCAGGAAGCTGCGGACATGATAGCTTTCACCGAAAGGAACCAGCCATGTCAGTCCATCTCCAACACGAAATCGCGGACTTGAAGAAACAGATCCTCGCCCTCGGCGCGCTGGTCGAGGACGATGTGAGCCAGGCCGTCCGCGCCGTCGCCCAGCGCGACATCCGGCTGGCACAGAGTGTGATTGACCGCGACTCGGTCGTGGACCAGAACGAGGTCGGCATCGAGGAGGAGTGCCTGAAGATTCTCGCGCTGCACCAGCCGGTGGCCAACGACCTGCGCTTCATCATCGCCGTGCTCAAGCTCAACAACGACCTCGAACGCATTGGCGACCTGGCGGTGAACATCGCGCAGCGCGCCGTCTTCCTGTGCGGCCAACTACCCTGCGACATTCCGTTCAACCTCGCCGAGATCGCCGAGCAGACCCAGTCCATGTTGCGGCAGAGCCTCGACGCGCTGATCAACCTGGATCTGAAACTCGCGCGGCAGGTCGGCGCGAACGACGACGTGGTGGACAACCTCAACCGCCAGTCGTTCGAGCGCATCAAGGGCGTCATCCGCCAGAGCACGGAGCATCTGGATTCGCTGATCGCGCTGCTCTCTGTCTCGCGCTACCTCGAACGCATCGCCGACCACGCCACCAACATCGCCGAGGATGTGATCTATCTCGTCGAGGGCCGCATCATCCGCCATCAGCATTGACGGGTGGGGTGCTTGCGGGGCGGCTCACACGCGGCGGGCGAGATCTGAGAGGATGTCGGCGGCGGCGGCGGGGCGGCCGAGTTCGGCGGCGCGCGCGCCGAGCGCGGCGAGGCGCTGGGGATCGGCGAGCAGCGCGCCGAGTTTCCACGCCGTATCCACGGCCTCATGCAGCCGGACGGCCGCGCCGTTTTCCAGCAGCCACTCGGCGTTGCGCTGCTCTTGGCCGGGGATCGGCTCGACGATCATCATCGGCCGGCCCTTGGCCAGCGCCTCGGCCGTGCTCAAGCCGCCGGGCTTGCTGATGACCAGCTCGCACGCGTCCATCAGTTCGTGGACGTTGTTGACGAAGCCATAGACCTGCGCCGGCAGTTGCGCGCCGGCGAGCGCGTCCTTCGCCGCCTGTTCCATCTCCGCGTTTTTCCCGGCGACGACGAGCAACTGGCACGGCGGCGGCTCGGCGGCGCAGGCGCGCAGCATCTCGACCGTCGGGCCGACGCCGTAGCCGCCGCTCAACACGAGCACCGCGGGCAGGTTGGACTGCAGGCCCAGTTTCTTGCGGCCCGCCGCGGGTGTGGTGCGCGTGGAAAACTCCGGCATCACCGGGATGCCGGTGAGCACGATGCCGCTGGCGGGCTGGCCCTTGCGGCGCAACTGGCGCAACGCGTCCTCGGTGGCCACGTAGTAGGCGTTGACGCTGTCGCAGTACCAGAGCGCGTGCGCGGCGTAGTCGGTGACGACGCCGAAGAGCGGCAGGTTGTGACGGCGGTGCGGATGCAGGCTGGCGATCATCTCCAGCGGCATGAAGTGCGTGCAGACCACCGCGTCGGGTTGTTCGTCACGCAGGAAGCCGAAGAACGAGTGCGCGTTGAGTTTGTTGAAGACCGTGCGGATACGCCGGTCGGCGGGCCGCTGCGCCTTGCGGTCGCTCTGCGCGTAGAAGTAGCCCCAGAGTTCCGGCGCGCTGCGGACGATGTTGAGGTAGCCCTCGGCGTAGGTCTTGCGGAACAGCGCGGGCGCGAAGTCGAGGATGTCGCGCACGACGGCGGTGTGGCCCGCGGCGGGCGCGGCGGCAGCGAGCGCCTCGGCGGCGCGGCGGTGGCCGTTGCCGGCCGAGGCGTGCAGGATCAGCAGCTTCATGGTGTTCCTCCCGAACCGCTCGCGCGCGGGTGGCGATAGGCCGCCCACAGCAGCGCCGCGGCCAGCAGCGTAAAGACGAGGTAGTCCACGGGCACACCGAGCAGCCAGTGCGGATGCCACGGCACGTTGGCCGGCGTCAGCTTCGCGAGACCATAGGCGGGGTTCAGCACGAACCAGAGAAAGTCCTCGACGATCCAGAACAGCATCAGCGCGCCGAGGATGCGCGCCTCCATGCGCCACGAGAAATGGCCGACCATCGCCAGCGGCAGGTGGAAGATGCAGAACATGAAGCTGAACGCGAAGACGTGGTAGCCGGTGATCGCGCGGCCGCCGAAAAACAGCTTGAGGATGGGCGCATCCTCCACGCGCCACGTCGGCAGGCCCGCGGCCCAGCCCTGCGCGCCCTCGATCTGGATTTCGAGCTGGGCGAACAGCGTCGCCAGCAGCAGGACCGCGCCGACCAGCAGCGCGGCGTGCCGCAACCCGGTGGTGGGATGCCATGGCTTCATGCGACCGGCAGGTTAGCCGCCGCCTCCGCCTCCCGCCAGCGGATAATTTCCAGCCGCCCATCGAAATGCTCGACCAGCGCCGTGCAACTCTCGACCCAGTCGCCGGTGTTGAGGTAGGCGAGGCCCTCGAACTCGCGCATCTCCGCCTTGTGGATGTGGCCGCAGACGACGCCCTCGGCGCCGCACCTGGCGGCCTCGCGCGCCAGCGCGTGCTCGTAGTCGGTGACGAACTTGACGAGGTTCTTCACGCGCTGCTTGACGTAGGCCGAGAGCGACCACTCCGCGCGGCCGAACAGGCGTTGCAGCGCGTTGAGCTTGCGCCCGATCAGGATCATCAGGTCGTAGCCATTGTTGCCGAGGAAGGCGAGCCACGGCGCATAGTGGACGATGCTGTCGAACTCGTCGCCGTGCAGCACCCAGAGCTTGCGGCCGTCGGCGGTGGTGTGCATGGCGTCGCGCAGGACCGTGACGCCGCCGAACTGGAGGCCCAGGAACTCGCGGAGGAACTCGTCGTGGTTGCCGGGGATGTAGTCCACGCGCGCGCCCTTGCGGACCTTGCGCAGCAGCTTTTGCACAACATCGTTGTGCGACTGCGGCCAGTACCAGGACCGCTTGAGCATCCAGCCATCCACCATGTCGCCGACGAGATACCAGTGGTCGGCGTCGTGGTGCTTGAGGAAGTCGAGCAGCCGCCCGGCCTCGCTCGCGCGCCAGCCGAGGTGCGCATCGGAAATCCAGATCGTGCGGTAGCGCCGCGTCTCGAAGGGCGTGGCCACCGCCTCCTCCGCCGGCTGGGCCGCTGTCAGTTTGTTCGCTGCGTCCACCATACTGCGGCGAGTGTAGGCACCGCCCGCGTGGTTTTCCAAGCCTTGGAAAATTAGCGCTGGATTATTCCCAGGTTTGGAAATTATTTCCCAGCCCAGTCCGAATCTTGGACAGGCGGAACATGGGCAGACCGCCCTGCGGCTTCCTCACCGGCCGGCGGCCTTGAGTTGCCAGCCGCCGGTGGGCCACCAGAAGCGGGCGTCGCGCGCCGCGCCCGTGGGGCGCATGAACCAGCCGCCGGTCCGGCTGTCGGGGGTTTGCCAGAGCAGATCGCCGGCGCCATCGCCATCCACATCCGTCGCGCCACGCAACTCCCACTCGCCGGTCGCGCCCAACACCTGGCCGCGGATGGAGCCATCGGGATTATGAAACCAGGCGGCGACCGCGCCACTGGCGGTCTGCCAGAACAGGTCGGCCAGGCCATCGCCATCCAGGTCGGTCGCGGTCTTCAACCGCCATACGCCCAGGGTGCCGAGGGACACGCCGCTGACATAGGCGCCGCTGGCGGCGACCCGCCAATAGGCGACAGCCCCGGCGGTGTTCTGGAAAAATATTTCGGTCTGGCCATCGCCGTCATACTCGGCGCAGGCGCGCGCTTCCCACGCGCCGGCGTTGCCGAGCGCGGCGCCGGCGCGAATGGTGCCGTCGGCGTTCATGAACCAGAGGGCGAGTTCGCCGGCGGCGGTCTGGAAGAGCAGGTCGGCGGTGCCGTCGCGGTCCACGTCGCCGGCGGTTTTCAAGTTCCAACTTTCGGCGTTGGCCAGGATGCGCGCGAACTGGAAGCCCCCGGTGCTGTTGAGCACCCAACTGGCGAGCAGGCCACCGGCGTCCTGGAAGAGCACCTGCGGCACGCCGCTGGCGGCAGCGCAGGGTAACCACTGGACCTGATCCACCCAGGCCGCGTCGGCGCCGGCCGTGCCGCTGCCGTTTTTGGTGTAGAGCCATTGCAGGGTGTGCGTCCCCGCGCCCAGGAACCGCGCGCGCAGTTTCCAATCCACGTTGCCGGAAAGCTGTTCCTGCACCGTGCCATTCACCACGAAGCTCAACAGGTCGCCACCTGGCTCCGACGAAACCTTCCACCAGTAGAGCACCGAGCCGGGGCCGGTGACGGTCGTTTGCATCCAACTGTTCTGGCCAGCGCCAATCGGCCCGCTGCGCGCGGCATCGGCGCCATCGTGGGAGATCACCGTCTGGCCAATCCAGTTGATGTCGCCGCCAGTGGTAAAAGGCAGGCTGGGCGCGTTGACCGCGATGCGCACCTCGAAATAGCCCTTGCGGAGCGTGTGATAGTTGCCATCGGTGGCGAAGACGTTGTCGCCGCGGTCCACGGCGATGCCGCCGACTCCGTAGAAACGCGCGTCCTTGCCGGTGCCATCCACGTTGCCCGCAAAGCCCGGATTGCCCGCGAGGGTGGTCGCCACGCCAGCCGGCGTGACGCGCCGCAGGGTGTAATCACCGGCATCGGCGACGTAGGCATTCCCCGCGCTGTCGGTGGCCACACCGGCGGGCTGTTCGAACTGCGCGCCGCCGCCAGTGCCGTTTTCCGAGTGGGTGATGCGCGCCTCGACGGCCTTGCCGGTTTGGGCGCGGACATCAGCCAACACGGCGGCCATTTCGGCATCGGTGCGGTTCTGACGGTCCACATAGATCAAATCAAGGTTGCTGCCGCGGCCCCACGTCAGGCATTCCGGATAGTGATCGTGGATGGCCACCTTGAAACGGCCGCCGGTGTATTGCTTGAGCTTGCCCGCCAGTTGATTGACGTAGTCCGGCGTCCAGGCGGCCGTGACGCCGCCGTTGAGATGGGTGTGGTGACTGAGGCAGACGATGAACTGGCTCGAGGGTGCCCAGTTGATGCTGTAGGCGACCCACTGAAGATAGGCATCGTGCTGCACGGTCGAAGCCGCGAACGCGTCCCCGCTGTTGAACAACACCGGCACCTGCACCGTAATGCCGGCCGCGTTGCAACGCTTGACCCAGTCATCCGTGCGGTGACCATCCACCGGGCTGGGCGTCCCCAGCATGTACATACCAAGCACCACATTGCCCCCGAGCCAGAGGTTGAACCCTTCGGCGGAATTTTGCAGGACATAGAAAATGGATTTTGCGCCGCGTCGCCGCAGTGAATAGAGACAGGCTTCACGGAATTCATTTTCCCCATCGTAGTTGTGTTTGACCCAGGTCCAGAGCGGCTCGGTAAAACCGGCGAGGGTGCTCACAACGCCCCCCGGTGTAATCCGCCGGAGGGTCTGGTTCTGCATGTCGGTCACGAGCACGTTGCCCCACGGGTCCACCGCCAGCCCGCGCGGCACGCGGAAGCGCGCGCTGCCGCCCGCGCCATCGGCATGACCGATGTTGCCCGCGCTCCCGGCAAACGTCGTGACCACGCCCGCCGGTGTGATCTTGCGGATCGTGTGATTGTTCGCATCCGCCACGAAGAGCGTGCCCGCCGCGTCCACCCCCAGGCCACACGGCAGGTTGAACCGCGCCGCGCTGCCGGTGCCATCGGCGCTGCCCGCGTTGCCGGCACTGCCCGCCAGGGTTGTCACCACACCGGCCGGCGTGATCTTGCGGATGGTGTGATTATAGCTATCCGCCACAAAAACATTGCCGGCGTCGTCCACCGCGAGGCCATAGGGGAAACGGAACCGCGCCGCTCCGCCGGTCCCATCCGCCGTGCCCAGACTGCCCGCTGTGCCAGCCAGCGTGGTGACCACACCGGCCGGCGTGATTTTCCGGATGGTATGGTTGCCTGAATCAGCGAGATAGATATGGCCGGCAGCGTCGGTCGCCGCGGCGCCCGGCGAGCGGAACCGCGCCGCTCCGCCCGCACCATCGGCGCTGCCCGCCGTACCGGCGACGCCTGCCAGGGTGCTGAAGGTGTAGCTCTGCCCACCTGCGGAAAGCGCGCCGGCCAACAGAGCACACAGCACCGCCCAAGTTTGTCTGCCGAACCGCCGCGCTGGACGAGAAACCATGATATCGCTTGTTTCCTGTGACCACGTTGTGTGCGAGGCGACAGTAAGAGGCCGCTGCCGCCCTGTCAATGCCCGCCACCTTGATTAAGCAGTTCATGTGCCGGGGGTTTCGCCCTGCTTTGATCTTCAAGGCATGTTATGAACCGCCCGCGATGAGAAAATCCAGCCAGCCGCCACTCGCCGCGGTCTTTCGCGCGCTGCTCGCGCGTTTCGGGCCGCAGCACTGGTGGCCGGGCCGGACGCGGCTGGAGGTTTGCATCGGCGCCATCCTGACGCAGAACACGGCGTGGACGAACGTCGAGTACGCGATTCGCAATCTGCGTCGTGCCCGCGCGCTGAATCTCGCCGCGCTCCACGCCGCGCCGCTGCCGCAGCTCGCCGCGTGGCTCCGGCCGGCGGGTTACCACAACCTCAAGGCGCGCCGCCTGCGCGCGTTCACCACGCTGGTCGCCGACCGCTACGGTGGCAAGCTGGAGAAGCTGCTGGCGCGGCCGGCGGCGGAGTTGCGCGCGACGCTGCTGGGCGTCAACGGCATCGGGCCGGAAACCGCCGACTGCATGGTGCTCTATGCCGCGCGCCGGCCGGTGTTCGTGGTGGATGCCTACACGCGCCGCCTCCTCCAGCGCCACGGCTGGTGCGGCCCGCAGGCGACCTATGACGAGCTCGCCGCGCTGTTCACCGCCGCCCTGCCGCGCGACGAAAAACTGTTCAACGAATTCCACGCGCTGCTCGTCGCGCTCGGAAAAAACTATTGCCGGACGCGGCCCGACTGCGCTAAATGCCCGCTGACCAAGGCAAACCTGAGACCTGAAACTTGAAACCTGAAAACAGAGACTTGAGACCCGGGACACGAGACGCGAGACCTGAAGCCACAGGCCGAAGGACTTGGCGGCGTGCCGGCCCGGTTTTGCTGGCTGTTCTGTCTTTGGTCGTTTTGTCCGCCGGCTGCCGTTCGCTGAAGTCCAAAGCCATCGCCGTCAGGTCGCCGACGGCGGCCGCGGCGACAAACGCGCCGCCGCGCGTCGCCCAAACCGCGTGGGCCGAGGTCGCCTACGTGAACCGCGCGCAGGGCTATGTGGTGCTCCGTGCAAAGGTCTTGCAATCTGCCGCCGGAGAGGCCACAGTCTGGCGCGGCACGAACGAAGTGGCCCATCTGAAAGTTGGCGGGCCGGCGCGCCCGCCGTGGTTGACGGCCGATATTGTCAGCGGACACCCCCAGCCACGCGATCGAGTGGAAATGAAGTGGTAAGCAGAGCGGAGAAGAAAACATGACGCCGATAATGGCCTTTGGTTTCAGCCCGATGGATGCGATTCTGATTTTGGTGGTCATCCTGCTGCTGTTCGGCGGCAAGAAACTGCCGGAACTGGCGAACGCGCTCGGCCGCAGCCTGAACGAGTTCAAGAAGGGCAAGGACGATGGCTCCAAGACCCCGACCGAGGAAAAGGCCGAGGAGAAGAAGCCGGAAACGACCCAGCCCACCAAGACGGCCTGATCACCAGCCGTGATACGGCACGGACCAACACGGAGCGCGGCGACGCGACTCCGTGTTTTGCTTTTCTGGAGCGGCCACGACGGAGCGCGGCTCTTCCGGAGGAACGAGGAACGTGGAGGACCGCGCTCCGTCGCGGCCCTCAAGGTAGCAAAACCTGGATTCATCGGATAAGGAGTTCCCATGCACACACGCACCTTCTTCGCCGGCTTGCTTACCGCGGGCGCACTCGCCGCGCAGGCGGGCGACTGGCAGCCGGTACCCGGCAACCTGATGACGCGCTGGGCCAAAGAGGTCTCGCCCGACAACGCGCTGCCGGACTACCCGCGCCCGCAGATGGAACGCAAGGCGTGGCAGAACCTCAACGGGCTTTGGGACTATGCGATCACGCCGCTCGACGCGCCCAAGCCACAGCAGTGGGACGGCAAAATCCTCGTGCCCTTCTGCGTCGAGTCCGCGCTCTCCGGCGTCAAGAAGCCGCTGACCGACAAGGAACAGCTCTGGTATCGCCGCGCGTTCACCGTGCCGTCCGGCTGGAAGAGCCAGCGCGTGCTGCTGCACTTCGGCGCGGTGGATTGGGACGCGACTGTCTGGGTCAACGGCAAGGAACTGGGCAGCCACCGCGGCGGCTACGACGCGTTCAGCTTCGACATCACCGCCGCGCTGAAAGCCGGCGACAACGAACTCGTCCTTGCCGTCCGCGATGCGACCGGCGGCTATCAGCCCAAGGGCAAACAGCATTTCCCCGCGATCAAGAATCCCGGCGGCATCATGTACACGCCGTGCTCCGGCATCTGGCAAACCGTGTGGCTGGAGCCGGTGCCGGCGGCGTATATCGAGTCGCTGAAGATCGTGCCGGATGTGGATCGCGGCGTCGTGACCGTCACCGCCAAGGTCGCCGGCCAGCTCAAGGACGGCCAGCATCTGGCCGTGACTGTGCGCGAGGGCGGCAAGGAAATCGCCGAGGTGGAAGGCCAACCCGGCGCGGCGCTTGAACTGAAGGTGCCGAACGCCAAGCTGTGGACGCCGGAGAATCCCTTCCTCTATAACCTCGATGTCGAAATCGAGGGCAAGGGCGGGCTGCTCGGCGAAAAAACTTTTGACGAGGTCGCCAGCTATTTCGGCATGCGCAAGATTTCCATGGCCAAGGATGCGAAAGGTTTTCTGCGGCTGCTGCTGAACAACCAGTTCGTGTTGCAGGTCGGCTTCCTCGACCAGGGTTTTTGGCCCGACGGTATCTACACCGCGCCGACCGACGCCGCGCTCCGCTTCGACATCGAGATGACGAAGAAGCTCGGCATGAACATGGCGCGCAAGCACGTCAAGGTGGAGCCGGAGCGCTGGTACTACTGGTGCGACAAGCTCGGCCTGCTCGTCTGGCAGGACATGCCCGCCGGCGGCTTCGGCAAAGGCGCGGGCAAGGACAAGACCACCGGCGAACTGCGCGATGGCGAACCGGTCTCGCCGGAAGCCGAGGCGCAGTACCGCGCCGAGTGCGCCGCGATGCTCGCGCAGTGCGGCAACCACCCGTGCATTGTCATGTGGGTCCCGTTCAACGAAGGCTGGGGCCAGTTCAAGACCAAGGCCATCTGCGACTGGATCAAGCAGCTCGATCCCACGCGCCTCGTGGATAATGCCAGCGGCTGGCACGACATCCCCGCCGGCGACGTCGTGGACATGCACAACTATCCCGGCCCCGGCTGCCCGAAATCCGATGGCCAGCGCGCGCCCGTGCTCGGCGAGTTCGGCGGCCTCGGCCTGCCCGTCCCCGGCCACATGTGGGTCGAAAAAAACTGGGGCTATCGCGTCATGCCCTCGGCCGGTGTGCTGACGCGGAAATACTGCGAGCTGCTCCGCAAAGTTTATGAACTCAAGGACAGCGACGGCCTCAACGCCTGCGTCTACACGCAGACCACCGACTGCGAGACCGAGTGCAACGGCCTGCTGACCTACGACCGCGAACTCAAACCCGACCTCGCGAAAATCGCCGCCGCCAACCAGGGCCGCTTCCCGCCGGCGCCGAAAATTGAAACGGTCGTGCCGACCGCCCAGAGCGCCACGCTCCACTGGCGCTACACACTGGCCAAGCCCGCCGCCGACTGGTTCCAGCCCGGCTTCGACGACGCCCAGTGGCAGACCGCGCCCGGCGGCTTCGGCACGGAGGGCACGCCCGGCGCCGTCGTGCGCACCAAGTGGAACACGGCCGACATCTGGACCCGCCTCGCGTTCGAGTTGCCCGCCGGCGCGACGGACAACCTGTCCTTGCTGCTGCACCACGACGAGGATGCCGAGATCTACCTCAACGGCGTGCTCGCCGTGAAGGCGAAGAACTACGCCACTGACTATGAGCCTGCCGAGATCGCGCCCGCGGCGCTCGCCGCGCTCAAGCCCGGCGGGCAGAACGTCATCGCGATTCACTGCCGGCAGACCAAGGGCGGCCAGTACATTGATGCCGGCCTCATCCGCCTCGTCGAGGCCCCCGCGCCGTAACGGCGGCGCAGCGCGCCGCCCTCCACCTGAAGGGCGCGGCGTTGCCGCGCCGCTGTAGCGGCGCGCGATGCGCGCCGTCGGCGGGCGCAGCCCGCCGCTACAGTTTTTCCAGGGCTTGGAAAAAACGGCGTCGAAATTTCCGAGGCTTGGAAATTTTCACTCGGAATGTTCCAAGCCTCGGAAAATTTTTCCTGTGGCGCGCCGCGCGCCATCCAAGGCTTGGAAAAACCACCGGTTCAACTTTCCAATCCCTGGAAAATTTTCCGCGGTGGGCGTGGCTTTCCAGCCCCGCGCTTTCCAAGCCTTGGCCAAGCCGCCTCTAGGGCGCCGCCGGGGCGAGGGTGAGGGCGCGGAGGTTGATTTTCAGGGCGGCCTTGGGATTGGCGCTTTTCACCAGCACGGTGCAGTCGCCGGCCTTGGCGATGCGCACGGATCCGAGGTTGGTTTCCTTGAAGCTGGTCCACGCGCCGGTGCTGCCGAGTTTGGCCTGCATCTTTTGTCCGGCACACACGAGGATCAGGTCGGCGGCGCCGCCGTATTTGGCGTAGTCCATCTTCACGTCGTAGCGGCCCGGCGCGCGGATGGCGACGCGCCACTCGGCATGGTCGCCGGGTTTGTCCCACCCTTGGATCACCGCCTTCTCTTTATCGAGGGCGATACCGTGAAGCTTCGCCTCCCGCGCCAGCAGGACGACGGTGCTGGGCACGAGCGCAGCCACCTTGGCGGCGGACGCCGGTTGTTTCGCGGGCGGGAGGGCTGCTGGTACGGCCGGCGGCGGTTGCGCCACGGGCGGCGCACTGGCCACGATGACCGGCGGTGGTTTCCGCGCAAGATAGATTCCCACCAGGACGCCGATGCCGGTGACGGTCAGCGTGGAGAGCACAATCAGCGTGATGAGCAGGGCCTTATGGGAAGCCGCCGCAGGCTGCGCGGGCGCTGGCTGGAAAGCCACTGGCGCGGCGGGTGCCGGTACGGAACGCGGCACGATGAGTTGCCTTTTCTGCGGGGCCACAGCCAGCGGCATTACGACTTCCGATTGCGGCGCCGGTGCCGGCGTGACGGGAGGGGGCGGCTGTGGCTGCGGGCGGGGCGCGGCCAGCGGCGCGGCGCGCGGTGGCGCGGTCATGGGCCGCCGCTCTGGCGGCGGTGGCGCGCGCCGCGGGGCGGGCGGGCTGGGCGGCGGTGGCGCGGGCGGCTGTACAGGCCCCGCGGCTATCGCCGCCAGCAACGTCGCGCGCTGCGCGGCATCGCTCACGCCGAGTTCCTGCAAGTCCTCGTCCGTGAGGGTCGGCAGCAACTCGGGCGTGATGTCGTTGGCGGCAAACGCGGCGGCGTGTTCGGCACAGCCGAGGCTCGCGAGCCACGCGCCCAGGTCAAGGTTGGATTGGCGGGGTGTGCTCATCAGCGTCGGATCGTATCCATGAGTGAGCCGGTGGTGGTGGGTTTGGAGCGGAAGACCGGTCCGCCGAACGCCTGCCCGCCGAGGTAGGTGCCGTAGAGTTTTTTCTCCTCCGGGCCCAGCGCGCCGGCGAGCCAGAGCGGCAGCGTGGGCACCCCGCCCTTGCCGCTGCTGTAGCTCTCGCCTTCCTTCTGGATATGCAGGCCCGCGCAGAAGATGCCGCCTTCGTCGCCGAGCAGGATGTCTATCTTGACCGCCATGTTGGCGGAGAGCGCGAACCAGTCGCCCTCGAACATGGGTGTGCTGCCTTTCTTGGGGAAGCTGACGGCGCCTTTGTGGGCGCGCGAGCGATCCACGTAGCCGATGTCGGAGGCGTCGAGCACCACCTTGCCGTTGAGGCCCACGATCATGACGTTATCGCCCCAGCCGACGAACCGGTAGCGGCCGGTGACCGGCGGCGTGACCATGCCGGCGTAGTGAGCGACCCACATACCCGGTCCGGCCTCGGGCGTCTGGAAGGCCTTGCCGGCCTCGTCATCGTGGATGGCCGGAAAGAAAAAAGCCTTGGAGGTCAGCCGCGCCTTCGAGGTGAAATGCTTGTGGCTGGACGGTACTTTCCACGCGCTGCTGTTCACAAAGTCCTTGAGGATGTCGGTGTAGGTCTTGCGGCCGCCGTCCCCCTTGCCACCGCCCCAAGCCTTGAGTCCGGTCGGCTTGCCGTGCTCGTCGCGCTTGAAGTCATAGAAGGTGCCGATCAAGCCATCGCCGGTGCCGCGCAGCCCAAAGAAGCCGAACCCGCCGCCCCCGCCGCCGCCGCCCATGCCGCTGCCCATGCCGCTGCCGAAGCCGAGGCCCGTGCCGAAGCCCGCGCCGCCCATGCCCGCCATCATGCCGGGCACCACGGTTGTCGCGCTGGGAATGCTCGGCATGTCCGGCAGCGAAACTTTCGCGAGGCCGGTCGAGGCAATGCGCCTGGCCTGTGGCGGCGCGCCGCCGGCTTTTTTCTTCTGCGCCATCGCCACCTTGTGTTCGAGCACGCGTGTGCTCGGATTGAGCGTGGGCGGCCCGTTCTGGAATGTGACCTTGCGCTTGGCCTGGATGATCTGCACGACGTAGAGCGTGGCGCCGACGCCAAAAAGCAGATGCACGCAGATGCTGACGAGCAGGAAGTGGCTGCCGATAAAGGCCACCACGCAGTTCTGGCGGAAGCGGGTGGGAACGCGCGCGGGCTGTGCGGGCGCCGGCGTCTCGGCTGCGGCGGCTGCCGGTGGTTCGATGGTGGCGGGCGGCGTACGGATGTGTTTCTTCGCTGGCGCCGGCGCGGTGGGCGGCGGTGGAGCAACGGCGACCGGGACCGGCGCAGGCGGCGCGCTGGTCAGCGCGTCCGCCTCCACCAGTTTTTTTATCTCCAACAACAGCCGCTTGCGGTGGCCGAGCGCGGCCACACCCAGCTCTTTCAAATCGGCATCGGTCAGGTCCGCGAGCTGTTCCGGGCGGATGTCCTGCTTCGCAAAGACCGCGGCGTACTGGTCCAGGCCGAGGGCTTCCAGCCAGGCACCTATGTCGAAGGACCGGTTGTTGGCTGAAGAGGGTGTGCTCATGGTGCTGCGCGGCCGCCCGTTACCGGATGTTCTTGAACTGGCCGCCGTTTTGCTTGGCCAGGTTCTCCATGAAATCTTCGCCGCTATCGGCGTGATAGGCGATGGTGTTGATGATGACCTTCTTCTGCTGCTGTCGCTGCCAGCTCTCCACGTGCTTCAGGATTTCGTTCGGCTTGGCGTCCGTCGGCTCGCCATCGGAGACGAACAGGATCGTGTCCGGCTTGAGTTCAAACGCGCGCTCCAGCGCCTTCTCGCTGCTGGTGCCCGAGTGGCGCTTGCCCTTGCCCGACTGCCAGATTTTGCCATTGCCCTTGGTCACACCGGAGGGCAGGCAGTGGCAGGGGCTGTAGCTTTTGAGCCATTCGATGGCGCGGTTCTTGTCGCCAGGCCCGGCCGTCACCGACTTCTCGCTGAAGACAAAGGGCGAGCCCGAGAAGGCGATGATGTTCAGGCGCGAGTTCAGATCGAGTCCTTGAATGGCGGTGACGGCCTCCTTCTCGAGCCGGTCGTAGGCGGTCCGGTCCTTCTTGCCCTGGATCATGCTGCCGGAAATATCTATGACCAGCACGATGTTGCGTGCGGCCATCCGCAGGCCAAAGAAGCCGATGCCACCGCCACCGCCGCCGCCGCCCATCCCGCTGCCCATACCACTGCCGAAGCCGAGGCCCGTGCCGAAGCCCGCGCCGCCCATGCCCGCCATCATGCCGGGCACCACGGTCGTCGCGCTGGGAATGCTGGGCATATCCGGCAGCGATACTTTCGCGAGGCCGGTCGAGGCGATGCGCCTGGCCTGCGGCGGCGCGCCGCCGGCTTTCTTCTTCTGCGCCATCGCCACCTTGTGTTCGAGTACGCGTGTGCTCGGATTGAGCGTGGGCGGCCCGTTCTGGAAGGTGACCTTGCGCTTGGCCTGGATGATCTGCACGACGTAGAGCGTGGCGCCGACGCCAAAAAGCAGATGCACGCAGATGCTGACGAGGAGAAAATGGCCGCCGATGAAGGCGGCGATGCGCCCGCGGCTGGGTTGCTTGACGCGCGTGGCGGACACCGCCGTTACCGGCGCCTGTGCCACGGCATCAGCGGCCGCTGCCACAACACCGGCCGGCGCAGTTTTTGCGCGTGCCGTGGGCGCGGGCTTCTGCGCTGCAACGGGCGGCGCAGGTGGCGCGGCGGGCGCTGGTTTTTTCGGAGTCGTGGTCGCCGGTGGCGCCACGACGCCCGCCGGCCGCTTCTGGATTTTCTGCAACAGCCGCTTGCGGTGGCCGAGCGAGGCGATGCCCAGCGTTTTCAGGTCGGCATCGGTGAGTCCCGCCAGCAGGTCGCCGGTGATGTTGTGCGCGGCGAACAGTTCCGCATACTGGCCCAGGCCGAGACCGGCCAGCCACTCCGCCACGTTCAAGTCACCGGAGCTGCTCATTCTTCCTCGCTGACGGTGAAGGTGACGTTCTCGATCTGGGCGACGGCGAGCGCGTCGAGCACATCCACCGTGCGGTGATAGCGCGCCTCGCCCTCGCTGACAATCGTGACCATGACGGGTGTCTTGGCGGCATCGCTGCCCTGCTTGAGGCGCAGCAGCGTGTTGCGGAGTTGGGGCAGGTCCTTGCTCGCGGGCGTGTCCATCGGCTCATCGTTGAGCGTCACCTCGCCGGCGATGGAGATGTTGATGATGATCTCATCCACGAAGTCCATCGGCCCGCTGGTCTCGGCGGTCCCGGGCAACTTGGTGTTCAGTTCGCGCTCGACCTTCACGGCACCGGCCATGACCATGAAGAAGAGCATGATGACGAAGACGACATCAATCATCGGCGCGATCTGGAAGCCGAAGTTGGCTTCGCCTGCGGGAAAGGGTTCAAGGCGGCGCATGGTTCAATCCCGGTTGGCGGCGGAGAACGAGATATCGCTGATGCCGGCCTCGGCGGCGGCGGCCATCGCGCGTGAGATCGCCCCGGCCTGCGCCAGGCGGTCGCCGCGGATGACGCAACGGAAGCCGAGGTTCGGCCCGTGGGTCACCTTGGCCTCGCCGGTTTTCTTGGCGACGACCAGCACCTTCACGAGTTCGGCGGTGTCGGCGTAGAGCTTGTCATCCACGACGAACGTGGCCTTCTTCGTGCCCTCGTTCCAGCGCACATTGATGATCGCCTCGGCGCGCTGGTTGTCCTTCTTGATGGCGTTGGGGGCGAGCGGGAGCTGGATGCTCTTGTCCACCTTCAACACCTGCGCCGTGGTGATGCTCATGAAGAAGATGAGCAGCACGAGCAGCACATCAATCATCGGTGCCACCTGGAATTCAGGTTCGCCGCTATCGCCACCGCCACCACCGCCAGCCATTAGCAGGCCCTCCTGTTGCGCGGCGCGGCTTTCATGTGGCCGCCTCGGGTGCGACCGCCGTCTCTTCCGCCACCCAGTTCGGCCGCGCGGCGATCAGTTCCTCGTCGCCAATATGGACGCCGGCAAAATCCTCGTAGGGAATCTTGCGGAAGAACAACGCCATCACGTCCTGAATGTCGTGCAGCGCCTTGCCCGCGCGGTTGCGCAGGAAATAGAACGCGCCAAAGGCGGGAATCGCGATGAACAGGCCGCTGGCCGTGGCCACGAGCACCTCGCCAATGGCCGCCGAGAGGCTGGAAGGATCGCCGATGCCGGCGCTGCCCAGCGTCTGGAAGGCCTTGATCATGCCGGTGACCGTGCCGAGCAGCCCGATCATCGGCGCGCAGACGCCGATCACCGAGAGATAGGAGATGTAGGTCTGCATCGCCGCGTTCTCCTTGGAAAGCTCCGCGAGCTGCCCTTCCTCCACCGCCGCCTTGCCATCGCCCAGCAGACTGACGGCGACGCGGCAGACATTGGTGAACGGCGACGGGTTCGCCTTGCAGTAGTTGTAGGCCGCCACATAGTCGCCCTGCTTGAAATGGGCTTTCACAGCCTCAAGGTGCTGCTCCGGCAGCACGCGCTTGCGGCCCGTGCGCACGACGCCATCGCCGATCAGGTAGAGGGTCAGGATCGAGAGTATGCCAATCGGGACCATGACCCAGCCGCCCTCCTTGATCTGTTCCCACAGCGATTTGGAAACCGCCGCCTTTTCGCCGGCGGGTTTCTCGGCGGCCGCCTGTACCCCGGTACACAACAGCGCCCCGGCCGCGAGGCCGATCAGCAGCATGGTTTTGATTTTCATGGTGTCCTCATTTCGGTTCCGCCAGCGCCTTCTCGCGGCGCTGGATTTTTTGCAATTCCGCTTCCACCTGCTCCGCCTCGGGCGAGCCGGCGCAGACTTTCTTCAATTCGTTGAGCGTGCCCTTGGCCGCCTCAAGGTCGGACAGCTCGAACTGCGCACGGCCCGCGCCCAGCAGGGCCTGCGCGAGCAGCAGCTTGTCTTGAGGGAAGAAGACCGGGACCTTCAGGTAGGCGAGCAGCGCGCCCTCCCAATCCTTCTTCTCCATGAGGCAGCCGCCCTTGACCACGCTG
The DNA here is from genome assembly GCA_903889245.1 of uncultured Lentisphaerota bacterium. Classification (GTDB taxonomy): domain Bacteria; phylum Verrucomicrobiota; class Kiritimatiellia; order CAIQIC01; family CAIQIC01; genus DP16D-bin41. Next base: position 13,182 of record CAISWQ010000033.1, on the reverse strand, counting down.
GCGACCGCGCGCGTCGCCGGTTCCTTGGATTCCTTGAGTACAATGACGGCAATCGGCAGCGCCCGGGCGGTCTGGCCCTTGCGCAGCAGCGCCAGCGCCACCTGGGCTTGCGCCGCGCGCGGCTGGTCAGGATGGACGGCGCAGGTGCTGATCTGCTGGGCGAGCGGCTCGACCTCAGCCTCGCGGCCAAGTTGGTTCAACGCCCGCAGCTTGAGCAACGCCGTCTCCGCCCACCAACTGCCGGGCAGGTCGCGGAACGTCACCTGGTTGGCCAGCGCGGGGTCCAGTTGCGCGAGCGCTTCGGCGGCCTTGCCCTGCGCCAGCAGCTCGGGCGCCGTTTTCAGCAGGGCGGGCGGCGGCAGTTCCAGGCGCGCGATCTGCGCCACCGCGTAGCCGACCTCGCCTGTCCTCGCGGGCTGGCCCGGCGCGGCGCCGGAAAGCTCGACCAGCGTGAAGAGCATATCGCCTTGCCGCCGCAGATCCTTCCCGACAGCGAGCACCTTGCCATCCTTGAAGACGAGGCTTTGCGCGTGCGCCGCCAGCGTGAGCGTGAGCAGGAGGGCGAGGCTTCTCACGAAGCGGCCCCCCACGTGTCCAACAGCTTGCGCGCCTGTTCCGTCTCGGGGAAATCCTTCAGCTTCGCGTTGCGCAGCATCTCGCGCAGATGCCCGATGGCCTCGGCGCGCTTGCCGAGCTTGTCGAAGCAGTCCGCGCCGCGCACATAGGCGCGCGCGGCCCACGGCAGGAATTTCTGGTAGGCCACGAACACGCGCTGATAGTGCGCGATCGCCTCGGGATAGCGCCCCTGCTTCGCCTCCAGCTCGCCGAGATAGAAGACCGCCGCGGCCGTGGACTCGCCGCGCCACTCGCGCGTGCTGGCGACCTGCGCGAACAGTTTCTTGGCCTCTGGATATTTCCCCAATTCCAGCAGCGCACGCGCCTTGCCCAGCGTCGCGTCCTTGATCTTCAGCGCGGCGAGGTCGTCGGCGGCCGTGGTGAACAGCTCCAGCGCCTTGCGCGCCTGGCCGCCCGCCAGCGCGATTTCGCCGAGGCCGTTGAAGGCGAAGTCCAGGTAGTTGCTCTTCGGATAATCCTCGCGCAGGTCCTCAAAGAACTTCGCCGCCTTGACGCGGTCACCCTTCTCCAGAAGGTGATCGCCGACGAGCGCGAGCAACACCGGGCTTAACTGCTCCGGCGTGAAGTCCTTCGCCAGCCGGTCATAGATGTCTTGCACGTCGGCGTTCTGCCGGCGCAGTTTGCACAGTTCGGCCTCGGCGTAGAGCAGGCGCGCCCGGCCGGTCGCGTTCGCCAGGTCCGCCAGCGGTTCCAACTGCTGCTTCAGCTCCGGGAAGGGATCGTAGGGCGGCGGGAGCGGCGGCGCGACGGCGACCGCGTTGGTGGCGGCGGCGGCCGGCGCATTCGTGGCGGCAGCGGCGGCCACGGCGTTCGTGTCCGCGGCCGGCAGCGCTGGCGGACGCGGCCGCTTCGCGCAGAGCTGCGCGAGCTGCTGGAGCAGTTGCTCGACCGCCTCGCGCTTCGGCTCGTTCAGGTCGCGCTTGAGCTGCGTGATGATCAGCGCCTTGGCCTCCTCCGGCTTGCCCTCGCGCTGCTTCGCGCGGCTGATCCAGTACATCGCCGCCACCACCGAGGCATGGTTCGGATTATCGCGCACGAAATCCTCGAACATCTTCGCGACCGCCGGCCAGTCGCCGAGCTTCTGCAGTTGCTTGCCGGCCTCGAACAGGGCGTAGTTCAGCACCTCATCGGTGGAGGCCCTCTTGAACGCCTGCTGATAGGCCGCGGCCGCCTCGGCGTGTTTGTTTTCCGCGGCATGGGCGTCGGCGGTGACGGCAAAAATCTCACCCGCAATCTGGTGATTCGGAAACTTCTTGTGCCACTGTTGGGCATCGGCCACCACCTCGCCATAGAGCGAGCCGGCGTACTTGCACACCATAAGGCGGTAGCCCGCATCGGCCGCGTAGGCGCCCTGCGGATATTTCTGGACGTAGGCGTTGAGCGACTTCAGCGCGGCCTCATACTCGCCCAGGAAGACGGTCGCCAGCGCCTCGCGATAGAGCGCGTCCTCGAGGAACTGACCCTTGGGGAAATCGCGCAGGTAGCGCCGGTATTCCCGGCGCGACTCCACGTGCTGGCCCATCATCGCGTAGGAATTGCCCAGCCCGAGAATCAACTGCTCGCGCAGCGGGCTCTGCGGCTGCTCGTCGAGGATGCGGCCGAAGAACGTCGCCGCACGTTTGGGCTCGCCCGCCTCCAACGAAACCGCGCCAAGCAAATAGCCCACGCCGGCCGCATTCGGCCCCTTGGGAAATTCTTTGAGGTAGCGCTCGCACATGGCCTGCGTGCGGGCGACGCGGTTGAGGTCGGCGTAGCAGACCAGCATCGCGTAGAGCGCCGGCTCGCACTCCTTCGTTTTCGGATGCTCGGCTAGGAGCGAATCAAAGGCGCTGATCGCCTCCCACTTCCGGCCCCAGTCATAATAGACGCGCCCCATCCGCAGCACCACGCCCGGCAGGTGATCCGGCATTTTTTCCTGCACCGCGAGCAGTTTCCGTGCGTGTTCCACCGCCGCCTCCAGCTCCTGGTTCGCGCTGGCCACCTGCACCGCATCGAGCCGCCCGCTGCGCAGATAACGCTGATTGGCCTGGATGCGCTGCTCCAGGGCGGCGATGCGGTTGGTCTGGAAATCGAGCACCTGTTCGCGCGTCCGCACTTCGCGGTAGGCGCGCAGCGCCTGCTCATAGGCTTTCTTCTCCGCCAGCTCGTCGCCGAGCTTCACGGTCAGCAGGTTGAGCGCCACCACGTTATCCACCACCGCGATGCGCGCGTGCAGCTTGTTGAGCAGTTCCAGCGCCTTGTCGGTCTGGTCCTTGTGGAAATAGAGTTCGATCAACGTCAGCGCGCCCTCGGCCTGCTGGGCGGCGCCGATGTCCGGCAGCATCAGCCGCTCCAGCACCGCCATCTGCTCCGTGTCCTTCTTGAGCGCCTTGAAACACTCGGCCTGCACCAGCAGCGACTGATAACGCATGGCCGGTACGCCCTCATAGGCGGCGAACAGCGGAATGGCCGCTTCATACTGCTTGGCGAGGTAAGTCGCGCGCGCCTGCGCCAGCCGCGCCTGCCGCGCGCGCGGATCATCCGGGAATTTGGTCAGGAAAATCTGGAACGCGGCGGCCGCCTGCGGGTACTGCTTCGCGTTGTAGTGGGCCGCCCCCACGGTGTAATAAACCGGCCCGATCTTCGCCTGGTCGGCCGGGTCGGTGACCTTGGCCACCAGCTTGCTCAAACCGGCGGCGGCCTCCGTCCAGCGGCCCGCCTCGAAGGCCTTCATCGCCGTGGTGTAGGTCTCGGTCAACTGGATCACCAGCGAGTCCGGCAGCGCCGCGCGCGCCAACACCGCACAGGCCCACAAGGCCCATCCAACGTGGAGAACTTTCTTCATCGCCGTAGCCGCCGCTTCAACCCCTGGCCGGTGCCGCCCATGAGAGAGAGTTGTTCACTTCTTCTTTTTGCCGCCGGTTTTCTTGTCCGGAGCCGACGCGGAACCGGAGAGCGTGATGCTGCCCAGCTTATCCACACCGGTGGGCGCAAAACTGGCAACCCGCATCCCCGCCTTGACCTCCGCCAGCTTGCCCGCCGAGCCGTTGATCATGATCTTCGTGCTCTGCGTCACCGTGTAGGCCTTGCGGTCGCCGTCCTGCTCGGCGATGGTGATCACACCCAGCACATCATCCACCTCCGCCACCGTGTACTGCGTAAGCTTCGGCTTGCCCTTGGCGTGGGCCACGCCCGTCATTCCGCAGACGGCGACCGCCATGATTAGTCCCGAGAGCACCAGCCTGAAGAAACGTCTGCTCATGTTGCTACTCCTGCCATCTCGGCGCACAAATGTTCCGGCGCCCCATCCCACTGCCGCCGCGAACCGCGCGCACTATAGCCCCCCGCGTTGAGCCGGGAATGACCATTCTTGACCTCCACCTATCCATTCTTGACCTCCCCCAGCCCCCGTCTCCGCGGAGGGAAGGCCGTTGTTCCAAGCCTCGGAAAATTTTTCCTGTGGCGCGCCGCGCGCCATCCAAGGCTTGGAAAAACCACCGGTTCAACTTTCCAATCCCTGGAAAATTTTCCGCTGCGGGTGGGGCTTCCAGCCCGCCTTGCTGTTGCGTTCGTGCAGGGGTCGCGGGGTTGGAAACCCCGCCCACACGGAAGTTTCGCTGCTGGCGGACGACTGCGCCGGGGACCAACGCACCACTGACAAATGACCACTGACGGGCGGCTCTCTTCATCGCTTTACCTGCGCGCGGCCGGCGGCTAGTCTCCCGGCCATGAAAAGCTACCGCAAGGAACTCTGGTTCGAGGTGCCCGCGCGGCGCGGCTTCCTCAATATCACGCCGCAGGTCGAGACGTGCCTGCGCGAGAGCGGCGTGCGCGAGGGCCTGTGCCTTGTCAACGCGATGCACATCACCGCGAGCGTGTTCATCAACGACGACGAGTCCGGCTTGCACGCCGACTTCGAGCGCTGGCTGGAGCGGCTCGCGCCGGAGAAGCCGCATAGCCAGTACGCGCACAACGGCGCGGAGGATAACGGCGATGCACATCTCAAGCGCACCATCATGGGCCGCGAGGTCGTCTGCGCGGTGACGCAAGGCCGCCTCGACTTCGGGCCGTGGGAACAGATTTTCTACGGCGAGTTCGATGGGCTCCGCCGCAAGCGCGTGCTCGTGAAAATCATCGGCGACTAAACGGGTTTGGGAGACACACAACATGAAAAGCACCCTCGTGAATCAGGCGCGGTTTCCAATCATTGGAACGCTGGCCGTGCTGTTTTTCCAAGGCTTGGAAAATGTCCGCGCCGACGCGGTGGCGCAGGGGCAGCACGCAGCGATTGGCGTCGTGGAAACGAAGCAAAGCCGCAAGCACACGGAGCATCCGGACGCGCAGTGGTTCCCGGAGGCGGGACTGGGTTTGTTCCTGCACTGGGACGAGGCGTCGGTGCGCTGCCTGGAAACGTCGTGGCCGATGATCGCGGGCACCGGGCTCTCGTGGTCCAAGCCGCCGAAGGTCATCAAGGATGATCCCGCCGAGTTCGCGCGCATCATCCGCGAAAAGGATTATAACCTGACCGGCAAACCGCCGCAGATCACGCCGAACGGCTACTGGGCGCTGGCGAAGGAATTCAACCCGACGAATTTCCACCCCGAGGTCTGGCTGAAGCAGGCGAAGGCGGCGGGCTTCCAGTACGCCGTGCTGACGACGAAACACCACAACGGTTTCGCGCTCTGGCCCTCCGCCTTTGGCGGCTTCAACACAAAGGACACGCCGATGCAGGGGCGCGACCTGCTGCAGGAATTCGTCGCGGGCTGCCGCGCGGCGGGGCTGAAGGTAGGCTTCTATTTCTCCGGCCCCGACTGGCACTTCGAGCGCGACTTCATGAATTACATGTATGGCGGCACCGCGGCGCGCTATCGCGGCAAGCTGCCAGAGCTGGGGCCGGATCACGAGGTGCGCGAACTGAAGCACACGCCGGAAGAGATTGCGGCGCATCAGCAGGCGGTCAAGGAAATGGTCTGCGGCCAGATCGAGGAGTTGCTGACGCGCTACGGCAAGATAGATGTGATGTGGTTCGATGGCGGCCCTTCGCATCCGCAGCGCGGCGATATTTTCCCCATCGAGCGCATCCGCGCGCTCCAGCCTGGCATCGTCATCAATCCGCGCTTCCACGGCCGCGCCGACTACATCACGCCGGAAGGCCATCTGCCCGAGGATCTGCGCCTCAAGGCCGATGAGTGGGGCGAACTCTGCTCGTGCTGGGCGGGTAGTTGGTCGTATACCAAACATCCTTACCGCCCGTTCAACGAGGTCGTCGGCGAGCTCGTCCGCTGCCGCGCCTCGGGCATCAACAACCTGCTCGACATCGGCCCGACCGCCAGCGGCGACCTGGAGCCGGCCGCCTACGAGAATCTCGCGAAGCTGGAAGCGTGGATGCGGGTCAATAGCGAGTCCATCTATGGCACGCGGGCGTTGCAAGGGCGCGAGACCGCCACTGTGCCGGCCAGTTCCAAGGGCGCGGTCCGCTATCTCTATCTGATCCCCGGCAAGAAGGGCGAACAGAGTCCCGCCACCGTCGCGCTTTCCGGTACGTTGCAACGCGGCCCCTATCGCGCGCACCTCCTGGGTGAGTCGCAGGAGCTGGCCGTCACGACGTCGGGCGACTTCACCGCGCCGGCGGAATGCGGCCTGAAAGTCAGCAGCCCGAGCAGGCACGCCGGAGCGGGCGTGGAAGGCATCGAATCCTCGAACGACGAAAACTCCGCGACGAAATGGTGTCTCGGCCACAGCCAGCGTTTCCCGATCGTCTGGCAGGCCGAGGTGGTCGGGAAACGTCCCCCGGTCACATCCTATGCGCTGACTTCCGGCAACGACCGGCCCGAGCGCGATCCCGCCGCATGGCGCTTCCTCGGTTCCAACGACGGCACGAAGTGGACGCTGCTCGACGAACGCAAGGAAGAGCCGGTTTGGGAGAAGCGCAATGGCCGCAGGGTTTTCACCATCACGAACAGCACCGCGTTCGCCCACTACCGCCTTGAATTCCTGCGTGTGCACGACAATGCGTCCATGTTCCAACTCGCCGAAATTGTCCTGCTGCCGACGCCGGTTGTGGGCGGCACCGTGAGCGTCGCCATTCCAGCCGCAAAGCCGGAAGCCGGCGTACGTGTGATCAAACTCGAACCGAAAAATTGAAACCCGTGGCTGGTTCTGCGGCTGCCGCCGCAAGCGCGTGCTCGTGAAAATCATCGGCGAGTAGCGGCCCGCGCCCTGGCTTGGTCGGGGCTGGACAAGGTTCGGGCGCCCGTGCATCATCGCGCGCAAATCGGACGGACCATGCCTAGGCCAACCATAGCGAGTTTGTTCATGAGTATTGCCGCTCTGCTCCTGACGGGCACCATCGTTGCCGGCGCACGCGGCGCGGAGAAGCACATCGTTTTGTTGAGCGGCGACGAGGAGTACCGCTCCGAGGAAGGCCTGCCGATGCTGGCCCGGATTTTGTCGGAGCGCCACGGCTTCCGCTGCACCGTCCTGTTCGCCATCAACAAACAGACCGGCGAGATTGATCCCAACGCCAAGGACAACGAGCCCGGCCTCAAGGCGCTCGACTCCGCCGATCTCTGCCTCATGCTGCTGCGGCACCGCGCGTGGCCGGATGAGCAGATGCAGCACTTCGTCGCCTATCACCGCGCGGGCAAACCGTTCGTCGCGCTGCGCACGAGCACGCACGCGTTCGCCCTCGGCAAGGACAGCGCCTACCAGGCCTATAACGATTTCGGGAAACAGGTCCTCGGCGAGAAATGGGTGAGCCACTGGGGGCATCACAAATTCGAGGCCACGCGCGGCGTCAGCGAGCCGGCGTCACGCCAGCACCCGATCCTGCGTGGGGTGGGGGACATCTTCGGCGACACGGACGTGTACGAGGCCTATCCGCCGGCTGACGCGCAGATTCTCGTCCGCGGTCAGGTGCTGAAAGGGATGCAGCCCACCGATCCGCCCGCCGATCACCAGAAGAAGCGCGCGACCGACAAACAAGCGCAGGGCATCAACGACCCGATGATGCCGGTGGCGTGGCTCCGGCAGGCCGCGACGACCAACCGCATCTTCACCACGACGATGGGTTCCTCCACCGATCTCCAGAGCGAGGGTCTGCGCCGGCTCATCATCAACGCCTGCTATTGGGCGCTGGGGCTGGAGGATCAAATCGCTGCCCGTGCCAACGTGGAGATCGTCGGTGAGTACCAGCCGTTGCCGTACGGTTTCGGTGGCTTCAAGAAGGGGATGCGCCCGCAGTAACCATGACAACACGCGCGTTCCGGCACAACAGCGGGTTTTTCCAGGCCTTGGAAAGTTTTACGGATGTTTTTCCAAGGCTCCTGAAAACCGAGGTACGACCGAGTTTCCCACTCTTCTGCCCCGTCTGTACGCGCTGCGCAACTTCGCAGGTGCGGCCAAGGTCACACGCACGATGCTGTGCCGTCCGACTAACTGGGAGCGGCGGCTTGCCAGCCGCCGCAAGGCAAGCCTCACGCCAGACCTTTGCACGCAAGGTTTGTGAAGATGTCCCGCACCCGCGACGTTGCTTGGTGGTGGCTTCGGTTTGTTTTGCGGCGGTGAGACACCGCCGCTCCCAGTCAGCCAGAATTTCAAACCCGTTAACCGTATCCCGCATCCAACTTCGGTTTCCAGGTGCCTTGGACCAGCCGGAGCGAGGCCACGCTTTTGCATGACATTTTCAGTGTCTTTTTGCGCTTGTGAAGGTGGGCCGGGCGCTTCGCGTACGGCTTGCGCCCGCGCGACGGAGCGTGCGGGCCACCCTGGTGCAGTTTCAAGCAGCAGACGGTATCACTGAAGCCAGCTCGTCACATGGGAAAGGTCAGCATCATGAAGGAAAACTCGGAGTTGAACCGGCGTCAGTTTTTGCGGGCGACCGGTCAAGTCGCGGCGGGCGCGGCGCTGGCCCCGGCAATACTCACGGCGGCGTCCCCGGCGAAGACGATCGGGATCGGCTGCATCGGCATCGGCACGCGCGGCGGCGACCTGCTCAACGTGGCCGTGAACTGCGACGGCGTGAAGGTCACCGCGGTGTGCGATGTGTATGCGGCGCACCGGCAGAAGGCCGCCCAGCGCAGCCAGAATCCCGACGTGAAGTCCTATGTGGATTACCGGGAGCTGCTGGCCGACAAGAACGTGGACGCGGTGGTGATCGCGACGCCGGACCATTGGCACTGCCAGATGGTGCTCGATGCGGTGCAGGCGGGCAAAGATATCTACTGCGAGAAGGGCTTCTCGCGAACGCTCGCGGAGGCGAAGCTGATGCGCGCGGCGCTCAAGCAGAGCAAGGCGGTGTTCCAGCTTGGCCACCACGCGCGGCAGGCGACGTGCGCGACGCAGGCGAAGGAAGTGATCGCCAGCGGAATCCTCGGCCCGATCACGCTGGTACGGACGGGCCGCTTCAAGTCGCTGGAGCCGGAGCATCCGAACTGGCGCTGGTACGGCTACTATGACCAGTGGCAGCGGCCCGACCCGGCGCAGGTGGCGAAGAACGTGGACTGGACGAAGTGGCTCGGCCCGGCGCCGCAGATTCCGTGGAACGAGCGGCACTTCTGGCACTGGCGCTGTTACTACGCCTACGGCACCGGCTACGCGGGCGACCTGCTCTCGCACGAGATGGATTTCGTCCAATACCTGCTCGGCCACGGCATCCCCGATAGCTGCGTCAGCGCCGGCCAGATTGCGCTGCTGCGCGACGACCGCGAGGTGCCGGATACGTGGAGCGCGGTCTATCAGTTCGAGAAGCTCGGCCGCACCGTCACCTTCACCGGCAGCATGAACACCACCGACAGCCAGCCGGTGACCATCTGCGGGCGCGAGGCCACGCTGCGCTTCGACGACATCGCGCACAACGTCACCACGTTCCAGCTCATCCCGGCCGGCTACAACGAGCAGGCGGTCCTGCCCAAGGGCTACCAGCGCGGCCAGACGCCGCCGCAGCCCAACCACATGCAGGACTGGATCAACTGCATCCGCACGCGCGGCACGCCGAAATGCTCGACCGACGAGGCGTTCATCGAGACCGCCACGTTTCTGATGTCGCTGAAGGCGCAGCAGGAGCAGCGTATGGTGCGCTGGGATGCGGCAAAGGAAGAACTCGTCTAGGTCAAACCATGACAAACACAACAACCATGAAGCTGGGTTGCCTGCTGGCCGCGACCGCCATCGGGCTCGGCACGGTGTCGGCGGCCAAGAAACCGGAACCCGCGGTTGTCCTCACCCAAGACGGCGAGCGGCTCGCGGCACACTACGCGGAACAACTCAAGGCTTTGCAGGCGGAGCTTGCCAAGGCCTTGCCCGCTGTGGCGGAGCAGAAGAAGGCCGCGCTCCAGCAAGCACGCGCAACACTCAAGGCGGCGCAGCAAAAAGCGGAGGCCACACAGAAATCTGCGAGCGAGGCCGGGAATATTCAGGCGAAAATCGCCAACTGGAAGAAGTATTGGCTGGGGAAGGCCAACCAGGGCATCGCCAAGGCGGAGGCCGACCTCAAGGCCGCGACCACGGAGGCGCAGCGCGAAGCAGCCAGAAAAGACCTCGCGAAATGGCAGGCGAACAAGGCGGATGGCGAGAAGGCGATCAAGCAGGCGCAGACCGAACTCGACAAGGCGAAGACCGGCGAACCGGCGCAGGGCAAGGCAAATCAGTCCGCCCAGGCGGCGCTGGTCCTGGCGCGCACCAACGAACTCATCGCCGCCCGGGCGCTGCTGGCGGAGGTGGAACCCTTCCTCTCGGGCGACAAGCTGGATGCGTTGCTGGTCAAGGGCACAGTGCTGACTGCGGCGACGCCGCGCGGGTTGGCGGAGTTTGCGCAGGGGCAGCCGCAGCGCGAGGCGTTGCAGGCCAAACTGCTGGCCGATGACAAATTGATGAAGGAGATGCTCATCGCCGGCGGCGCGCCGTATGGCAAGTATGGCCAGGCGATGGACATTTATTCGGCGATCCAGCAGGCGAGTCCGAAGGCCAACGCAGGCGTCTTGCACCGGTTGGCCTTGGCCACCAGCCTGGAGCACGCCGTGCCGATCAAACAGAACAACGCCCAAGCCCAGGCCAACGCGCCCGCCATCGTGGACCCGGTCAGGCGCTACCTGCATTATGAAAAGGCCTATCTCAACGGCGAGCTGGATCCGGCGTTCAAAAATTTTTCGACGTGGGAATATCGGATGGTCATCGATTGCAATGCGCCGGACGAAATTCTGGCGTGGGGCCGCGAGATGCTGCGGACGTACCGGCCCGATCACGTCGGCAATTCGAACTACGGCTGGCGTTATTCCGCCGCCGTCAAGACCGAGGTCCCCTATGGCTCCCAGAATGTGCAGAACGATCTGCCGACGCTGAACGAATACCAGAACATCCCCAAGGACGGCGGCGTGTGCGGCCGGCGCGCGTTCTTCGGGCGATTCATCCTGCGCGCCTTCGGCATTCCGGTGTGGGGCGTGACCCAGCACAAGCACGCCGCGTTGAGCCATTGGACGCCGAAGGGCTGGGTCGTCAATCTCGGCGCCGGGTTCGAGCATAGCTGGTGGGACAAGGACGAAGCCCCGCTGGGCGGAGCGGATTTTCTGCTGGAGACCCAGGCGCGGGAACATACGCAGGACTATCTGAAGGTGCTGCGCGCGCAGTGGGTCAGCCGCATCCTCGGCGAGCCGGCCTACAACAGCCGCAAGAAAGTGGAGGGCGGCATCTGGAGCAGCCTCGCGCATTACGAGGCGCTGTTCCTCGCATCGCAGGCGGTCAAGTTGGGGCCGCTCGGCGAAGAGCTGGCCGAGGCCAACGAGCCGCAGGAACAACAGACGGTGGAAGCGGCGGCTGTCACCAAGGACGACCAGCAGGTGAGCGTGCATCAGGATGGGAAAATCACCATCCCCGCAGTGGCCCACGGCAAGGCCACGGGAACGGCGACCGCCATGAAGAGCTTCGGCGGCGGTATGCAACTGCTGGGCGGCGGCGGCTTGAAAACGCAGTACACCTTTGAGGCGCCGCAAGCGGGCAGATATGTGCTGACCGCGCGGGTCGCCACACTACAAGAGGGACAGAAATTTCTGTTCGCGGCGAACGACGCCAAGCAGTCGGTTGAGGTCGCGGTCCCTTACACCATCGGCTTGTGGCAACAGACCCAGCCGGCCGAGCTGCAGTTGCTCAAGGGCCGGAACACGCTCACCTTCTCGATCCGGGAAGGGAGCCGCAACGTGGCGATCAAGGAGTTCACCCTCACACCGCTGCGCTAGGTTCATATTTTCAGCCGTGTAATCAGTAATCAAAGAAAGGAAGCGGAACCATGAACGGGCAAACAAACCTCACGCGCGCGTGCCTGCTGGCCGCGGCGGTTGTCGCGCTCACGGGCGCGACGGTGGAGGCGCAGGCGAAGAAGGCGAAGGTGTTCGTGCTGATGGGCCAATCCAACATGGTTGGCATGGGCAACGTCACCGGCACGAAGGGCGAGACGCTGGAGATGGCCGTGAAGACGGAGAAGCTCTATCCCTACCTCGTGGACGCCGCCGGCAACTGGGCGGAGCGGAACGACGTCCGCAACGTGCAGGTCATGGTTGGTCGCGGCGGCGGGATGAACGTACTGCACAATGAGTGGCTCAAGGTTGGCAAGGGCAAGATCGGGATCGAATTCGGCACGGGCCACGTTCTGGGAAGCGCGATTGACGAACCGGTGATGCTCCTCAAGAGCTGCATCGGCAACCGCGCGCTCGGCTGGGACCTGCTGCCACCCGGCTCCAAGGGCTACGACTACACAAGCAAGGACAAGAAGACCGGTAAGGAAGTGACGTTCACCTTCCCCGGCTACAAAGGCTCGCCCGAACGCTGGGAAAAAGGCACCGAGCCCAAGCCCATCACGTGGTACGCCGGCAAGCAGTACGACGACGACGTGGCCAACGCGAAAGCGGTCCTCGCCGATCTCGCCAAGTACATGCCCGGCGTTGACGGCTACGAAGTCGCCGGCTTCTTCTGGTGGCAGGGCGAGCGCGACTGCGGCACCGAGGCCCATTCCGTCCACTACGAGGAGAACCTCGTCAACGTCATCAAGTCGCTCCGCAAAGATTTCAACGCCCCCGACGCGAAGTTTGTCATCGCCACACTCGGCGAAGCCAGCAAGGGCTGCGGCGGCAACACCGAAACCGTGCTGAACGCCCACCTCGCCGTGGATGGCAAGACCGGCAAGCATCCCGAATTCAAAGGCAACGTCGCCACCGTCTATACTCACGACATGGCCCGCGGCGGCAGCGGCAACAGCCACTACGGCGGCAACGCCAAGGTCTATATGGACGTCGGCGAAGCCATGGGCAAAGCGATGGTCGAGCTGCTGGGCAAATCAGTCAGGTGAGGGAGCGATGGCAGGACCGACAGGGCCTGCATCCTCGCGCTCCGCCCGGTTGCCCGCGCGGTTTTCCAAGGCTTGGAAAAAATCAGCCGGAATTTTCCAAGCCCCCGCATGCACATAATAAGTGCACCACCGAAAGCGGACGGGTACACCTAACGGTTGTTGGACCTAACAACCCCCGCAAGGAGACCCGTCCATGAAGCGAGAGTACACGCAGTTGACTGAAAAAGAACGCC
>CAISWQ010000032.1 GCA_903889245.1 uncultured Lentisphaerota bacterium | reverse complement strand
CCGAGGGTGGTGTGCTCGGCCTCATAGACCTCGCCCATGCCGCCGCGGCCGAGCAGGCGGATGATTTTGTATTGGCCCAGTTGCGCGCCGGGCTCCAAAGCCTCGACCGGCTTCTTCCCCAGCGGCTTGATGATGGTTTTCTCTTCCTCGTCCAGCATAGCCCGTCCATCCCCGTCAGCGTGCGGCGAGTGTAGCCCAAGCGCCCCTCTCGCCGCCAGAATCTTCTGGCGGCGCCGCTTGTAGCGCACCCGCAAGGGTGCCTTTTGAATGAGGAAAGCAGGAAAGCCGGAAAAGAAGCGGTCCGCTCACGCTTCTGTAGCGGCGACCTATGGTCGCCGTCGGCGGGCATAGCCCGCCGCTACAGGTGAACAGCGCAGACGGGAAGACGCGAAGAAGCCCCTGCCCTCCTTCCCGCCTTCCCTGTTCAAATCCTCCGCCATCTTTTCACCCCGCCGCGCACGCCTTCGATGTTCGGTGTTCGCTGCCGGCCACGACGGAGCGTGGCCCTCCAGTTCTGGTAGAAAACAAATCCGCTCCCAGTCAGCCGGAAAACTCCGCCCCGCGATTTCCAAGGCTCGGGAAAAGCCGTGCGAAATTTTCCCAGCCTTGGAAAATTTCAGGCGATTTTTTCCGGGGCTTGGAAATATTTTCGCGAGATTTTCCAAGGCTTGGAAAAACCACCTCCTCCGGCTTCCAATCCTTGGAAAACCGGGCCAGCCAGCCCTTGCCGAAGCCGCGGGCTTTTGCTACGTTCCGCCGCCACAACGGACGGACTTATGGCTCACGAATGGATCGCCATCCTGGACTTCGGGTCGCAGTACACGCAGCTCATCGCGCGGCGGGTGCGCGAGCTGAACGTCTATTGCGAGATGCTGCGCTGCGACACCCCCGCGGCGGAGCTGCGCGCACGCGGCGTCAAGGGACTCATCCTCTCCGGCGGCCCGGCCAGCGTCTATGAGGCCGGCGCGCCCAACTGCGACCCGGACATCTTCAAGCTCGGCGTGCCGGTCCTCGGCATCTGCTACGGCATGCAGTTGATGGCCCAGCGGCTCGGCGGCAAGGTCGAAAGTGGCGCGACGCGCGAGTTCGGCCACGCCGAGGTCCGCGCGGTCGGCCACTCGAAGCTGCTCGGCGGCCTGCACGACGCCACCACGCCCGACGGCCACAGCCTGCTCAACGTCTGGATGAGCCATGGCGACAAGGTCACTGTGCTGCCGCAGGGCTTCGCCACCATCGCCGCCACCGAGGCCTGCGCAAACGCGGGCATGGCCGACGAGGCGCGGAAGTTCTTCGGCCTGCAATTCCATCCAGAGGTCACACACACCAAGCAGGGCGCGGCGATTTTGCGGCGGTTCGTCATTGATGTCGCCGGCGTGACGCCGGACTGGATCATGGGCGATTACGTCGCCGAGGCCGTCGCCAAGATTCGCGCGCAGGTCGGCAACGAGCACGTGCTGCTCGGTCTTTCCGGCGGCGTGGATAGCTCGGTCGCGGCGGCGCTGCTGCACAAGGCAATTGGCAAACAGCTCGTCTGCGTGTTCGTGGATCACGGCCTGCTGCGCCTGAACGAGGCCGAACAGGTGATGCAGACGTTCGCGAAGAACCTCGGCGTACGCGTCATCCACATGGATGCGACGGCGCAGTTCATGGGCAAGCTCGCCGGCGTCGAGGACCCGGAGCAGAAGCGCAAGATCATCGGCCGCGAGTTTGTAGAAGTCTTCCAAGCCGAGGCCGGGAAGCTCAAGCAGTCCGACCAGGCGGTGAAGTGGCTGGCGCAGGGCACGATTTATCCCGACGTGATCGAATCCGCCGGCGTCAAGGGCAAGAAGGCGACGACGATCAAGAGCCATCACAACGTCGGCGGCCTGCCGGAGACGCTGCACCTGAAATTGCTCGAGCCGCTGCGCGAGCTGTTCAAGGACGAGGTCCGCCAGCTCGGCATCGCCGTCGGCCTGCCGCCGGAGATGGTCTTCCGTCACCCCTTCCCCGGCCCCGGCCTTGGCGTGCGCATCCTTGGCGCTGTGAAGATGGAGTACGCCAACCTGCTGCGCCGCGCTGACGCGATTTTCATCGAGGAATTGCGGAACACGAAGGCGGGCGACGGCCGGAGTTGGTATGACCACGTGGCGCAGGCGTTCGCCGTGTTCCTGCCGGTGCGCAGCGTCGGCGTCATGGGCGACGGCCGCACCTACGAGTGGGTCGTGGCGCTGCGCGCGGTGCAGACCAGCGACTTCATGACCGCGCACTGGGCGCATCTGCCGCACGAGCTGTTGAGCCGCGTCGCCAACCGCATCATCAACGAAGTCCGCGGCATCAACCGGGTGGTCTATGACATCAGCAGCAAACCGCCCGCGACGATCGAGTGGGAATAGACACCAGAGAAACCTGAAACTTGAGACCTGAAACCTGAATGAAGAACCCGAAAAGCCACCTGAAACTTGATACTTGAAAAACGCCATGGATAGGAAAGAAGAACTTAGGCAGCGGACGAAACGCTTTGCGGTGAGCATCATCCGTCTGTATTGCATGTTGCCGAAGAACCGGCTGGAGGTTCAGGTGGTAGGCAAGCAGATGCTGCGGGCCGGTACGGCCGTGGCCGCCATCTATCGGGAAGCATCGCGCGCGCGCAGCAAGGCCGACTTCATCGCGAAGATTGAGCTCTGCACGCAAGAAGCGGATGAAACGCAAATGTGGCTGGAGATTTTGAAGGAAGGCTGCAGCCTTGACCTGCCGCTGCGCGCGGAATTATGGCAGGAGGCCGACGAATTGATCGCCATCTTCGTGACCATGGCAAAAAATACGAAAGGAACTGCGACGACCTCGTCTTGATGTTCTGAATTCAGGTTTCAGGTCTCAAGTTTCAGGTTTCCAATTTCAGGATTCACACCATGCCAAAACGTACTGACATCAAGAAGATCATGATCATCGGGTCGGGGCCCATCGTCATCGGCCAGGCCTGCGAATTCGATTACTCCGGCACCCAGGCCTGCAAGGCGCTGCGCGAAGAAGGCTATGAGGTCGTGCTGATCAACAGCAATCCCGCGACCATCATGACCGACCCGGAGACAGCCGATCGTACCTATGTCGAGCCGATCACGCCGGAGGCGGTCGCCAAGATCATCGCCAAGGAACGCCCGCAGGCGCTGCTGCCGACGCTCGGCGGCCAGACGGCGCTGAACACCGCGGTCAAGGTCGCGGAGTCGGGCGTGCTGGAGAAATACGGCGTTGAACTGATCGGCGCGAACGTGCAGGTCATCCGCCGCGCCGAGGAGCGCGAATTGTTCAAGGCGGCGATGGAGCAGGCCGGGCTGGAGTGCCTCAAGAGCCGGCAGGTCACGAGCCTCGATCAGGTGCGCGCGGTCGGCGAGGAGCTCGGTTTCCCGATCATCATCCGCCCCAGCTTCACGCTCGGCGGCACCGGTGGCGGCGTCGCGAAAAACATGGAGGAGTTGCTCGCGATCTGCGAAGGCGGCCTCAAGGCCAGCATGGTCCACGAGGTTCTGCTGGAGGAATCCGTCTGGGGCTGGAAGGAATTCGAGCTCGAGGTGATGCGCGACCGCAAGGACAACGTCGTCATCATCTGTTCGATCGAGAACCTCGACCCGATGGGCGTGCACACGGGCGACAGCATCACCGTGGCGCCGGCGCAGACGCTGACCGACGCGGAGTATCAGAAGATGCGCGACGGCGCGATCGCCGTCATGAAGGCCATCGGCGTCGAGACCGGCGGTTCCAACGTCCAGTTTGCCATCAACCCGCAGAACGGGCGCATGGTCGTCATCGAGATGAACCCGCGCGTTTCGCGCAGCTCGGCCCTCGCGAGCAAGGCGACCGGCTTCCCCATCGCCAAGATCGCGGCCAAGCTCGCGGTCGGCTACACGCTCGACGAGCTGCCCAACGACATCACGCGCGAGACGCCCGCCTGCTTCGAGCCAACGCTCGATTACTGCGTGGTCAAGGTGCCGCGCTTCGCCTTCGAGAAGTTCGCTGGCTCCGACCCGCATCTCGGCGTCAGCATGAAGTCGGTCGGCGAGACGATGGCCATCGGCAAGAATTTCAAGGAAGCGCTGCAGAAGGCGCTGCGCGGTTTGGAAATCGGCGTGGATGGTCTCGACCTCAAGTGCGAGAAACGCGTGGACATCAGCAAGCTCGAAGACCTGCTTGCCCGCCCCACCCCGGACCGCCTGTTCGCGCTGAAGGTGGCGCTCAAGCAGGGCTGGAGCCTGGAGAAGATTTTCGAGGTCTCCTTTGTGGATCCGTGGTTCGTGGACAACATCGCGCAGATCATCGAGATGGAGCAGCGGCTACTCGACGCGCCGAAGGACCGCGCGCTGAAGAAGGAGCTGCTGCGCGAGGCCAAGGAGATGGGTTTCTCCGATCGTCAGATCGCCGCGCTACGCGGCCCGGATGTCTCGCACCTCGATATCCGCAAGGAGCGGCTCGCCGCCGGCATCAAGCCGGTCTACCGGCTCGTGGATACCTGCGCCGGCGAGTTCGAGGCCTACACGCCGTACTATTATTCCAGCTACGCCGAGCGCGACAACAGCCGCCACACCGACCGCCCGAAGGTCATCATCCTCGGCAGCGGCCCGAACCGCATCGGGCAGGGCATCGAGTTCGATTACTGCTGCGTCCATACCGTCCAGGCCCTGCGCAAGCTCGGCTACGAGGCGATCATGGTCAACAGCAACCCGGAGACGGTCTCGACCGACTACGACACCTCTGACAAGCTCTACTTCGAGCCGCTGACGTTCGAGGATGTGATGAACATCTACGAGAACGAGAAGCCCATCGGTGTCGTCGTGCAGATGGGCGGCCAGACGCCGCTCAATCTCGCCGTGCCGTTGCAGCAGGCGGGTGTGCCGATCCTCGGTACGTCATCGGACAGCATTGACATCGCCGAGGACCGCAAGCGTTGCGCGAAGCTGCTCAACGACCTCGGCATCCGCCAGCCGGAATCCGGCACCGCGATGAGCATTGACGAGGCGCTTGAGGTCGCGCGCAAGATCGGCTTCCCCGTCATGATCCGCCCCTCCTACGTGCTCGGCGGCCGCGCGATGATGGTGGCCTACAACGAGAACGAGCTCGTCCCTTTCACCTACGCGGCGTTCGCCGCCAGCCCCGGCTTCCCGGTGCTGATTGACCGCTATCTCGACCGCGCGGTGGAAATTGATGTGGACGTGGTTTGCGACTCGACCGAGGTCTATATCGGCGGCGTCCAGCAACACGTCGAGCAGGCCGGTATCCATTCCGGCGACAGCGCGTGCTGCACGCCGCCACACTCGCTCGACCCCAAGCTCATCACCGAGGTTGAGGAAGCCTGCCGCAAGATGGCGCTCGCGCTCAAGGTCAAGGGCCTGATGAACGTCCAGCTCGCGGCGAAGGACGGCGTCTTCTACGTCCTCGAAATCAATCCGCGCGCTTCGCGCACCGTGCCCTACTTGAGCAAGGCCACCGGCGTCCCGCTCGCCAAGTGGGCTGCGCGCATCTCCATCGGCCAGACGCTCAAGGAAATCATGGCCGGCCACAAGCCGGTCACGCCGACATGGAAGGCCGTCAAGGAGGTCGTCCTGCCGTTCAACCGCTTCGCCGGCGTGGACCCGATCCTCGGCCCGGAGATGAAATCCACCGGCGAGGTCATGGGCATTGATTCCTGTTTCGAACTCGCCTACTGGAAGGGCCAGATCGCCGCCGGCCAGCATTTGCCCGACGAGGGGACGGTCTTCCTCTCCGCGCGCGACGCCGACAAGGAATGGATGATCGAGATTGGCACGGAGCTGGTTCAGCTCGGCTTTCAACTTGTCGCCACCGAGGGTACCGCCAAGGCGCTGGCGGCCCGCAATGTCCCGACCAGCGTAGTCAGCAAAGTCAGCGACCACAAGGGCGGCACCGTGCTCGACCTCATGCACGGCAACGGCATCCAGATGATCATCAACACGCCGAGCGGCCCGATCTCGCTGGTGGACGAGGTGCGCATCCGGGCCGAGGCGATTCTGCGCAGCCTGCCGATTGTCACGACCGAATCCGGCGCGCGCGCCACCGTCGCCTGCATTCGCTACATGCGCACGCACGACTGGGATGTGAAGGCCCTACAGGATTATTTCCCGGATTACGGCGAGTGATTTCGGGCGATTAGCTCAGTGGTAGAGCACCTCGCTTACACCGAGGGTGTCGCAGGTTCAAATCCTGCATCGCCCACCAGGTCCCTTTTTCACAGCTCGCGTGGACGTTTTTTTCGCGCCACGGTGGGGGCTGTGGTAGAGTCCGCGCGTGCCGGCCCCTAAACCCATCCACGTTTTGAGCGACCATGTGATCAACAAGATCGCGGCGGGCGAGGTCGTCGAGCGCCCCGCCTCGGTGGTCAAGGAACTCGTCGAGAACGCGCTCGACGCCGGCGCGACGCAGATCGAGGTCGAGGCTGTCGGCGGCGGGCGGCAACTCGTCGCCATCACCGATAACGGCTGCGGCATGGGCCGCGACGACGCGCTGCTCGCCATCGAGCGGCACGCCACCAGTAAAATCCAGGACGTGGACGATATCGAGCACGTCGCGACGCTCGGCTTCCGCGGCGAGGCGCTCGCGGCGATTTCGGCGGTTAGCCATTTCACGCTGACGACGCGGCCGGCGGCGGACCTCGCCGGCACGGAGCTGGTCATCGCCGGCGGCAAGCTGGCCGACGTCAAGGACGCGGGCTGTCCGCCGGGCACGCGCATCGAGGCGCGGCGGCTGTTCTTCAACGTCCCCGCGCGCCGGAAATTTCTGCGCGCCGATGCGACAGAGCTGGCGCATATCCGGCAGATGTTCGTGGTCTACGCGCTTGCCCATCCCGAAGTCGGCTGGCGGCTGGTAGTGGACGGCCGCGAGGCGATGCGGCTCGCGGCGGGCGCGACGCTCGGCGACCGGCTGCGCGACATCGTTGGCGCGGACCTCGCGCGGCAGTTGCGGCCGCTGGACCTGACGCGGCACGACATCACCGTGCGCGGCTACGCGGGCCAGCCCGCGGCGGCGCGGCAGGACCGGACGGAACAGTATGTGTTCATCAACGGCCGGCCGGCGAGCGCGGCGGCGATCTATCACGCGATCAACGAGGGCTATCACACGCTGCTGCCGCCGGGCCGGCACGCGCCGATCTTCCTGTTCATCGAGGTGGACCCGGAACAGGTGGATGTGAACGTCCACCCGACGAAGAAGGAAGTGCGCTTCCGCCAGCCGGGCGCGATTCGCGACGCCGTGATCGAGGCGATCCGCCGCGCGCTGCAACCGACGCCGACAACCGGTATCACCAGTTCGTTGTTGACCATGCCGCCGCCCACCACGGCGATCGCCGCATCCGCGGAGCAGCAGATCAAGTTGCTGATTCCCGATCTGCCGCCGCCGCGGACGTTCCAGTTTCCCGGCCTGCCGATGCTCCCGCCGTCCGCGCCACCGCCGACCGCGGTACCCGGTGCCGCGCCGCCAGCGGCGGCGCCGACGCCGGCGCAGGAGCTGAAGAACGCCGCCCACTCGCCCTGGCTCTGGTGCCGCGTGCTCGGCCAGGTCGGCGGGCTCTATGTGGTGCTGGAGACCGAGGATGGCCTCGTGCTGATGGACCCGCACGCGGCGCACGAGCGCGTGCTGTTCGAGCAACTGCTCAAGCAGTACACGAGTCATGCGGTCAAGAGCCAGGGCCTGCTTGCGCCGGAGACGGTCGAACTGCTGCCGGCGACGGCGGAGGCGGTCCGCGAAAATCTGCCGCTGCTGCGCGAGATGGGTTTTGGCCTCGCCGACTTCGGCGGCGATGCCTTCATCGTGGATGCGTTGCCGGCGTGCCTCGGCGGGGCGTCGTCGCGCGCGGTGCTGGCGGCGATCGCGGAGTCACTGGCGAAGGGCGGCGCGCGCGGCGGCAGCGCGCGCGCGGTCGAGGAAGCCGTGGCGCAGGCGGCATGCAAAGCGGCGGTCAAAGCGCGTGATGTGTTGCGGCTCGACGAGATCGAGCAACTGGTGGTGGCGCTGGCGCGCGCCGAGATGCCCTACACCTGCCCGCACGGACGGCCGACGATCATCTTCACGAGCTACGGAGAACTGCACCGGAAGTTTGGCCGCGCTTGAGTTGCTCGATCTCGGCGCGCCGCAGGTCATCGCGAAAACTATTGTAGGCTTGGTTATAGCGGGTGCGCTCCTCCGGTGTCAGGCCGTTCAAGTCCGCGTCGTAGAGGTCGTGGTGCGGCTGATAGGCCATCTGCAAGAGGTGGCACAAACCCTCCTGGATATCCTCGGCACGGCGTTGATAGTGACCGGGCATCAACTGCAACTGCTCCGGTTGCGCCCGCAAGAACTGGCCGAGGAAACATTCCTCCAGCAGAAAGTGCGTCTGCTGCTGCGTCATCGCCAGCAGCGAGCCGATCTGGTCAATCACCAGTTGCATGAAGCGCAGGAAGTCGGCCTCCTGCGGCAGGGCGTGGGGGGACCGACCGGCAAAGCGCGCATGGTGAGCGGCGGTCTTGAACAGCACCAGCGCACGCTCGGCCTGCCGCACACGCTCGCGCAGGTCCAGGCCGTGCATGGGCCGGTTGAGCAACTCGACGGCGGCCTCATAGTAGGCATCGCGGCGCGCCAGATGCACCGGCCGGTTCACATGCAGATGGCTGCTGTTTTTCATCGCTCCTACCCGCCGGAGCGTAACAAATGCAGCAGGGCCGCGCAACGGCGCTGGAAAATTTTTGTCGCGACACCTGACGGGCTGCGGACTTGAATGCGCCCGCGTTCCGGTTACATTCGGCGCATGAAAAATCTGCTGCTTGGCTTGCTGATGGTGGTCGGACTCCTCTGGCCGGCGCGCGCCGCCAGCCCCTTCGAGGTCACGGCCACCGCGCAACAGCCGGACGGCCAGCCGGCGGCACAGGTCGCCCTGAAAATTCCGGCGCAACATTACATCTACGCCGGGCACCTGAAGGTTTCCGCCACCGGCGCGCAGCTCACGCCGCTGAACCCGCCCACCCCGAAGAAGATTCGCGACAAACACAGCGACGAGGACAAGGACGTCTTCGACGCCGATACAGTGTTGAATTTCCGCGTCACGCCAGCGGTCGCCAAGCTCGACGTGAAAGTCGAGTTTCAAGGCTGCAACGACTCGATGTGTTTTTTCCCCGAAGATAAAACCTTCACCCTGACCTGGGCGGCCACACCTGCGCCAACCCAGGGAACCGCCCCGCAACCTGACGCGGAGCAGAAGACCTCCTCGGCGCTAAAAGCCGGCGACTGGAAAGCCGAGGCCGACCGCTTCGCCGTCGCCGCGACCGCCGCGGGTTATCTCGATAAAACCCAATTTCTCGCCTTCCTTGATTCCGCCGGTCAGCAAGCCACGCCCGCCACAGCCGACGCCGGGTTTTCGTGGGGATTGGTGTTCGTCTTCCTGTTCGGCGGCCTGCTGCTCAACCTGACGCCCTGCGTGCTGCCGATGATCCCGGTCAACCTCGCCATCATCGGCGCCGGCGCGCGCGCCGGTTCCCCGCGCCGCGGCGCGCTGCTCGGCGGCACCTACGGCCTCGGCATGGCGCTGGCCTACGGCGCGCTCGGCCTTGTCGTCGTGCTGACCGGCGCCAAGTTCGGCGCGCTCAACGCCTCGCCGTGGTTCAACGCGATCATCGCCATCATCTTCATCGCGCTGGCGCTGGGCATGTTCGACATCATCCAGATTGACCTCTCGCGCTTCCAGGGCAAGCTGGGCACGCCGGACGCCACGCGCCGCGGCACCTTCGGGCTCGCCTTCACGATGGGCATCGTCGCCGCGCTGCTCGCCGGCGCGTGCGTCGCGCCGGTTGTGTTCTCCGTGCTGCTGCTCGCGGGCAACCTGTACAGCCAGGGACAACCGCTCGGTCTGCTGCTGCCGTTCGTGCTCGGCCTTGGCATGGCGCTACCGTGGCCGCTCGCCGGCGCGGGCCTCGCCTTCCTGCCCAAGCCCGGCGGCTGGATGACCAAGGTGAAATATGCCTTCGGTGTCTTGATTCTCGTACTCGCCGGCTACTACGGCTACGAGGCCTGGCACCTGTTCCGCCCGGCGGCGGGCGGCGGCAACACGCCGGCGGCGGACTTCGCCAGCCAACTCGCCGCCGCGCGCGCCGCCGGCAAACCGGTACTGATTGATTTCTGGGCGTCGTGGTGCAAGAACTGCCACGCGATGGAGGCGACCACCTTTAAGGATGCCGACGTCGCGCGCCGCCTCGCCGGCTTCGCCTTTATCAAGTATCAGGCCGAGCAGCCGAACGCGGAACCGGCGAAGTCCATCCTCGACCGTTACGGCGCCGTCGGCTTGCCGACCTACGTGGTGCTGCGCGCCAAGTAGCGCCGCCTTCCAAGCCCCGGGAAAAACGTTCCCCTTTTTTCCAAGTCCTGGAAAAAACATCCGCACAATCATCCAAGGTTGGGAAAAACATGCCGGCACGCTTTCCCATCTCTGGAAAGATTCCAGACGCTGGTGGGGCGGTCAGGCGAGCGTGACCCAGCGACCGCTGGCGGCGGAGGCGAGGACGGCGTCGCACACCTTTGTGGTCTCCAGCGCCTCGCGGAACGTCGGCGCGGCCGATTCGCCGCGCGCCGCGGCCGTGAGGAAGTCGGCCACCTGGTGCACGAAGCTGTGTTCGTAGCCAATCTGCAGGCCGGGTACCCACCACGCCTTCATATAGGGCTGGTCGCCATCGCTGACGTGAATGTTCCGCCAGCCGCGCACGGTGGAATCATCGGCGTGGTCGAAATATTGCAGCCGGTGCAGGTCGTGCAGGTTCCAAGCGATGGACGCCTTTTCGCCGTTGATCTCGAACGTATATTCCGCCTTGTGGCCACGCGCGTAGCGGGTGGACTCGAAGATCGCGAGCGAGCCGTTGGCAAAGCGCGCAAGGAAGGCGCACGCATCGTCAATGCCGACCTTCTCGACCTTGCCGGTGAGCGTGTGCTGGCGCTCCTTGATGAACGTCTCGGTCATCGCGGAGACGGACGTGATCGGGCCGTTGATCCAGATCGCCGTATCAATGCAGTGCGCGAGCAGGTCGCCCGTCACGCCGCTGCCCGCCGCCTTGACGTCGAGCCGCCACAGGCCGGTGCCGCCCTGCGGCAGGTCGGGCGAGATCGTCCAGTCCTGGAGGAAGTTCGCACGGTAGTGGAAGATCTTGCCGAGCTTGCCCTCGGCGACGAGGTTCTTCGCCAGCGTCACCGCCGGCACGCGGCGGTAGTTATACCAGACGGTGTTGAGCACGCCGGCCTTCTCGACCGCCTTGCACATCTTCACGCCCTCGGCGGTATTGCGCGCGAGCGGCTTCTCGCAGAGGATCATCTTGCCGGCCTTGGCGGCGGCGGTGGCGATCTCCAGGTGGAGGTCGTTGGGCACGCAGATATCAATCGCGTCAAGGTCGCGGCGCGCGACCAGCTTCCGCCAGTCGGTCTCGACCGAGGCATAGCCCCACTGGTCCGCGAAGGCCTGCACCTTCGCGGCGTCGCGCGCGCAGGCGGCCTTGAGGACCGGTTGCAGCGGGACGTCGAAGTAGTTCGTCACCTTCCGCCACGCGTTGGAATGGGCCCGGCCCATGATGCCGT
>CAISWQ010000031.1 GCA_903889245.1 uncultured Lentisphaerota bacterium | reverse complement strand
CACCCCGAACGCTTTGTCAAAGGACTGCCGGTGCCCAGGCGGGTGCCGGATCAGGTCTGGATCAATCCACCCCAGCCAAACACGACTAAATCATGATGGAAAATGTGTCTCACTTTCATTGACAACCAGCGGGCTTGGAAAAACATCGCTATAATTTTCCAAGCCTTGGAAAAGGGACTTTCGCCGCGCCGGCAGATCGGTAGAATGCGTGCCCAACAGCCGCTGTCCATACGGGAAAATGACATGAAATATTTCTTGCTGCGCCTCGGCCTCGTGGCGCTCCTGCACCTGCCGGCGATGGCCGCGCCCAAGATCCATGGCACGTCGGAGATTCGCGGCGCCTACGGGACAGAGGAAATCATCATCCGCACCTGCGACCGCATGGCGGGCGCGATCAGTTCCCTGACGTGGAAGGGCAAGGAGTTTATTGATGCCGCCGATCACGGCCGTGAATTACAATCGGCCTCGAATTTCGATGTCAACGGCGACATCCAGTGCGAAACGTTCAATCCAACCGAGGCCGGTTCCTGCCGTGACGGTGACGGGCCGACCTCCACCAGCCGCCTGCTCTACTTGCACGCCGCGGGGAATGAACTGGTGACGACCAACCAGATGGCGTTCTGGCTGGCGCCGGGCCAGAAATCCGGCGGCATCCCGGCGCGCAACACCACGCTGCTTTCCCAGCATGTGCTGGCGAAATGTGTCCGCATTGGCATACCAGGTTTCCCCAAGGTCATTGACTATCGGGTTTCGTTCCTGCTGCCACCGGATGAGCGGCATGTGCAGGGAGTCTTTGAGGCCCTCACGGGTTACATGCCGGCTGACTTCAGCGACTTCTGGCGCTTCAATCTCACGACCCGCCAGCTTGAGCCGGCAGGCAAAGGCCCCGGCGAAATCCCCGCTCCGTTGATTTTTTCCACGCCCGATGGCCGTTATGCCATGGGCATCTACGCGCCACCCAACCCTGCCGCCCCCAAGCCGGGTTATGGCCGGTTTGACTTTCCGCGACAGAAAGTCACCAAGTGGAACTGCGTCTATCGTGTCACATGCCCCGCTGGTCTTCCGCCCACCGGCTATGACTACCGCATGTTCGTCATCGTGGGCACCCTTGCCGACGCCCGCGCCACGCTGGAGGCCTTGAGCCGGCCGGCCCACTGATGCGCCGGCTTTGGCTTGAGCCGCGGGCGCGGATGATTACACTCTCCGCCCATGAGCAACGCTTCCATGCCGGTGGTCGAGGCGCGGGCGGTGACGAAGGTCTTCCGCGATTTCTGGCGGCGGCCGAAGGTGCGCGCGGTGGATGGCCTCTCGTTCGAGGTGCGCCGCGGCGAGGTCTTTGGCCTGCTCGGCCCGAACGGCTCCGGCAAGAGCACCACGCTGAAGATGATCCTCGGCCTGCTCCACCCGACGCGCGGCCAGCTCGCCGTGCTCGGCCGCTCGCCGCGCGATGTCCGCGCCAAGGCGCGCGTCGGCTATCTGCCGGAGGAATCCTATCTCTATCCCTACCTCACGCCCGACGAGACGCTGGATTTCTACGGCCGCCTCTTTGACCTCGACGCGCGCGAACGGAAGCAGCGCACGGCGCAGTTACTGGAGATGCTCGGCCTGCAACACGCGCGGCGGCGGACGGTCGGCGAGTTTTCCAAGGGCATGGCGCGCCGCATCGGGCTGGCGCAGGCGCTGATCAACGACCCCGACCTCGTCGTGCTCGATGAGCCGACCTCCGGCCTCGACCCGCTCGGCTGCCGGCAGGTGAAGGACCTGATCCTGACGCTGGCGCAGCGCGGCAAGACGGTCCTCGTCTCGTCGCACCAGCTCGCCGATGTCGAGGATGTCTGCGACCGCGTCGCCATCCTCTATAACGGGCGCATCCAGGCGATGGGTTCGATCCCCAGCCTGCTCGAGGACACGCACCAGTGCCGCGTCACGTTCCCCGACCTGCCGGCGGAGCAGATGCAGCGGCTGGTCGCCGCGCTGCGCGCGGCGCTCGGCACGGAGCCGGGCATCGAGCATCCGCGGCGCGACCTCGAACAATTCTTCCTCGACGTGGTCGAGCAGGCGCGCCGTGCGGGCGGCGAGAGTTCCGGCGCCGCGCCGGCGCAGGGTGTCGCCGCGTATCTGCAACCGGAGGCGCCGGCCGAGGCCGCGCTCCAGACGCTGCTGCCGCAGATAGCGCCTGAGCCTGAGCCATCCTCTGCCGCGCCGGCGGCCGATGCCGCGGCGCTGCGCGCGGCCGACGAAAAGTTGAAGCAGTTACTCAAGCCGGATAAGCCCTCATGAGGTCGGTCTGGGCCATCGCACTGATTTCCCTGCGCAACGCGATCCGCTCGCGCGTCGTCGTGCTGCTGCTGGCGATCCTCGTCCTCGGCGTCATCGGCATCCCGCTGACGGTGAAGAGCGATGGCACGCTCGCCGGCTACGTCCAGATTCTCGTCCGCTACACGCTCGGTTTTACGATGGGCGTGCTGATGCTGGCGACCGTCTGGGCCGGCTGCGCGGCGGTCGCCAGCGAAATCCAGCGGCGGCAGATTCATCTGCTCATCACCAAGCCCGTCAGCGCGGCGCAACTCTGGCTCGGCAAATGGCTGGGGCTGGTCATCCTGAACACGGTGGTGCTGGCGGTGTGCGCGCTGGTCACCTACGGGCTGCTGCGGTGGAATACGCGCGCGGAGATTTTGACGCCGGCCGACCGGCAGTTGCTCGCGGCGGAGATCATCGTCGCGCGCGCGCGGCTCGCGCCGCAGCCGTTCGCCGCCGAGCAACGCGCGCAGCAGCGCTACGCCGCCTTGCAGACGCGCAATGAACTGCCAACGAACATGGCGCCGGCGGCCATCTTCAAGGCGCTGCTCAACGCGGTGCAGATCGAGGCCAACACCATCCAACCCGGCGGTCGGCTCACCTGGCGCTTTGATCTGCCGCCGGGCGTCTCGGCCACGCCCACGTTCCAGTTGCGCTGCAAGGTGGCCTCGGCGCTGCTCGGGCCGATGAGCATGACCGGGCGCTGGGTGGTCGGGCGCGAGCGCGGCGGCGCGGCGTGCGAGGTCGTCGCCGACCATCCCGCGCACGGGCAATTCAGCGTGAGCGTGCCGGGCCGGGCGCTGGCCGGCGAGGGTGCCGTGCGCGTCGAGTATCACAACATCAACGAGACGCCGGTGACATTGCTCTTCGATGTGGAAAGCGGTCTGCGGCTGCTGGTGCCCGTCGGCGGCTGGGTGCCCAACTATCTGCGCGCGCTGCTCATCAGCGTCTGCCTGCTGGCGCTGATCGCCGCGCTCGGCATCACCGCGGGCAGCCTGTTCTCGATGCCCGTCGCCGCGTTCGCCACCTTCCAGACCCTGGTCATCTTCAATACCGCCGGCATGGTCCACTCGCTGGCGACGCGCGAGGCCAGCTTTGCCGCCGCGCTGCCCGGCGTGGTGCAGCCGCCGGGCTGGCTCGATGAGGCGATGAGCTGGTTCTACCGCGGCCTCGAACTGCTCATCATGCCGATGCAAAACGACGACCCGCTGGCGATGGTCGCCACCGGCGAATGGATTTCATGGGGTGATGTCTCGTGGACATTCGCCAAGCAGGTCGTGCTGGCGAGCGGTGTCTTGATGTTGCTGGCGGTGGCCGCGCTGCGCCGCCGTGAACTGGCGTTGCCGACGGATTGATATGCGCCGACTGACGTCCATCCTGATGCTCGTGGTGGCGCTCGCCGCGCTCGGCGGCGCGGCGTGGCTCAACCCGCGCCTGACCGCGCGCCGAGCCGAGCAGCACCTCGTGCAGGCCGCGCCCACCGAGACCATGCCGCCGCTGCTCGCCTTCACTACCATCACCTTCGGCGGCTTCCGCGGCATCGTCGCCGATATGCTCTGGCTGCGCGCCAGCGAGCTGCAGGACTGCGGCCAGTATTTTGAGCTGGTGCAACTCGCCGACTGGATCACCAAGCTCGAACCGCGCTTCACCACCGTCTGGGCCTTCCAAGCCTGGAACATGGCCTACAACATCAGCGTGCTGCTCAACGATTATCAAGAGCGCTGGCGCTGGGTGCGGCAGGGCATCAGCCTGCTGCGCGACAGCGGCCTGAAGTACAACCCTGGCAGCGCCGGCCTCTACAACGAGCTGGCGTGGCTTTTCTTTCATAAGATGGGGCAGGACTCCGACCAGGCGCACTTCGTTTATAAGCGCGAATGGGCCCTTGAGATGATGACTTTGTTCGGTGGCCCACAACCGGACTTCGCGCGCCTGCGCGCCGTCCCGACGGGCGAACGCGAACTGCTGCAACGGGCGGCCGCGTCCAACGTCGTCGCCGCGCTGCGCCAGCTCGACGTGGATCCGTTCAGCGGCGCGTGGCTGGCAGCCAGCAACCGTCCGCCTGCGGTCGCCAAAATTTTGGATGACTCGCCCGGCGCGCGCGCCGTGCTCGACTTCATCCGCGTGCAGCAGATGCGCGCCCTCTACAAGCTCGACCCGGCCGCGATGGAGCAGGCCGACCGCGAGCATGGCCCGCTCGACTGGCGGCTGCCCGACGCGCACGCGGTCTATTGGGCCGCGCAGGGCAAGCGCTTCGCTAAGGACTTCGATGCCGTCAAAGCCGACCGCCAGATTTTCCAAGCGCTGGCCGACGCCTTCCGGCAGGGCCGGCTGCTCCTCAACACCGAGGAAAATCTGTTCATCCTCTCGCCCAACCTCGACCTGCTGCCGCGCGTCCACGGCTACTATCTCCAGGCGCGGCGCGAGCATCCCGGCGAGGACACGGTTAAAATCGCGCACGCCAATTTCCTCAAGGAGGCGATCAACAACCTCTACCTTTTCCATCGCAACCAGGAAGCGGCCACCTGGTTCGACGAGTTGAAGCAGCGCTACCCGGACGCCGCCGGCACCAACACGCTCGACAACTTCGTCGCCGCCAACCTGACCGAAAATCTTGACGCGCTCTCGTCCGACGAGGCCATCGCGCAGATCGAGGGCACCGCCTATCAGAGCGCCTTCTGGCTCGTCGCCGGCGACCCCGACCGCGCCGCCGGCCTCGATCAACTCGCGCGCCGCATCTGGCAGCGCTACATGGACAAGCGCGACGACCCGCTCTTCCGCGAACGCACCGGCCTGCCGCCCTACGAGGAACTGCGCCGCCAGGCCTTTACCCGCGCCCGCGACGCCGCGCGCAGCGAGGCCGGCCGCGCCCGCCTCGACGCCGCGCTTCCCCGGTAGCCGCGCGCCGCAGTGGCAGAATTTTCCAAGGCTTGGAAAACTGCTCGCTACTATTCCCGAGGCTCGGAAAAAGTCGCCGTCAGCGTTCAGCGATCCGCGGTCAGTTTTTCCAATGCCGGGGAAAATGGGCCCGCGGGTTTCCAAACCTTGGAAAGTTTAGACCCAAAGGACACCGAGGTTCACGGAGGATGTACCCACCACCACCCTCGCGTTCCTCGGTACTTGCTTAGTCCGCCTGCTTGAGCCGCAACACCGTGACGGAGCGCGGCGGGAAGCTGTAGCGGAATTCGGGCCCGGCGATCTTCACGGTGCTTGCGTGCGGGGCAACCTGGGTGGGCGCGTCCAGGGAATTTTCGTCGTCGAGGCTGGCGGAGGTCAGGGTGATCGCCCTGGCTTCGGGCGCTATTTTTTTCACGCCGGCGAGTTTCACCCTCGTGTCGAGGGGTTCATCGCCGACGTTGACAGCCTTGAGGATGAGGTCCTTGCCGGGTTGCTGAAGGCCGGCGACGGCGTAGAGGGCATTGATCCTGGCGCCGCCCTTGATGTCGTGGACGAGCTGGCCATCAAGGTAGCAGCGGATCCGCGGGCCTTGCATCTCGATCTTGATATCGTACCAGCGGCCGGTCTCGATCTGGCCGGGGACGTGGTCGTGGCCGACGCCGCGCAGTTCAACGCCGTGCTCCTTGTTGCCCCAGCCGCCGAGGTTCCACCACGCTTTGTCCTTCTCGTTGGGCGCGGCGAAGAGAATCAGGAAGCCTTCCTTGCCGCCGAGTTTGCGGGCCTTGAGCGTGAGCGTGTAGTCCTTCCACTCTTTCTTGCCGGCGAGGGCGCGGACGCCCTGCTCGTTGCTGGTCTGCCGCAGCGCGCCATCCACAGTCTTCCACTCGCCGCCGTTGAATTTCCAAGCCTTGGCATCCTTGGAGAAATCGGACTGGAACAAGACCTGGTCGCCCTGCGTGACCTTGATGTCCTTGTACTCGGCCTGCGTGAGCCAGGTGCCGACGCCGATCATGCCACCGCGCTGCGTCCGGGATTCGATGACGGGCGCCTCCAGCTTGACCGGCAGGTTCACGTCGGCGCGGTTGGCGCCGAACAGGGCCTGGACGTGCCACGAGGGCGTGCCATAACTGCGTGCGCCGTCGAAGAGAATCGCGTTCGGATTCCAGCGTTTCCAGCCCACATACTCGAAGAGCGGCGCATAGCTGGCCATGATGACCACGTCGCTGTTGCGCTCCATGCCGGTCATGAACGCGGCCTCGCCCAGCGCGCCGGCGAGATTGCCGCGGCCGCAGTCCTTGGTGACGGCGTACTCGCCGACGTAAACCTTGTAGCCGGCGCGGTCATACTTGTCGTACTTGTCGGCGTGGCGCATGAAAAATTCGGGATCGTTGTAGTAGTGCTCGTCCACGATTTCCAGCGGGCGGTTGGTCGGCAGGCCGTGCCAGAGATTGGCGATGAGCTGGACTTCGGGATACTTCGCCTTGAGCGCGTCGTGGAAAAGCGCGTAGTGCTTGTGATAGACCGGGCCGCCGTTCTCGTTGCCGATCTCCAGATATTTGAGGTTGAACGGCGCGGGGTGGCCGGCCGCGGCGCGCACCTGGCCCCACTTGGAATCCGCGGGGCCGTTGGCATACTCGATGGCGTCGAGCGCATCCTGCACGTACTCCTGCAAGTCCGCGCCTTCCGGCGGCGCTTTCTTGTTGCCCTGTTCCTCGTGCGACATGCCGCAGTTGATCACGTAGAGCGGCGCAGCCTTCAGTTCCTCGCAGAGCAGGAGATATTCGTGATAGCCGAGGCCGTCATTGGACCTGTAGCCCCAGAGGTTCCAGTGGCCCGGCCGCGCGGCGAGAGCGCCGATGGTCTTCTTCCAGCGGAACGCTTCGGCCAGTTTGGGTCCTTCCACGTAGCAGCCGCCGGGGAAACGGACAAACGCGGGCTTCATCTCGGCGAGCTTCGCGAGCAGGTCGGCGCGGAAGAGCTGGCCCTTGGGGAAGAGCGAGACCATGTCGAGCCAGACCACGCCGGGTTTCGCGGCATAAATGACGAGCCGCGCATTCGTCACGGTCGCGCTCGCCGTCAGCACGCACTCAAACTTCTTCCAGTCCGCGCCGACGCCGGAAATTTTCTGCGAGGCGAGCGACGCGCCGTCGGACTTCTCCAGCGCCGCGATCAGGTCACCACCGCGCGCATAGAGCGCGAGCGCGTAGTCCTTCCCCTGCTCCACCGCGATGCCGTCCGCCGCTTCCTTCGCGAAGCCGCTGCTGGCCACGCCGACTTGCCCCTTGCTCACTTCCAACTTGAGGCTCGTCGGGTTGTGCGCGTTGAGCGGCCGGCTCTGGTCGAGCGCCAGGCTACCCCCGGCCTCTGCGCCCTTCACCAGCATCCATGCGACCGCCTCCTTCGCGGAATCCTCGAACGAACGGTTCTGAATTTTTTCGGCGTAGATGCCGCCATCGCCCGCGCGATTGATCTCCTCGAAGAACAGGCCATAGAGGGCCGGGCTGATCTTGATGCCCGGCTGGTCCACCTGCACCGTGAGCGTCGCCCCGCCAGCGCGCGCCATCAGTGCCATCAGCAAACCCACGCACCCGCTCATCATCATCCGCTTCATACTGCTCTCCCGTTTTTTTGCCGGGCGGCCCCGTGCCGCGCGGCATTTATTTAGGTTTGTTGCCAAAATACCGGCCACAACACAAGCCTTAAACGTCTTGTTTGCTGAAGTTCGCGACCCGACACCTTTCTTCAGCGCCATAGCGCCAGAAGTTTGTTTTTCAGCATGGCGCGACGGTAGGAGGACGTGGCAGGCACATCAGGCAGTTCGCCTGAAAACGGTTCGCCCAAGCGGAGCAGGTGTTTTTCCAGCGTAGAGGGACGGATGCCCCACTTGCGGAAGAATTGTGAGCGCCCACAGTTCATGGGCATGCGGCCGATGGTCTTGGATACAAAATGATACACACGACTACGCCCGATGCCCCGGAAATGCCGGAGGCCGGCCTGCCAGAGTTTCATGGAGAAATCAGGATCCGAATAGGAGCCCGGAGAGAATTCCACACTGTAGCCGCCGACTAAATCCCATACGGCCTTGTGGACAATGTTGGGCGGACGCGTGGCGCCAGACCAATCCGCGCGCTCTGGGGTGTCAAATTCGCGGAGCAGACGGGCCTCATCAAAGGTATCCACGGTGAGACCGTAGTTGCGCGGAGCAAGCACCGGAATGCTGCGCGTCGGATAGGGCTCGAGCATGGTGGCGGATAGGAAGAAGAAGGGATGCCGCAACGCCACGATTTCCTCCCACAAGGCCAGATCCCAACCCGGACAGACCACCATATCGTCATTCATATAGACGATATAATCGGTCTGCACCAACGTGCGCGCGAGGTTGACGGCGTGGCAGATACCGACATTGACGGGCGTATGGGTATAGGCCAACCCCTCCTGACGCGCCCAAGCCAGCGTTCCATCCCTTCCATCATTGATATGGAGAATGATCTGATGGGTAAAAGAGGAGTGCCGGCGCAGTGCAGCCACACACAACTGAACGAAGGCCATATTATTCCACGTCGGGATCAGAATCGAAAATTTCGCCTCCGGCAGAGGGGCGCCGGCTTGGATAGCAGCCACCTTGATATCACAGGGCATACTCATGAAGCCATACCCGCCTTCGGGAATAGATTACCCGGACTCATGCGGCCCTCCGGGTCGAAGACGCGCTTGACCGCCCGCATCGCGGCCGTGCCAGCCGTACCAAACATGATCTCCAACATGGGCGCCTTGAGTTTGCCGATGCCGTGTTCGGCGGCCACAGTACCGCCCCATCCCACCACCTCACGCGCCCAAGCCAGATAGAGTTCGCGACCGCATTGATAGTCCGCCTTGGAGCTTGGAAGAATATTCACGTGCAGGTGATTGTTGCCGATGTGGCCGAAGATGACGTAATCCAGGCCGGCCGCCGCAAGATCACACGCGTAGCGTTCGAGAATGGCGCCCAGTTGCGCATCAGGGACGGCCATATCCGTGCCAAGTTTCGTCAATGTCGGCTCGGTCCGGCGGCGCTCGTCAATCAGGCTGTTGACCGCTTCCGGCAGCGCATGACGAAACGCCTTGAACCTTTCCATGTCGTGTTCATTGGACGCCAGCCAGGCCGCTTCCTCGTTGCCACCGCTGGCGGTCATGATCTCAGCGATGACGGCTGCGCCCTCGCCGGCGCCCTCTTCATCGGATGCATGCAACTCGGCATAGACCGCCGAGTGGAACTGCGCCGGAATCTCTGGCAACGCCAGAAGCGACACCATCCGCGGCCGTACACGCCGCAACAGTTCCAGCGCGCGCGCATCGAAAAATTCTAAAGCCACCAGTCGGTCCTCATCAGCCGCACGCGCGCCGTGGACGAAACGCACAGCCGCAGCTTGATCCGGAAAGAAGGCCATGAGACCCCAGCGCGCACCGGGCGCGGGCAGCAGTTTCACGTCCAGTTCCGTCACCAGGCCAAGCGTCCCTTCCGACCCAATGACGAGATCAAGCAAATCCATATCGGGTGCCGCAAAATAGCCGGCGGCGTTCTTGACCCGGGGTAACGCATAATCTGGCACGTGACCCACGAGCCGTTGCTGGTTTTCCGTCAGGAGCGTGAACTCGCGGTCCTGTGCGTGAGCCCCTCCGCGTTGCAGCACGAGTACATCACCATCGGCCAGCATCAGCCGCAGGCCGGCGATATACCCGCGCGTCGCACCGTAACGGAACGTGCAAGCGCCCGACGCATTGCAGGCGGCCATACCGCCGAGCGTGGCGGTGGTTTCAGTTGGATCGGGTACAAAGCACTGCGGTGGCGCAGCGCGCAGGGCCTCGAGCGCCACCAGCGACGAGGGCTCCCAGCCAGTTGTGGAGAATTCACGTGTATGCAATAAGCGTCGCAGGTCTTGCAGCACAACCCCGGGCTGCACCTTCAACACAAATTGCCCGGTCGTATCGCGCCGCAGGCCGAGGACGCGGTTCATCCGCGCGAGATTGATGATGAGCCCACCCTCGGGCACAGCGCCACCGGTGATGCCGGTACGGCCACCCTGCACAGTGATCGGCCAGGCGCGCTCACGCGCCAACGCGAGAGCCGCGCACACCTCAGCCTCGTTACGCGGTTGCACCAGCGCCGCGGCCGTGCCGGTTCGCCGTGATTCATCGCGCAGGAAATCGGGATGCTCGGCGGCCACAGTCTCGCAAAGAAATTCAGCGGACATGTGCGGACTATGCGTTATCCCCAGCGCCGAGTCGAGGCCCCAGTGTCAAAAGACCAGAGGGACCACCATGGTATGGCCTTATTTTTCGAGCAAGTTGGTCACCGCACCAACGGGCCAGGCGGCGCTGATGATCTGCGGCGCGGCACCGGGCGACCAGCGCAGCCACTCCGGCCTTTTCGCATCAGCCATCGGGTAGGCGGCAAAGAACAGCTCGTTCGTCCCGCGCCACGCGGGCAACGCACGGCTCTTGCCGCGCTGCTGTGAGGAGATGGTTTCCACCGCACCGCTGGCGATGTTCACGAGCTTCACCGCGTCATCGCCGGCACTGACGACGGCGATGCGCTTCCCGTCCGGGCTGGGCGCGAACACGGCAAGGTCGGCAGGCAACACCTCGGCAGGTGTCGGGATGATCGTCGGCGCGGCGCTGCCATCGCTCAGATAAAAACACGCCGGCGGTTTGGCATCGGCGGCGGCAGGCAACTGCAACGCGAGGCCGGCAAACAGCACGCGGCTATCCGGCAAGCAGCGTACGCGCGGAGCGAAGTTGGCTGCAGCCTGCGCCAGCACTTGGACCTCGCCCGTCACCACCCCACCCTGCGCGTTCAACACGGTGCGGCGTTGGAGACTGAAAAGGTTGATCGCGTTGTCGGCCCACTTCTCCATCGCGGGTACGACATAGACCAGCGCCTTGCCGTCAGGCGTCCAATCGAAACCGCCGGTTACCTTGCTGGCGGCGACGATGCGGTTGGTGCCACCCGCGAGTGGCGCAACGGTAAGTTCCGTATCACGCAGGAAGGCCACCACCGGCGTAGTTGGCGCGGGACGCGGCGTACCCACATCCAACAGCGTGCGCTCCAGCACCAACGGCGCACCACCCGTCAGCGAGTACACAGCGAGTTCGTGAATCGTGAGTTCATGCACCTCGGTCAGCGTCTTTTCTGCGTCGGCATTGTTCTTGGCGCTGCGGACCAACTGGTACAGTTCCTCCCGGTGACCATCACGCAGGCAAAGGAGCGCCGCCATGAGCGGTTCCGTCGGCGTGATGTTCAGCGGCTTGATGAATTTTTCCTCGACGGCCTCAACATCGCCGGCGGCGGCGGCGAGCGCGCCCTTCGCCACGTCCAGCAGGCCATGCGCGAGCGCCTCCACCGTGGCAACTTCGTTGGAAGGCAGCAGGCGCGCAGCTTCGGCCCACGTCGTGGCGGAGATGGCGCGCACGAGTACGAGACCCTTGCCATCGGGGAGCCAGGCGACCTCGGCGACATAGCTCGCCAGCGGCGCGGAGAGTTTCCCAACCTGATCCATCAGACACAGGTCGCCGCCAACCCGCACCGCTGCACGCGAGCCATCCGGCGCCCAGACCATCCGCTCCTCGACGCGACACCCGCCCGCCAGCAGCAGCGCCAGAGCGGCCAACGACCACAGCGACTTCTTCATCGGCGTTCCTCCGGTTCGACGCCAGTAGTTTACCGCCGCAGGTTTCAGCGCGCCAGCGCTTCGTTGAGGCTGCCGAGGCGATAACCAGTGAGGTCGAACGTCACATAGCGGATACCGGTAACCGGGAACAAGTCAGCAGGCAACTCCGGCCCTAGAGCTCCGCGGGTTGATACTGCATGCTGGTCGGTCAAGGCTTAAAAGCACGTTGGACTGGTACTACTGCAGCAGCGCTTACGGCAGCGCCCGCACCCGCGCCGACTATCGAAAGGGCGGCATTCAGCAACCGGTTTCCCCAACTATTCTCCCGCTGTTGCAAGGCCGTTTGTTCGACCGCCGCCAATTGTTCGGCCTGATGCTTCATGGCATTGGCCTCCGCTTGGGCCTCCGCCTGCTTCTTGGCCGCGACCTGATCCTCATATTGTTTGCGTTCAGAGCCAATCAGCTGCATATCCGCGACAGTGTCGTGCAACCTTTTTTCATGGAGCGCCTTTTCCTGGGCGAGCATCGCATCCAGCGGATTTACATCCGACCCAATCTTCACCGCGCCGACATTGGGGGAAGGAGCTTCGGCCGCGACGAGTGGATCAACAGGCTGTGCGGGACGCCGCATGGCTGGATCCACCGTGCTGCTCGCGGTGCTGACCGGGCGACGATCCTTTCTGGTCAGCCAGAAGACCAAGGGTGGTGTTTTATCCGGTAGGCGTTGTTTCAAGTCGA
Source organism: uncultured Lentisphaerota bacterium (assembly GCA_903889245.1). GTDB lineage: Bacteria > Verrucomicrobiota > Kiritimatiellia > CAIQIC01 > CAIQIC01 > DP16D-bin41. Next base: position 1,045 of record CAISWQ010000031.1, on the reverse strand, counting down.
GCCACGTTTCTATCTCGCTGAGAAAACTGGCCTCTAACTTCAGATCGTTTTTGAGTAGGGTCTGCAGCAAGATGGCGCGAAGTGCCCCATAATCTTTGGGTACGGTCCTGAGCCCAAGATCATGGGCGGTTTGCGCGAGGAAGTCATGGTCTTGGCTTTGCTCGGCCGCCCTGTAACGCACCGCAAATTCACCCAGAATCTTTTGCGACTGCTGTTGATAATATTGCCCCAATTCCACGCGAACAGCATCGACTCTGTCGGCACTCCAGTGGGCGACTGCCAATTCGATCTCTTTTTTGATTTCCGGGCTTGCCTCCTTGGCAATGTCGGCAACGAGGGGTGCCACCTGCTGCACGCTGCACAGGCGGAAATAGGCCGGCAACAAAATGGCAGGATTGCCCTCCATCTTCGGAGCATTTACAAAAGCGGTGTTGATGCTGGCGATGACCAGCAGCATGATCAGTCCAGATGTTTTTTTCATATAAATCACCGTTCGACGACAGCCCTGAGATTGATGTTTCCGCGGTTAACCTCGAGCACCTGCAACTTGAGACCGCTGGGCGGATTAAGCAGGAGCGCTTCGGACAATTTGCGCGCCGGAATTGTTGATTCAACCGAAAAGGTCACCGAGCCGGATGAGTAGCTTTGCTGGGTCACATGCCCAAGGTCGTCACGTTTTTCGAGAATCTGGCGGATGGCTTTCACCTCCCACGCCTGGTCCACTCCGCCAAACGAGAGCGTAATAGTACGCTTGCTGCCATCATCAGGATCGCCCATACCCATTTTGGCAGTCACTGTTGCAACCAGTTGTTCAAGGGTTTTCTGCCCTGCGGCAACCAGCGCTTTGGAACCACCCTCCGTGTCGTCGCTAGCGATGGCCTTGCCCCCCTCCGAAGCAGTAGCAAGGCGCTACTGGGTTAATGAGGGGAATATTTCGAGCAAAAGGTGAGGATTCAGGTAGGATGCAGGCATGAAAGACACTTCCCTTTATCAGCAGATTCTTGGCGAGACGAGTCCGTGGTCCGTCAGCGAGGTGCAGCTGAAT
>CAISWQ010000030.1 GCA_903889245.1 uncultured Lentisphaerota bacterium | reverse complement strand
GCGCTGCTCCGTTCGCTCCGCTCACTACGCACTGCCGCCTCTGTCATTCCTGTTTCCGTCTGCATCCGCTAGCCTTTTCCCGCCCTCTATATTCCTGTCAACAAAGTGTCTCACTTTCATAGGCACAGAGGGACCTTGGAACCGCGCAGAAGCGCGGATTCCAAGCTGGAAGGTGTGCCGGGTGGCTAATGCCGGTCGAGGGAAATCCGTGTCATCTGCGAAATCTGTGGCTGCTGTTACGCAGCGCGCCGTAGGCGGCGAGCGCGCGGTGGCGCGCCTCGTCGTGATCCACGAGCGGCGGCGGATAGGCGGCGGTGCCGAACTCCGGCAACCAGCGGCGCACATAGGCGCCGGCCGGATCAAATTTCTTCTGCTGCAGTGCCGGGTTGAACACGCGGAAATAGGGTGCGGCATCGGCGCCGCAGCCGGCGGCCCACTGCCAGCCGAGCGTGTTGTTGGCGAGATCGGCATCCACGAGCGTATCCCAGAACCAGCGTGCGCCTTCCAGCCACGAGAGACGCAGATCCTTCACGAGGAACGAGGCGGCAATCATCCGCGCGCGGTTGTGCATCCAGCCGGTCCGCCACAGCTCGCGCATGCCCGCATCCACGATTGGGAAGCCGGTGCGTCCGCGCTGCCACGCGCGGAGCGCGGCGGCGTCCACATCCCACGGGAAGCGCGCGAAGTCCGCGCGCAGCGGCTGCTCCGCCGTATGCGGGAAATGCCAGAGCAGGTGGTGCGCGAACTCGCGCCAGCCGAGCTGCCGCCGGAATTCCGCCGCGTCCGCCGGCACCGCGTGCCACGCCTGCCGCGGACTGATTTCGCCGAAGTGCAGGTGCGGCGAGAGCTGCGACGTGCCCGGCTCGGCCGGGAAGTCGCGGAGCCGGGGATAGCGAGCCACAGGCGTTTCCTGTTCTGCTTGTGGGCGGGACCCTCTGGTCCCGCGCGCGGGAGCTATAGCTCCCGCCCACAAAGTCTCTGGCGTGCCGGCGACAAAGCTGGCCAGCCTTTGCTGCGCGCCGGCCTCGCCCGGCTGCCAGACCTCGCGGAGGCCGGCGGCCCAGTCAACATTCGGCAAAAGTTCCAAGGCTTGGAAATTTTGCGCCGGATTTTTCCAGGCCTTGGAAATAATAGCGTCCGCTTTTTCCAAGCCTCGGAAAATTTTCGCCGAAATTTTCCAACCCCTGGAAGAATCGCCCGTTCCGCTTTCCAATCCCTGGAAAAGTTTCGGCGCGGGCAGCGGCGGAGTGGGCGGCGGCTCGGCGAGGCAGCGCCGCCAGTAAGGGGTGAACACCTGGAACGGTTTGCCGGACTGGTTGGCGATGCTCTCCGGCTCGAACAGCAGGTTCGCGCCGAAGGTCTGCACCGCGACACCCTCGCGACGCAGCGCGGCGGAAACTTGTTCGTCGCGTGCGCGGAGAGCGGGCTCGTAGAGGCGGTTCCAGAACACGGCCGTCGCGCCGGTCGCGCGAATCAGCCCGCGCAGACTTTCCAGGCTCGCGCCGCGGCGCACGAGCAGCGGCAAGCCGCGGGCGCGGAACGCAGCCTCGAGCGCGAGCAGCGAGTGGTGTAGCCACCAGCGTGAGGCGGCACCCGGCTGCCACGGGGCCTCTTCGTCGGGCGCCCAGATGAACACCGGTACGATCATGTCGCCGAGTGCGGCCGCGGCGGTCAGCGCGGGATTATCCGCGAGCCGCAGGTCGCGTCGGAACCAGACGATGGAGGGAGAGGAAGGCATGGAGTGATGGAGTGTTGGAGCGATGGCCGGAGGGGAACGTCTTGAGACTCTTTCTCAATTTTTCCTTATGAGTGACACGCTTCTTTCATTACTCCAACACTCCAATACTCCACCACTCCAGTTTCTCCTTCACTCCAGCTTCTCTCTGCCGGTGAGGACCGGCTTCGGGAATTTCATCCGCAGGCTTTCGAGTGTCTCGACGATGACCTGCGAGACGGCCCAGTTGCGAAACCATTTGTGATCGGCGGGAATCACGAACCACGGCGCGCGCCTCGTGCTGCACCGCGTCATGGCCTCCTCGTAGGCCCGCTGGTAGGCGCCCCAGAATTTGCGCTCCTTGAAATCGCTGGGCGCCACCTTCCAATTTTTGGAGGGGTCCGTGAGCCGCTCCTCCAGCCGCCGCCGCTGCTCGGCGCGGCTGATGTGCAGGAAAAATTTCAGGATGATGACGTCGTTGGCGGCCAGGATGCGCTCGAACGCCTGGATCTGGTCATAGCGCCGCCGCCAGACCGCGCGCGGCACGAGGTCGTGGACGCGGACGACGAGCACGTCCTCGTAGTGCGAGCGGTTGAAGATGCCGATCTCGCCGCGGGCGGGCGCAACACGGTGGATGCGCCACAGGAAATCGTGGTCGAGTTCTTCCGGCGTCGGTTCCTTGAACGCCTTGACGCAGCAGCTCTGCGGATTCAGGCCGGACATGACCTGGCGGATCGTGCCATCCTTGCCGCTGGCGTCCATGCCTTGCAGCACGATCAGCAGCGCGTACTTCTTTTGCGCGTAGAGCCGGTACTGCAACTTGCTCATGCGCTCGATGTTCCTGCGGAGCGCCTCACGGGCCTCGTCCTTGTCCTTGAATCCACCCGTCCAGGCGGGATCAATCTCCGCCAGCCGCACCGCGCGGCCGGGCTTGACGCGGAATTGTTTGAGCCCTTTCATGCGCGCCTCCTATTTGGTGAAGATCATCTTGGCCGCGACCACCGCAAGCAGCACGCCGAAGCTGCGACGCAGCGCCAGCTCCGGGATCGCGTGGGCGAACTTCGCGCCGAGCCAGCCGCCGAAGACGAAGCCGAGACAGATCAGGCCGGCGGCGAGGATGTTGACGTTGCCCTGCTTGTAATAGGCCCACGCGGCGAACAGGCCGATCGGCGGAATCATCAGCGCGAGCGTCGTGCCCTGCGCGAGGTGCTGGGTCATGCCGAAGAGATAGACCAGCACCGGGATGATGAGGATGCCGCCGCCGATCCCGAACAGCCCGCTCAAGATGCCGGCGGCCAGCCCCGTCACGACGAACGCGATGTTCTGCCACATAGGTGCGCTCCTGGTTCGGCGCGGAGTTTAGCACAGCGCGGCCGGTGCCGCACGCCGCGGCCAAGGGGGACAACCCGCCGGGTGGCACGGGCCTCCGGCCCGTGTTGGAAAGCAAACCGCAGAATATCGAATATCCAATTTCGAAGTAGGGCCGCGCTTCGTCGCGTCCGAGCCCCACCCCCCACCCGGCCACGACGGAGCGTGGCCCTCCTCGCGACTGGAGGGCGCAGCGTCGCTGCGCCGTCACCGCAAGGCGCGGGCGATGGCCTCTCACATCCGCGGCCAAAGCCAGGCGGGCAGTACCGCCAATACGCCGGCTGCGCCCCGCCTCAAATTCCACACTTTCCTAAGTGTGGAATTTGAGACCCAGAGGGCTGCCTGTCCTGGCGCGCAAAACATAGCCACACCCATGTGGACGGGCATGAAGCATCAGGCTCCCCTGTAGCGGCGACCTGTGATCACAGACGGCGGCCACAGGCCGCCGCTACAGCAGATGGCGCGGACGGAGCCGCACAAAATCTGCGGGCTGGGCTTCCGGCCCCGCGCCAGAAATCCACATGCTGATGTACGCGGGAGCTGGAGCTCCCGCCCACAGGAAGGCCGGCCTCCACAGTAACCGTACCCACACATCACGACCACGACGGAGCGTGACCCTCTACATCAGGATTAGCACCGTGCGTGGAGGGACGCGCTTCGTCGCGTCCGAGCCCCCCCCCCACCCGGCCACGACGGAGCGTGGCCCTCCACGCGACTGAAGGGCGCCGCGTCGCTGCGCCGCCACCGCAGGGTGCGGGTGCAGGCCCATTACATCCGCAGCCAGAGCCAGGCGAGCAGTACCGCGAAGGAGAGCAGCGTCACCGGCACGCCGGCGCGGGCGTGCTCGCGGAACGAAATCTGCACGCCCAACCGCCTGGCCTGCTCGATCACAATCAGATTGGCGATGCTGCCGATGACAAAGAGGTTGCCCGCGAAGGTGCTCGCGAGCGCAAGCACATAGTTCGTCTCCGGCGATGCGCCCGGCAGCAGGCGCGTCAGCAACATGATCGCCGGAACGTTGCTGACGAGATTGGAGAGCGCACCGGTGACCAGCGCCAGCCCCGGCAGGTGGTGGATATCCAGGCCGTGCGCCGCCAGCCACGCGGGCAGTTGCGCCGGCAGGCCGGTCAGTTCCAGCCCGTGGATGACGACGAACAGGCCGCAGAACAGCGTCAGCAGATGCCAGTCAATCAGGCCGAGCAGCCAGCTCGTCGCCATCTTGCGGCTGCACAGCAGCCAGCCGGCGACGGTGATCGCGACCAGCTCGCGCGGCAGGTGCGTGAAGAACAGCACCATCAGGATGGCGACGGCGAGCAGGCCCTTGCGGCTCTGGTGCGCGTCGAATTTGATGACCTCGGTTTCGCCCAAGGCCGGCGCAACGGTGAGCCCAAAGCGGTCGCGGTAGAGCCACGCGAGGAAACCCCACGCCAGCGCGAGCGCCAGCAGCGAGGGCGGCAGGCACCAGAGCAGGAACGCGCCGAAGTCGAGCTGCGCCGTCTGGCCGATCAACATGTTCTGCGGATTGCCGATGATCGTCGCGGCGGAGCCGATGTTCGTCGCCATCGCCAGGCCGAGCAGGAACGGCACCGGATTCAGGCGGGCGCGCAGCAGCGCCACGGTGACCACCGGCGTGAAGGTCAGGCAGATGATGTCGTTGGTCAGCACGGCGGAGAGGCCCGCGCTCGCCGCCATCAGCAGCGCGAGGAAGCGGACCGGCCGCGCCAGGAAGCGGCTCAACACGAGCGCTGCCTGCGCGTAGAAACCGCCGAGCCGGAGCTGCGCCGAGACCACCATCAGCGCGTAAAGCAGCACCAGCGTCGGCATATCGAGCGCGTGGAGCGCGTCGGGCATGCTCATCGTGCCGGCGGCGACCATCGCAATCGCGCCGAGCAGCGCGAAGCCCGTGCGGTCGAGCGCCAGCCCCGGCAGGCTGCCGAGCGCGACGCCGAGGCCGGTGAGCGCGAAGATGATGAGCGTGACCGTCTGCACGCGCCGAAGCTTGCCAAACCCCACCCCGGTTTCCAAGGCTTGGAAAAACCTGTGCGGACTTTTCCAAGGCTTGGAAAACTGCTATGTGAGGCGGCGATGAAAGCACAACGATTGGCCTTTTTCCTGGTGGGCCTCGCGCTGGCGGCCGGGGCGGTGGAACCGGCCAAGCCGCGGCTGGTGCTGCTGGTGGCTCGCGCCGATGAGCCGCGCCGGGATCTCGTGGCGATGACGCTCGGCTGGATGTGCCGCGAGGCGGGCGTCGAGTTCGATCTCTATTACGCCGCCGATCACAAGGAGGGCGGGCTGTTCAGCCAGCACGGCAGCTCGGTCATCGGCGGCCATCACGCGGAGCGCATCGGCCGCGCGCTCGCGCAGTTCCGCACGACGGTTGTCCGGCTGGACGGCGTCACGGTGTTCGATTCGCTGCTGCGCGCGGGCGCGGAAAAAGTGATTGAGGCGCCGGCAAGCCTGACCGTGCTCTATCAAAGAATGGCGCAGGAGCTTGGCGTGAAGCTGCCGGCGGAGGCGGTCGCGTTCGGCAAGGGCGGCGACTACCCGGCGGCGGTGTTTTTCCCGGAGTGCGTCTATCGCAAGGCGCTCGCGGTGGCGCTGGAGTCGAACGCGGAGGGCATCGGCCGGCTCGCGCAGGCGGGCGTGAAGACTGTGTGGGTTGTGGCGCGCGCCGGCGCGGACACCAGCGCGTGGCGGGCGGCGGGGCTGGAGGTGAAGGCCGCGCTCGACCTCGCGGGGCCGGACCCGGTGTTCGAGGTCGCGCAACGCTGGCGCGCGCAGGCGGCGGCGTTCGATACGCCGGAGCCGATCCTCGCCAGCTATCTGCTGCCGCTGTGCATCCGCGAAAACCGGCTGATGCTGGCCTACGCCAAACGTAACGAGGGGCCGAAGCGGCGCGACCAACTGCTGCAGCTCACCGCGGACAAACCGCAGACCCATGCGTTCGGCCGCTGGTATGGCGACCCGGAATTGATCCCGCTCGCCGCCCGCCCCCTGGGCTACAACGTGACGGAGCCGAACCGCTGCATCCTCACTGTGTTCGCACAGCACCCCGCCAAGCCGCCACAGCCGGAGCGGTCGTGCTTCGAGCTGGAGCCTTCCGACGACCAGCTCCGCACGTGGGCCAAGGAAGGAAAAATCCTCGCGACGTGGGTGCTGCACTCCGGCGAGCTTTCGCACGATGACGCGGTGATGGCGTTCTATGACTGGTCGGCGATGACGAAGATGAAGATCGGCTCCGGCGTCCACTGGCAACGCTATGCCTATGATCCTGATGCGGTCGAGCCCATGCACGTGCCCGTGAACGAGGGCGGCGTGCTGGGGCTCGTCGAGCCGGTATTGCACTCGACCGGCGCGGGCATCATCTGGGAAACCGCGGGCGACCCGGCGCGCATCGCCGCACTGATGAAGGCCTCGCGCGCGCGGATCGCGGAACTCGCCGGCGACCGCAACGCGCCGCGCGGCGTCTATTGCTTTGGCGATAACCACGGCCAGCCGCGCGACAAGGCGGACATCGGCGAGACGCAGCTCGCGCTCTGGAAGGCAATCAAGGCCGCGGGGTTCGAGTACGTCATCACCTCCATCCTCCCCGGCGACAGCCGCATCCTCTATCGCGACGGCGACTTCGTGGTGCTCAACCAGGCGGGCCGCTGGTGCCAGGGCTCGCCGTTCGTCCGCGGCTTCCCCGAGACGTTCGCCGCGACGGAGAAGAAACTCGCCGAGGCCGGCAAGCCCGGGTGGCTGGTCGGCGCACTCGATAGCCCGATCCACGGCAGCCCGATCTACATGGGCCGGCCCTACGGCGGCAAAAACCCGCAGCCGCAGATTCACGACTACTACAACTACGTTCAGCATCGCGGGAAAACCGGCAAGGTCATCACGGCCACGCCGCACACCATCGCGCGCTATGCGCGGATCATCGCGGACACAAAGTGAACACGACCCGCCAGGCTTGCGACCGGGCGCTGACCCGCCGCCGTTTTTTACGCCAAGCCGCTACCGCGGTGACGGCGTTCCATCTGCTGCCGGGGCGGGCCGGCGCGCAGCGGTCCAAGGCGCGGCTGAAGTTCGCCGTCATCGGCATCAATCACGAGCACATCTTCCGCATGGTGCAGGCCGTCCGCGATGGCGGCGGCGAGCTGGCGCTGATATTCGATCCCGACCCAGACCCAACGCACGGCGCGAAATTCCTGCGCGAGAACGCCGGCGTGGCGCGGGCGCGCACGGAGCGCGAGGTGCTGGAGTCAAAAGACATCGCATTGGTCGTCACGGATGCGTTGCCGGCGAAACGCGCGCAGATTGGCATCCGTGCGATGCGCGCGGGGAAGGATGTGCTCGCGGACAAGGGCGGCTTCCTGAACCTGGCCGACCTCGCCGAGGCGCGGCGCGTGCAGGCGGAAACGAAGCGCATCTATTCGATCTCCCACAACGAACGCCTGCTGCTGCCGGTGAGCATGAAGATTGACGAGTTGTTGCAGGCCGGGGCCATCGGGCGGGTCACGCACATGCAGGGTGTCGGCCCGCACGGGCTGTTCGGGCACGGCCCGCGCGAACCGTGGTTCTGGACGCGGGCCGGCCGCGGCGGGATTTTGATGGACATCGGCGCGCACCAGGCCGACCAGTTTCTGCACTACGTCGGCGCGGAAGGCGCGGAGGTCGTCGCCGCGCAGGTTGGAAATTTCGAAAACCCGGAGCACCCGGAGTTCGAGGACTATGGGCACGTTCAATTCCGGAGCAAGGCCGGCACCGGCGAGGCCACGGTCACTTTCTACAGCGGTAAGGACACCACCGGCTTCCTGCTGAACCTTGCAGGCACCGAGGGACGTATGGAGGTGAAGAAGCACGCCGGAAAAATCGCGATCGTGAAGCGCGACGGCTCGCGGAAGGAATATAGCGTGAGCTCGAAACAGCCCTGTCCTTTTGGTTCGCGCCTGGTGGATGACGTGCTCAACCGCACCGAGACGGCGATGCCGCAGGCCCATGCCTTCCTGGCCAGCGAACTCGCCGTGCGCGCGCAGCTCGCGGCGGTGCGCCTGAACAAAAAACCATCCGCATGACGCTTATGAAACAATCAGGTTTGTGCTGCGTGCTGGTTGTAACGCTGTTTTCTGGAGGGCCACGCTCCGTCGTGGCCGCAGCCCCCGAACGGACGCGACAGAGCGCGTCCCTCCAAGTCCTCGTCGAGGCGGAGAGTTTCGTGCAAGCCGGCGGCTGGGTGGTGGACCAGCAGTTCATGGACGTGATGGGCTCGCCCTATCTGCTGGCCCACGGCCTGGGCCGGCCGGTGGCGAACGCGAAGACGCAGGTCACCTTCCCCGCGCCGGGCGACTATCGCGTCTGGGTGCGCACGCGCGACTGGGTCGCGCCGCAGGGGCCGGGGCCATTCCGCGTGCGCGTGGACGGGCGGCTGCTCGGAAAAACCTTCGGCATTGGCGGCGATGGTTCGTGGCAGTGGCACGATGGCGGTTACGTTACGATTGGTTGGGGGAGCGCGCGCGTTTCGCGTGTCGCATCCGGCGTCCCACCGGCCGCTGCGAACGAACCCGCGCGCGCCGCAGAAGAAACGGGGCCGGTCGCCCACGCGCCCCAATCCAGCGGCGAGAGTGCCCTGCCTGCGAATCCAGGGGTACGGGTGTCTTTGGAACTCGAAGACCGCACCGGCTTCGAGGGGCGGTGTGATGCGCTGCTGTTCGTGAAGAACGCGCCGGAAGATTTTACGCCGCCGAACAGCGGCAAGGAGATGACGGCGTGGCGACGCAAACTGCTCGGTCTGCCGGCGCAGCCGGACGATGCGGGCGAATTTGATTTCGTGGTCGCGGGCGGCGGTTATGCGGGCACCTGCGCCGCGCTGGCGGCGGCGCGGCTGGGTTTGAAGGTGGCGCTGATCCAGGACCGGCCGGTGCTCGGCGGCAACGGCTCCGGCGAGGTGCGCGTGGGACCCATCGGCGGGCTGGGCCTGCCGCCGTTTCCGCACAACAGCGACCTCATGCAGGAAATCCGCGCGGCCTCGTCCACCGGCACAGGCTCCGGCGGCTTGCGCCCCAAGCCGGACGATGCCGCGCTCACCGCGCTGGTTGCGCGCGAGCGCAGCCTCACGCTGCTGCTCGAAACCCATGTGACCGGCGTCGAGCGGGACGGCGCGCGGCTCACGGCGGTCATCGCGCGGCATACGCGCACCGCGCGCGAGCTGCGCTGCCGCGGGAAATTTTTCGCCGACTGCACCGGCGATGGCACGCTCGGCTTCCTGGCGGGCGCGGACTTCCGCGTGGGCCGCGAAGGGCGCGGGGAGACCGGCGAGACGCTCGCGCCGGACAAGGGCGACCAGCAGTTGCTCGGCATGTCGAACTTCTGGACGGCGCGCCGGAACGCCGCGCCCTCGGCGTTCCCCGCCTGCCCTTGGGCGCTGCCCATCACGGCGGAGTCGGCGGAGGTCTCGCGGCCGAAGTATCCGGTGAAGCTGGGCCGGCACCCCTACGCCGCGGGCTGGAACTGGGAGAGCGGCTTCAACCGCGACCCGCTCCGCGAGGCCGAGCACATCCGCGATCATAACTTCCGCGCGCTCTACGGCATGTGGGATTTCCTCAAGAACCGCAGCCCGGACAAAGCCAGCTATGCCAACGCCGAGCTGGAGTGGGCCGCGTTCATCACCGGCAAGCGCGAATCGCGGCGACTGCTCGGCGACCTGCTCCTGACCGAGCAGGATTTACGCGAGCCGAAGATCTATCCCGACGGCTGCGTCACCGCGACGTGGTACTTCGACCTGCACTTCCCGCATCCCGACAACACGAAATTCTTCCCCGGCGAGGAATTCCGCTCGCTGGCCTACGACGACCCGGACTTCGAGCGGCTGCGCGGCGCCATCCCCGGCCGGGAGACGAAGCTCAAACCCTATCCCATCCCGTTCCGCTGCCTCTATTCGCGGAACGTCCCGAACCTGTTCATGGCCGGGCGCAACATCAGCGTCACCCACGTCGCGCTGGCACCGGTACGCGTGATGAACACGACCGGCCAGATGGGCACGGTGGTCGGGCGCGCCGCGTATCTGTGCCGCCGGCTCGGCGTCGAACCGCGCGGGCTGGTCAGCGACCATCTCGAGGAACTCAAAGCGCTGCTCGCCAAGCCCGCTGCCGCTAACCGCCCAGCTTCTTCACCTGTCCCAGACAAGCCGCGGTGAAGCGGTCGAAGTCGGCGCGGTTGCACCAGGCGGGCGTGCCGATGCGGAAAGGGATGTCGCCGGGCGCGGGTTGGTTCGTCACGGGATCGCGGTTCGGGATGCAGCCCTCGAAAAACGCCGCGGCGTCGGGATCGGGCGCGCGCGTCAGCCCGTTGTGGCCCAGCCCGCCGCAGCCGACGTGATAGCCGCACTCCTTGAGCATCCGCGCCTGAAACTCCTCGCAGAGTTTCCAGTCGCGCCGCTGCTCCGGTTTGGGGAAGGGGTTGAACGCGACGATGCCGCTCTTCAATTCGCCGTCACGGCACGGCTGCAGCAGCGCCTCGTGGCCAAACGCGGCGGTGATCTGTTCCCGCGCATAGTCGGCCAGCGCGAGGATGTAGTGCTGGATGCGCTCGCGGCCGGTGTGGTCCCAGAGCTCGCACGATTCGCCGAGCGCGCGCCAGTCGGCGGATTCCGGAAAGCCGTAGAGGCTCAAGGCCGCGCCGAGGTCGAAGCCGGCGGGCCGCGAGCCATCGGTGGGCGCATCGAGCGCGCCGGAGCGCACGAGGTGGAAGCGCGGCAACGGCGTGGCGTTGGCCGCCAGCGCCGCGTTGCGCGCGTAGAGAATCCCGGTGCCGCCGGGGCCGCATTGCCACTTGTGGCCAGAGATACCCCAGAAATCCACGCCCATCTCGTCGAGCCGCGGCACGAACATGCCGCCGTAGTGCGCGCCATCCACCACCGTGATGACGCCGTGCTGCTGCGCCAGTTGCGCGAGGCGGCGCGCCGGCAGCGCCAGCCCGTTGGGATGAGCGGGACACGAAAAGAACAGCGCCTTGGTCTTGCCCGGCCGGAGGCCGCGCCGCGCCGAGGCCACGATTTCTTCGGCCTCGGTATCGTGCCGCACCGGCACGCCGAACTGGCGGATGACCACGCCGAAGCGCGCGGTCACACGGCGGATCGTGGCGACGCAGTTGGGATATTCCAGCGTCGAGCAGAGCAACTCATCGCCCGGCCGCCAGTCGAGCCCGTTCAGAATCTGGCTGATCGCGTCGGTGGTGTTACGCGCGATGGCGATCTCGTCCACGCGCGCGCCATAGCCCTTGGCGATCTTGGCGCGCGTGACCGCGGAGGGTTCGAGATAGACGGGGAACGGGTCGGCGGCGAGCTGATCGAGGCCCTCCTTGAAGCGCTTCAGCACCGGGATCGGCATCGAACCCTTCTGGCTTGCGACGAGATATTTGTGCTCGTGGGAGATGGCAAACAGCTTGGCGAACTTGGCGAAGAACGGTTCCTCGAGGTCCAGCAAGCTCGCCGCCGGTTTCGCGGTGGCGTCACCCGCCATGGCGAGTACACCGCCACCGGCCAGCGCCAAAAACTTCCGCCGGTCCATCGGTGCCTGCGCGGCTACCTTTGCATCAAGCGGGACAGGTCTCATGGTGTACCTCGGTTCGGATGGTGTGCATTCTAGTGCAGGATCGCCTGCGCGACTTCGCCGCGGAGCTGGGCCTCGCCGGGCGCCTTCTCGAAGACGCCGTAGAAGAGGCCGACGCAATCCTGCCAGAGCGTGAGGCGGTGGAAATCCTCCGGCGAGAGTTTCACGTCGTGGTGGCCTTTTTCCAGCATCGCGATCAGCGGCGAAGCGCGCGCGCCGAACTTGCCGGGGATCGTGCGGTAGTGGTCGCCGTAGCTGGAGAAGGAAAACCGCAGCAGCTTGTTATAGGAGGCGAAGAAGCGGTTCTGGATCGGCTCGCGTTTCAGGTTCGGCGCTTTGTCGGGATGCTGGTCATGACAGGCGACGCAGTTGCGGTCGAGCACGGGCTGGACGAGGCGCGGGAAGCTGAACGGGTTGGAGCCCTCCACGTCGGGCTGCGGCGTCGAGGGCGCGCGGCGCAGCGCGAGCGGCGCGGCGGCCGGGCCGGTGGCGGCGAGGTGCTTGGGCTCGTGGCAGCCGGCGCAGACGAGCTTCTCGCCGTTACGGAGCGCGGTGCCGGAGCGCATGGACTGTACCGCCATGCCGCGTTCATCCACGAGCTGGAAGAACAGCTCGCGGTTGGCGGGGACCTTGAAGTAGGCGCTGCCATCGCTCTCGATCGGCACGGTGCCGAGCACCCAGCGCGCGGGCACGATCGAGTCGCCGGCCTCGGCGATGCGCTTGCCGGTCTGGTGCGGCGAGAGGTTGACCGCCGACGGCACCGAGCACGGCAGCAGTTCCAGGATACGCAGCGCCGTGACTTTCGTGCCCGCGGGCAGCGGCTTCTGCGTGTTGAAGATGTTGACCACCGCCATCGTGCCCTCGCCGACGTCGCCGGGCGTGAGCGGCTTGGCCGCGGCGAGCGCGGTCGGCGTGCGCTGCACCGGCTGGAGCGCGGTCGGCCGCACGGGAATCGGCGCGGAGCAGCCGATGTCAGGATCGCGGTAGAGCAGTTCCTTGTTGCCGAACGCGTCCACCAGGTAGAGGCCGTAGTTGCCCGGCGTATTACGCGCCTTCACGGAGCCGTTCATCGCGGCATCATAGACGCACAGGAAATAATGCTCGGCGAGCGGCCACGGCGTGCCATAGACCTCGCGCCCCTGCTGGCTCTCCGGGAAGGCGGCGTCCGGCGTCAGGCGCTTGACGGGCCCCATCGCGTCATCATCGCCGACGCGCGGGTCAATCAGCACGAGCGAGCCGAAGGCCTGGCCGTGGTGCGGCGCGGCGGTGGCGATGTACTTGGGCGAGCCGGGCACGGCGCGCACGCCCAGCTCCATATCGGCCCGCGACTGGCGGACGGCGAAGTTGCCATGCACGGCGCGCGGGTCGGTGCCGTCGAGCCGCGTGATCCACGGCACATGGGCCACGCAGCCGTGGCGGTCAATGTAGTCCCAGCGCGTCCAGATGATGCGGCCATCGTGCGTCACGCTCGGCCCCCACTCGTTGCTGTCGTGGATGCTCAAGAGGTTGATCCCGCCGCCGTCGGCGGCCATGTCATAGAGGTTGTAGAGCGGGCACGCGCGGCCACAGCGCAGATAACCGCCGCGCCGTTCGCTGATGAACGCGATGCGGCCGTTCGGCAGCCAGCAGGGGTCGAACTCGTTCCACGTGCCGTCGGTGAGCTGTTGCAGCCGCTGGCCGTCCAAGCCGACCTTGAAGATATGGAAGCAGCGGCCCGCGTCCCAGTGGCCGCGCGTCGGGTCCTCGTGGAATTTCTGGTCGCGGTCGCCGCGGCACTCGCAGTAGGCAAAGAGGACTTCGCGCGCGTCGTAGGAGAGCGCCGGCGAGAGGAACGCGCCGCCCTGCGTCTCGTCGCCGGAGAGCAGGCGCACGCCATCCCAGCGCAGGTTCGCCTTGGCTGCGTTGCCGCCGACGAGTTTCTGGCTCTTGAGCCGGCCATTCTCGACCACCGCGTTCGCGAGCAGGTCACGCGCGACCGGCGCCGGCCCGAACGGCTGCTCCAGCACGAACAGTCCGCCGCCCGGCCGCGCGGCGATGCCGTAGAACTGGTCGCACATGTGATTGAAGATGGCGCGGTGCCGCTTGACGAACAGGATCTGGTTGAAATCCAGCAACGGATTGGTGAACGCGACTTCCCGCCGGAACTGGCAGGCCTGATCGAACAGCGCCCGGCGCGCGGGTTGGTCGGCGACGGCACAGGCCGCGGCCTTCTGCTGTAGCGCCGCGAGCTGCTGCCCCAGCTCCGCCAGCTTGGGCGCGGGCGCGGCGCGTTGGAGGTCGGCGAGCAGCGCGGCGGTCCGGCGCAGCACGACATCGGCCGGGTCGCGGTCAGCGGCGAGAATCAACGCTTCCGGGCGGAAGGTTTCGGCGGCGACCTTGTCGAACGCCGCGCGCGCGGCGAGGTCGCGCTGCAAGGAGGCGAACTGCTCCTCGCGCTCCGCCGCCAGGTCCGCGCCGCGCGTCAGGGTCGCACACGCCAGCACCGCCAGAATCTGCCCAGCCATTTTTTTCATGTCAGCCTCGTCGCAATCACGCGGAACAACGCCCCGCTCTACCGATTATTTTAGACCAACATCTCCGCCATTATGCAGGCCCGCCGGGGTCAGGCGACCCAAGGCGGCAGGAGCAGCGTCAACTCACCACGGCCGATATGATTACAATCCACCTCGCTACAGGCGGCCTTCTTGACCTGGATATTCAGAGGGCCGCGTGCGACCGCGCCACCGATCATCAGCGAAAGGTCCGGCTCGTGGCCCACCAGCGCGACGCGTTCAAGCTTGCGGTCGAGACCGCGCAACCAGCCGGTCAGGCTGCTGTAGTCGGCACCCGGATTGAAGGCGGCGCGTTCCTCGCGCGCAGCCTTGGGGAAGACCTCGGCCAGCAGGTCGGCCGTCTGCCGCGCGCGGAGGGCCTCCGAGGAGACGATCAGCTCCGGCGGCTCGTAGAACTTTCCCAGCAGCTTGAAGAGCTTGCGGGCCTTGTGCCGGCCTTCCTCGGTCAGCGGACGCAACAGGTCATCATGGCCCTTGAAACTGTGTGGCTCCTCGGCGATCGCATGCCTGACAAACAGGATTTTCACGGCGGGATTCTGTCACAGCCGGAGCCGTTTTCCAATCTGATGCAACAAATCACTTTGCCCTGTAATCAATGCGTTGCGACAGCATGAAACGCGCTGGAGGGTACCGGCAAGCAGTAAAAGGCAGCCATTTTTCTCACGTAAGCTGGTCCGCTGGCGGAGGATTTTCAGAAACGAACGTGACGCGGCAGTCCGCGGCGAGCGTTTTTCCAAAGGATGGAAATTCAAATCAGAAATTTTCCAAGTATTGGAAAAAGCGGCGACGGTTTTTCCGAGGCTTGGAAAAACAAAACCGGGGAAGGCCCTGGTTGTTCAGCGCCGTGGACAGCATCGTCGGGCTCGCGCTACCCCGATCTCATCGTTGACATAAAAGGACGGCGACATGTTGCTCTTGCGGGTCAGGGTACAGGAGAGGAATACATCATGCGTGATGAACGATCCTTGAGTTCGATGCCTACGCAGCCGCGGCGATCAAGACCTTGGAGCACGACGACAAGGGTAACTACTATCTCGTGATGAAATGCGTGGCCGGCATGAACCTGCGCCAGTGGCACCGGGCCGAGCTGAAAAACCTGGCCCTCGCCGCAGGCGCGGAAGGGCGTGCCGGCTTGGGCTGTGGCCGCGGCAATCCTCGTCATGGGTGGGCTGGCTGCCTATTGGCTGCTGCCCGCCAGCCATCCGCGCGCGCGGCACGACGCTGGGGCTGGGCGCGGGACATGTTGCGTCGCCCTTCCAGATGCATGGGATGTTCAAGCTGAAGCTGAAAGCCTGCGGCCGCACCGGCGCACCGTGCCCCCGCTGCGGCACGCCGATCAAACGCATCGTCGTCGGCCAGCGCGGCACGCACTTCTGCCCGCGGTGCCAGAAGCGGTAGGGGCGCGGTTATTTCGCGGCGTTGGCCTTGCGGGAGCGCAGCCAGCCGCCCAGCATCAGCACGCCGAAGACGACGAGGACGCCGCCCCAGATCAGGTTGATGTTGATGCCGAGCGAATGCGCCTCGTAGATTTCCTTCGGGCTGGTCAGGCCGTAGCCGAGCAGCAGCACGCCGACGAGGGAGAACATCAGGCCGATTGGCAGGCGAATATCGAGTCCCATGGCAGTCTCTCCTTACCAGAAGATGATGTTGAGAACGACGCAACCGATGAGCAGGACCGTGCCGAGCACGGCCGGACGCAGAATCCACGCCTGCGTCGTGTCCACAATCTTCGGCGTCAGCGAATAGACAAGGCCGGTGAGTTCGGCATCGCTCTTCGTGCGCTTGGTCGCCAGCGAGATGACCACCGTGAGCACGAAGCACGCGAGGAAGGCGAAGCTGGCGAGCCAGAAGTTCTGCGCCATTTCGCTCGGGAACGCCTTGACGACGGAGAGGTAGCCGCCCTTGACGCCGGGCGCGTTGCCGGCGGCGATGGTCAGCGAGTGGAAGACCGCCGAGGTCGCGATGCCGCCGAACAGGCCGAAGAACGCGCCGGTGCCGGTGCAGCGGGCCCAGAACATGCCGAGCAGGAACGTCGCAAACAGCGGCGCGTTCACGAACCCGAACACGAGCTGGATGATGTCCATCGCGTTGTTATAAAGCCGCGCGAAGTACGCGCAGCCGATGGACAGCAAGATGCCGACCACCGTGATGAACCGTCCCATCCACATATAATGGTCGTCGCTCTTGTTCTTTGCCATGTAGGCCTGATAGAGGTCATAGGTCCACACGGTGTTGAACGCGGTGACGTTGCCGGCCATGCCGGACATGAACGAGGCGAGCAGCGCGGTCAGCGCGAGGCCGAGCAGGCCGGTCGGGCAATACTTCTTCACCAGCGAGAGGATCACGCCGTCATAATCATATTCCGCGATCGCGCCGTAGAGCTGGTCCTTGATCTTGGCGTCGGCCAGCGGCGCGGCGGCCTGCTCCTTGAGCAGCGCGG
>CAISWQ010000029.1 GCA_903889245.1 uncultured Lentisphaerota bacterium | reverse complement strand
CGTTCAGCCAGGTTCTCGAAGCAAACGGCGAAAGACGGAGCGGCTGACAGCGAGAGAAAAATGAAAAGCAGAAAGGAAACGATCATGAAAAAGCAGCAGACAACCCGGACAGAGAAAAAAACGGAAGCACCGGCTCAGAGCAGATCAGCTAACAGTGAGTTCGGAGAAATCATTTTGAGCGTGCCGCACATCCGCACGCGGAGCATCCGCGCGCTGGCGCTGGTTTGCGAAGCCTTCCAAGCCGAAAGCCTCCACATGGAACCGGCGACCCCGCGCACCTACACCCCGCCGACCCCCGACGCCTACGAGCAAGCCCTTTGCGAAGCATAAAACCCCAATCAGAAAGGACACATCATGCAACCGCAAAACACAACACAGACAGAGCAGAACACCACGCGCGCCGTAACCGTGCCGCGCAACATCCAAGCCGCGAACCACCGCCGCGCCTATGCCGCCGCATGGCGCAGAGGCTACACCGGCAAGCTGCTGGATTGCATCCCGCCCATGCTCCGCAATTCGCTGGTGCGCGGATTCATGGACGGCCGCAAGGCCCGCGACGTGCAGGACGTGGCCGACGAGACGAACGAACGCGCCGCCGCAGCCCGCGCGGCGATGAGCGAAGCCGCCGCCGTTGAAGCTGGCGCGATTGTGTAAGGAGCACGACCATGACCACCGAAAACACCACGGCCGAACGCAAGCCGGACTTCTACGCCCGCTTGATTGCTGGCAACACCGCAGAGAAGGCCGCGGGCATCCTCGCGGCCCTCTGCCGCCGGAAGGATAAGGCCATCCGCCTGACCCTGACCGCCCACCACAATGGCGAGACGTTCGACGACGCCATCATTCCGCTCCGCGCCGTCTATGCCCCAAAGCAAGCCGCCGCTTGAGGACTCCGACCATGAACAACATTCAACCCCTGACCGAAGCCCAACGCCTTGAGCGTGCCCGCAACAAGTGCCGCAACGCCGACGAGATTGCGGCGCAACTCCGCGCCACCGTGCCGGAAGCCGTGCCCTATGCCGCCAAGGTTGGCGCATGGCTCTGGATAACGTTCCCGCAGAAGCCGGAAGCGGCGACCCTCGCCGCCTTGAAGCTGCTGGGATTCACATGGAACCGGAACCGCAGCGCATGGCAGAACCCGTGCGGCGTTTTCCGCCCGCGTGCCAACACCCACGACCCGCGCCAGACCTACGGCGAAGAACCCGTGACCGCGTGAGGCCCTCCATGACCATTGAAGCCGCCTACACCCAAGCCGCGCTCATCGCGAGCGCCACCCAGGAAGCCGCGTTTGTTGTCCTGCATGACGAGCCCGGCGACTTCGACGCCGTGAGCGCCGAGGACTACCGCAAGGCGCAACCGTGCGCCCTGCGCTACTTCGACAAACTCGAACCCCTCGCAAGGTGAACCATGAAACGTTTACCCAAACGCCAGCCCTTGAAGGAAGGCGAAGCCTACATCTACAGCGACGGCAAACTCTACCGCGTCGGCCTGTTGAATGCGTGTCGCGCACGGCTTGACCCGCTGTGGCGCAAACGCCGCGCGATTGTGTCGCGCCTCCACGACACCCGCGCGGAAATCTTGAGCACGCCGCCGAGTGTGAACATCTCCGCCGGAGCTTTGTTGATCCCCGCCAAATATTGAAAGGAACCCCATGAACACCACAACCGCAGAAGAGACCTACACCGACCGCATCGCGCGAGAGAAACGCGAACGCAACGAGATGGCCAAGGCCGCCGCCGACACCATCGCCACCGCCTTGACCAAGGCGACCGGTGACGACTGGCTCGGTATCATCAGCGAGGACTGCTATGACGCGCGCTTTGCGCTGGAGCGTGTCCGCGACGGCTTGAGCCTGTCGGCGAGTTTCCCGACTTACCAGAACAACGCCCGCCAGTGGCATTTCCACGCCGGCACGGTGAACGTGCCCGGCAATGGGAAAGTGAGCCTCTACAACTACCGCCGCGGCGACGAAGTCACGCCACGCGCGAACATCGCCGCGAGCAAACACCCGACCTTGATAGCCGCCGACATCATGCGGCGCATCCTGCCGCCGACCGATGAACTTATCGCCCGCGCCATCACCCACGACGGCGCAACGACCTTGCGCGAGGCTTGGCTGGACCGGACGCACAAGGCGCTTGTGCGCGCGTGCCCGTTGAAACTGGAGGCGCCGAACCACGAACGCCGCGAGCGCGGCGCATCGCTGGAAATTCGGCACTGGGGCAAGCCCTACGTCACCGCCAAACTCGAAACTTATTCCAAGGAGGTCAAGCTGACGCTCGACGATCTCACGCCGGAACTGGCGGCGCGCATCCTCGCGCTGCTGCCGCCACCCAACCCCGAACCACAGGAGGACTGACCAACACCGCCGCCGTTCACACGTTAGAAGAACCGGACAAGCAAATCCGCGCGGCGTGTGAGCGGCGGAAAATATTTTTGGCCGGCGCGCCCTCTGGCAACGGCAGACCGCAACGGACTGCCGTCGCCATTCACGCCACGCCCGAGCCCGCGCCGGTCTTGTTTTTCCAATCCATGGAAGATCGCCATCGGCCATCTTCCAAAGGTTGGAAAAACGCTCTCACAGGTCGTGTCCACTGCGTTCCCCGTTGTGTTGTGGCGGACGGACGGCGGGGGCCAAGGCCACGCCAGAACCCGCAGCGGAACCTGTCATGTCCTTGGCTCGGCACTACACTGCGTTTCGTTACGGAGCTACGGACCTCGCGGACTCGGCCTTGACTGAAGTGGTCGTTATGACGACGCATGCCGGGCCTACGGCCGCGCTCCGCGCCCCTGAAGGGCGGCAGCATCGCATAACGCCATCTTCCGCCAACTCCGCCGATCCCCGCCGTCCATCCGCGCGCCTTCCGCTACGCTTCAGGCTTACCCCCTTGCGCCTCGCGTCCCCAGGGACTGGCGCCAGTGACGGCCTCCGCCGCTGGCCGCGCCATCGCTTTGCGATTCCCTCACGGCTGCGCGGCTCCGACCGTCGCGGACAGCGCTCTGCGCTGGACTGCGGCTTCTGCACCGCGAGCCGGTCCCGGCCCGCCTCCGCGTGTCCGCTCTGCGCTCGTGCCGGCTTGGAGACTGTCATGCTCTGCGGGCTCCTGACGCGATCCGCGTGTAGGCACCACGCCAATCGCGTCTTCCGCCCGTCGCGCCGCTGACCACGTCGCCGGGCCGACGTATCAGCGCGCGCCGGTCGGAAGCCGTCGCCCTGGTCCTCCGCTACGCGGACGGGGCTGGCTGTTTTCCCGTCGAAAACAGAAACGCCCCGCCGCTGGGCTACGGAACGCGACAGACTCCGCGCCGGAACTGCGCGCGACGCTCCCACGCTACGGCAGTTCGTGCCCGTTCGCGGAGCATCCGCCGCTTCACGCCGCCGTCGCAGACTGCCGCGTCACTTCGTTTCCTTGCAGACTGCTTCCCGGCGGCGTTACAGGGGACAACCCCACACCCGTTTTCCCCTCGCTACGCTTCACCTCATTCCCCGGTAGCTGTCAGGCCGCCTGCTTGCGCACGCGCCCCGCCAGCCCCTTAAAGAAAATGGCGTCCGCACGCCAAGGAGGTCGGGGTGAGGAACCCCATAGGTTACGTGCGAACGCCTGCGGAAGCATAGTCCGCCCGGTATTTCCGTCAACCGCTTTCCACAAAATTTGACTCTATATTTTTCATGCGATAATCCCCGTATGGAACGCCCAATCGGCAGACCGTTTGAACCCGGTAACCCCGGCCGCCCGAAAGGCACTGTCGGCGGTCGGGCGCGTGCTTTGATGGTGTTAGATTCTATTCTCGCCGATCAGGGCAACCTCGATCTCTTGCGCGATGCGCTCAATAGCTATTTCCGCAAGAACCCCGTTACGTTCTTCAAGACCATCATCATGCCGCTATTGCCGCGTGACCTCACGCTCAAGATCGGTGAGGAAGGAGCCATCCAATGGGTCAATCTTTTAGCTACGTTCCCCACGCCAGCCAGCTTGCCATCCATCACGCCCGGAACATCCGTTTCCGCGCCGTGTGTTGCGGTCGCCGCTGGGGCAAAACCCGCTTTGCTGCCGCCGAACTGCTCGACATCGCCGGCGAACGCGGCGGACTCTACGCCTGGATCGCCCCCACCTACTACATCGCCGAGCGCGGCGAAACCGCCCTCAAGCTGATCGGTGGTGACTTCGTTCAGTTGCGCGGCCAGAATCCTGTCCGCGCCACCTTCACTGGCGGTGGTCCGCCGTCCGAGATTCGCTTTTTGAGTGCCGATAATCCTGACACCATCCTCGGCGACGGCTTTGACGGAGTGATCGTTGATGAGGCCGCACGCATCGAGCGCAGCGTATGGGAGATGAACATCCGGCCTGCGCTGGCGGACAAGCAGGGCTGGGCCGTGTTGATTTCCACGCCACGGGCGCGGAACTGGTTCTTCGATTTCCACACGCGCGGACGCGATCCGCGCGAGACCTTGTACCGAAGCTACAGCTTCACCAGCCTGGACAATCCCTATTTCCCGCGCGAGGAATGGGACGAGGCCAAGCGCACGACACCGGAAGATGTTTTCAAACAGGAATACGAAGCCGAATTTCTGGAGGATTCTGCGGGAGTCTTCCACAACCTCTCCCGCTGCTTGCTGACCCCTGACCTCTGTACTCTGACCTCTGGTTTCACCGTCATCGGTTGCGACATCGCCAAGCACACCGACTTCACGGTTCTGATCGCGATGGATGCCCGCACCGGTCGCTGTTTCGACATGGAACGCTTCAACATGCTCGACTGGCCGATCCAGAAGGAACGGATTCTTGCTTTCGCTCGCAAGCATCGCGGCAAGCTGATTCTCGACGCTACCGGCGCGGGCGATCCCATCTATGACGACCTCGTCCGTGTCTACCCCAACATCGTGCCGTTCAAGTTCACCGCTCACCGCAAGGTCGAGTTGATTCAGCGGTTGATCGTCGCAGTAGAGCAACAGAAAATCACATGGCCTGCGGGGTGGGATGTACTAACCGATGAAATGAAACGGTTTGAATATGCCATCTCGCCGAGTGGCGCGCTGACCTATTCCGCCCCGTCCGGTTATCACGACGACTGCGTTATCGCGCTCGCAATGGCTACCAATTATCTGAAAGAATATTGTTTTACAGGGCGCATGTTGTTTTTTACTCACATAAAATCCCGCTGTGTAGTGTGACCTTAATCCGCAAATAGAAGCATCCATTATGAGAAAACGTTGTTTGCTGTCTGTGGATAACCGTTATTTTTCTCTTGCCCAAATATAAGCCCTCCACTACGCTGGCTTCGTGATGAAAATCGCGTATTTGGGGCCTGAATTTTCGTTTAGCCATGATTTGCTGCGCTCAGTGTTTGCAGGGGAGGAGTATTGCCCCAAGGCTATGCTGCATGATGTCGTTGAGAGTGTTGCCAAAGGTGATACTGAATATGGTGTGATCCCTTTTTATAATACCACCAAAAAAAGCATAGAAGAGTCACAAATAGAACTGGTTAAGCAACACGGGAAAGTGTGTATATGCGATGTTTTGCCGTTTAATGTCAGACACTATTTGTGCGGATATGGGAACGTTAGCGATGTAAGGGAATTACATACAAAATCCGTCGTTTTTCATCAGGCGTCCGATTGGATTCATAGGAATCTCCCCACCGCCAAACAGGTCGATTGCCCAAGCACATCCCTAGCTGTTAAGGCGACAGGGGAGAAAAAGGATCCTGCCATCGCGGCGATTGGCACGAAGTCTGCGTGTAAGAATTACGGTGTCCCCGTGATAAAGGGAGACATACAGAATAAACCGAACATAACCTTGTTTTTTTTGATCCATAATGGAGACTTACAGCCAGATAATGTAGATCATGTACTAATGTGTTTGCCGAATGCGACGGACAAAGATAAGGATGCCATAGCTGATGTGGTAGCAGAAAACGATTGCAGCATATCATCGAACTGGAATGTGCGGTTAGATACAGGATCGTTTGCGTACTTTTTTGAGATTAATGGGCGATATTCGACGCTTGACTTACACTCAACCGTGACTATTGTCGGGCGGAGTTTTAAGAGAAAACATGTTTTTATCTGCGGCGGGTACAAGGAAAAATGTATTACGTCGCTGATTTGGGGAATTGCAAACAGCAAGGCAAGAAAGTCTTGAGGGAAAAATGAATAAACCATACACCATTAAAGTTAAGAATCTTGATGGATGGTGGTCTGCCTTCTGTGCGGAACTGCACGTCAGCGGCTTTGGTGGATCAAAACAAGAGGCCATAGACGCCGTTGTTCGCTCCATTCGTTCTACACTCTCTGCACAAGTCTCATCGCTCAATAGAAGTCGTTCTAATATTGAGCGCATGGCTGAATTTGACTTTGCTCGTTAATGTGATTTCTGTAGAGACGAGAGGTCGTAATTTACGAAGCAATGTATTGCAGCCTCCAATTCTCCCTGTCTATCAAACAAGCGAGTAGGTTTGTTATAGCTCTGTGTGTGTAGGGGGAGCAGTCCGGTTGATGTTCCACGCGATTTGACTTCTCCACACGCGTGTTACCATTCTCGCCGGATGCTGGCGAAGAAAACATCCTGGCGGGAGCACTACAACCCCATCCGCGGCTTGACCATGACGCGGCTGGTGGGGCTGGAGGATGCTGCCGACCGCGGCCAACCCGGCGATCTCCAGTGGTTCTACCATCACATGGAACGCGCCGACGTAACCATCCAGGCTGCCGTCGCCCGCCGGCTGGCCTTCCTGGATTCCGTGGATTGGGAAATCCGCCAGGTCGAGAACGCCGATCCCACGCTGGCCACTGAACAAGCCGACTTCCTGCGTTATGCCTACGACCGCATCACGAATTTCAAACAGGCCGCGCGCGAGCTCACCCGCGCCTTGTTTACCGGCTTCGCCATCGTGGAGAAGTCCTTCACCGGCTACGGCAACCTCGTCAACCGTCTGGACCTCATCGAGCCTTGGTTTTGGATTCGGCCGCCCAAGTATCCCGACTGGCGCTTCAATCCCGAGGCCCGCAGCAGCGAACAGGTCGGCGAGGCCGTGCAACGCGACCACCTCTGCATCATGGAATCGCCGCCGCTTTTCCGCGCCATCGGCCGGCACTTCTTCAGCAAGGCGCTGGCCTTCGCCGACTGGGACCAAGCCTTGGAAACCTGCGCCAATCAATCCATCTTCTTCATCGGCCCGCCGGGCGTTACCGAGGAAAAGGAACTTGAATACCGCAACATCGCCGAGCAACTCGCCTCCAACGGCCGCGGCTATCTCCCCAACGGCACCGACGTAAAGCTGGTGGACACCGCCGGTCGTAGCCGCCTGCCGTACTTCGACCGCATCCAGTATTGCGATGAGCAGATCGTCCTCGCCGCGACCGGCGGCCTGTTGACCATGCTGACCGAGTCCGGCAGCGGCACGCTGGCCGGTGGCGCGCATTCGGAAGCCTTGCTCGACCTCGCCCGTAGTGACGCCGCACGGCTCTCCGAGGTCTTGCAGCGCGACCTCGACAAGCCCTGGCTCGCCGAGTTCTTTCCGCGCCAGCCCGTCGCCGCCTACTTCAACTTCGACATCCCGCGCCGCGACGATCCTGCACAAACGCTACAGGCTGTCTCCGCGCTCTCATGGGCGGGCTATACCGTCGAACAAAAGCAGCTTGAGGAAAAGCTCGGCCTGCGCCTCGTTCCTCTGCCCAAACCCGGAGCACCTCAATGAACCCCTTTCCGTTCACGTTGCCAGCCGATGGCTGGTATCAGATTTGTGCGCTCGGCGAGTTTGCGCACAACCCGACCGGCCTCATCCAGATCATGGACGAGCCCGCCTGCCGCGCCATTATGCAACGCTTCCAGCAGGAAGCCGCCGCACCCAATTTTCCCGGGGTGTTGGTGGACTTCGATCATTTTTCACTGGAGCAGGATAAATCCAGCGCCGCCGCGGGCTGGATCACCGCGCTCGATTTCCGCCCCGGCTCCGGCCTCTGGGCGCAAATCCGCTGGAGTGACGCCGGCCTCTCCGCCGTCCAAGGCGGCCGCTACCGCTTCATCTCGCCGGTGTGGCGGCAGGACGAATGCGAGCCGCTCGGCAACGCCCGCATCCGTCCGCGCCATCTGTGCAATGCCGCCTTGACCAACGATCCGAACATCTCTGGTATGGTTCCGCTCTCAAATTCCCGGCGGCGTATTGCTGCGCGCTTCCGCGGTTTCGCCTTCCCGCTGTCGCGCCGTTCTCCGCCCATCCGCAACCGCACGCCCTTCGGGCAAATGTCACCGGAACAGAAGCGCGCCATGTTCGCGCGCCTCAATTCGGGCGGCGTCAGCGACGATGTCGCGTCAGCGCGCTCGCGCTACCAGCAGGAACAAACCAAGCTAGACGATTACGAGCGCGACTTGCGCGCCGGCGGCCATCTCGACGAACTGACGATCAAGAAATTGCGCGACGCCAAGGACGCCGCGCAGCAGCAGGCCCACTATGCACAGGACCTGACCGATCTGGCGGACTACCGCCGCGACCTCGCAGCCCACGGTTCGCTGGACGCCGCCACCATTGACCAGTTGGTTGCCGAGAAAGAAAAGCGGCAGGAAGAGGAAGGCATGGCCGCTTGGGACAAGCGCGTCAACGACCGCATCGCCAAGCAGGTCGCCGCCGATAAACAACGCAAGTCCGAAGAACAGACCCGCGTACCTATGTCTCCCCCCGATCCTCCCCCTCCGGCTTCAGGTTTCACGTCTCAAGTTTCAGGTCTTTCTTCCAAGCCCTATCAGTACGACCTTGATCGTGCCCGCACTGCGTTGACCGCCTTGGAAGCACAGGCCACCGAAGTCGGCAACCAGCAACTTCCCGCCAAACCCACGCCGCGCACCTTTGAGCAGGTGGACCTGCACAAGATGCGTTGGGACTTGATTCAAAAGGGAGTGGCCCCGGTTGAGGCCGATCAACAGGTCGCAGAGCAACGCCAGGTGAACGAGCAGCACGCGCAGGACCTGCGCGACATCAAGAGCAAGCTTCGCAAGCAGTATAAGACCAGCGCCCAGCGCAAGGCCGCGCTCGCGCGGGAACTGAACAAGGTGGCCACGTCCAACGACCATGCCGCCGCTACCTATCAGAAGGCAGTGCAGGCCAAGTCCGATAAGACCGCCGGCTTGAGCGCGCGCATCGCGGCCGAGAAAGCGCGGATAGATTCCATCGTTAAACTTCAGGGGAACTGATGAACTCCTGGAGTCCACGATCCGGCTCGCCCATGACTGACGAACAACGCAAAGCGATGTTCGCCCGCCTGCACGAGAGCGGGCAACTCGGCCAACCCCGGCCGCCGGGCTACAACAAGTCCGCGGGCAAGACGGGTTTGGCGGGCCGTTACTTTAACGACCGGCTGACCAGCCGTGAACGCCAGCTTTTCTCCGGTGCAGCACAACCAATTGACGATACCGAACGCGTCACACTCAAAAAGCTCAAGGACATCGATTTTGAGGCGCGCACCGGTTATGTGGTGCGCCCGGATGGGGCAGCCGAATCCTTCGAGGCCGCCCAAGGCCGTGCTGTGCGTGCCGAGCAGGACCGGCGCGACAATCTGAATTTCTTGCAGCGTGCCCTGGAAGACCTCCAGAACAAACCGCGCCCGGTCTATCCCTCGGAGTACGCCGGGGTGGATTGGAAAGGGCTGGCCCATGATGTCAACCCGGCGAACTGGGATTGGAAGGCGATCACCGCAGCCTTGCCCGCCGCCGGCATGGTCGGAACTGCGGGCATGGCCGGCAACGAAGCCATCTCGTGGGGCCGTGTCGGCCTCCGTGCCTTGCAGTCCACGCTGGCCGGTCTGCTGGCCCACGAACTCAACCAGACCCGCAAAGACAACCCCACGATGGACCCGGGGACCGAACATTATCTGGCGATGGGGGAGGACCTCGCCAAGACCGTCGCCGCCATCACCGGCTTGCTCGGCGCCAAGGATGCCGTGCTGAAGACGTTGCCGGGCGTCACCGGCAAGGGCGCCGATGCCGCCCGCTGGATCGGCGCGCAACTCGAAGTACTCGGCGGTGCGGTGGCCGAGAAAACACCCGCGCCGGTCCTCGACAAGCTCGGCAAGGTGAAATCCGCCTACGATGCCGTCGCGGATTTCACCGGCGCGGAACTGCCGCAGTTGACCAAGGCCGGCGGCATCATCGAGGGCGCGCAACAGGCCGGCACACTTTCCAGGCAAGCCGCTGCTGCGCGTACTCAAGCCCAAATTATCGCCGAGGCCGCGACTGCCAAGGCCGATGCTCTGCGCGCCGGTACGGAACCTTCCGCCGCCGCCGCGCGGCTGGAAACGCTCGCTGCCAAGGTGGAGTCCAAGGCGGCGGAATTTTCCGGGCAAGCGCAGAGCATTTCAGAGACCGCCACCGCCAAGGGCGCGTCCGTCCGCTCGTTCGCGCTGGATGCGCTGAACGACTCGCACGTCATGTCCTTGCTTGATGACCCCGCCGCCAAGGCGCTCTATGACGAAAACGCAGCGCGCTTCTTCGCCACTTTGCAGGGCGAAGCCGGTTCCGCCGCGACCAGCTCCGACCTCGCGGACATCGCCGCGCGCCTGACGGCCAAGGCGACGGAGATTCGCGGCCGGATCCCCGGTGCGATCCAAACCGAGGCCGAGGCTGGCGTCGCATCGAGCGCGAAAAGTGTCGCCGCTCTGTTGGAAGAGGCACAGTTGATGGACAGCCAGGCGGCGCAGGTTGGCCGCGCCGCCGCGACGGATGCCGCCAAAATCGCCTTTGTGGTCGGCGGCGGTGCGGCCATTCATGCCTACGAACAGAACAAAGTCGCCGACTACAAACAGCAGATTGAAAAGGCCTGGTCGGAAGGCAAGTCTTGGACACTTCCCGCCGATCCCGACTATGTGGACACGCCCACGACGCTCGCGGCGAACTTCGCGGTGGGCACGCTCGGCAATCCGATCGAGAAACAAACGCGCAACTACTTCAACGGCCGCTATACGCTCGACCTCGCCAAGCGCGCCGCCTATGAAGCCAAATATGAAACAATCCAAAAGGCTCACGCCGACGGCAAGTTGACCGCCGCTGAACGCGACGCGCAGCTTCAGGACCTTGCCAAATACAAACCCTACAATCTCGCCGGCCGTTCGCTCTATACTTTCACTCCGGCCACGGCCGGGATGCTCAAATATCTTTCCGCTTCTTTTTCCGACTCTGCGTACTCGGTGCCCTCTGTGGCAAAATCGTCTGCTTCCAACCAGTTCTACACCGCCGGCCAGACGTTGAACGATGTCGGCAATGTGCTGGGTGTCGGCTTGCTGACTTCCGGGCAAAGTGGCGCGTTCAACGCGATGGGGAAGTCAGGCAAACTCACCGCGCAGGCCTGGAATGCTGCCATGTCAGCCCTCGGTACTGCCGAGCACGCGTTCCGCGGCAACAAACAAAACCAGCCCAAGACCTACCAACCACCACGCAGCATGTCGGGCCACGCCACCAACACCAGCGCGCACGCCCGGCCAAGCCGCTGACGTGGCCCGAAATTTGACATTGAAAATTTCATGCTAGAATTTCCCCCGTCCGACACCGTGCTCTTTGGAAAAACTGTTTTGGGCAATAGCGCCGGCTGATCCCCGGCGTTGAGCCAACGACTCGAAAAAGGCGACTTGGAGCCAAGACACTCCGCGTCGCCTTTTTTATTGCCCCTGTTTTGACGAAAGGAAAACAACATGCCCGACAACCCGAAGCCGACCCCGGCGCCGGCGCCCGCAGGCGGCGCACCGGCGCTCAACGTGCAGGAACTCAAGTCCCGCTTGAATCTGCCGGAGACCGCCAGCGATCTCGACCTCATCACCGCGCTCATCGCGGTCATTGGCGAGTTGCAGCAGAAGTACGACGCGCTGCTCTCCGATGCGGTCTCCCTGGAGGGCAAGGTCGCCAACCGTGACCTGGAGGCGTTCACCGACCTCATTACCAACGACGCACGCGAGTTCTGGAAGGAACAGCTCATCGTCAACCGCGACGCGACCCTCAAGACGCTCGAAGGTCTGCGCGCGTTGGTCAAGCAGCCCGCGCCACCCGTCACGCCTCCGGCGCTGCCGCCGCCGGCCGTGCCGCTCAAGAACCGGCTGCAGAACACCGTGCGCAGCCTCACCGACCTGACCGGCGCGCCCACGCCTGCCAGTGTCGCCGCGGCGGTGAAGATTCGGAACCGCGCCACGGAGATCGCCCGCGCCGAGCGCATCTCGTTCTCCGCCGCTTTCCGGCGCGCGGAACAGGAAGCCGCACAACCGGCCTGACCTCATCACTCATAACCCATCACCCCTAACTGGAGAAAACCATGAGCCAATCCAATACCCGCGTCGGCGACCTGACGTTACCCGCCAGCGAAAACCTGACCGACAAGGAAGACCTGCTCGTCATGCTGACCCACACCAATGGCGCACCGCAGGTCAAGCTGCCGGCCGCCATTACCGATGCCGCCCTCTACCTGCTGGTGGACGGCGCTGCCGCTGGCAAGAACGTCGCCGTCCGGCCGCTCGACCAGAATCGCAACATGCGCATCCGGCTCAAAGGCACGTGCAACCCCGGCGATACGCTCGTGCTCGCCGCCATCGCCGAGGGCGATGCCGGCAAAGTCCGCGCGCTGCCAGCGGCAGCCGGTACCTACCGCGCCTTGCTGACCGCCGAGGAAACCGGCGTGGATGGCCAGCTCGTCAAATGCCGGCCGAATCCGCTAGGCCTTATCACTGTCACCTAACCCCCCAACCAAGGACATCACCATGAGCCGTCTCGCCTCCATCTCCGCCGATGCCCAATTGCAGCAATACGCCCAGGGCGTCGCCGCCAATACGATCATGCCCGTCGCCAACTTCCTCGCCCCGACGGTCGAGGTCGCCACCAGCGTCGGCCGCTACAAGGTCTACAGCCAGAAGAACCGCTTCCGTATTCCCGACACGCTCCGCGCCCTCGGTGGCCGCGCGTCGGAGATTCGCTTCGAAGCGACCGACGCCACCTACAACTGCGAGCCCCACGCGCTGGACTATCCCGTGGACAACCTCGAACAAATCGAGGCGGCGCAACTCGAAAACGTCCTGCGCGAGGGCGCGGACACCATCGCCGAGATCGCCTGCCTCGACCACGAGCGCAACGTCGTGACCAAGGCGCTCGAAGTGGTCGGCAACGGCACGAACAAGACCTGGAACTCCAGCGCCGACCCGATCGCCGATATTGATGCGGCCATCCTGCAGGTCATCAAGGCGTGCAAGTACGGCTCGTTGATGCGCGTCGGCGTGCTCTACGGCGCGTCCGCCTGGAACATCTTCAAGAACCAGGAAAAGGTCCGCAGCCGGTTCATCATCGGCTCCGGCGGCAAGACCGGCATCGGTCTCGCCGTCGCCACCGAGGACCTGGCCGGCCAGTTGTTCATCGGCAACCCCGACGTGCGCACGTCCTACATGGTCTACGACACCGCGCCGGAGGGGAAGAACGAGGACATCCAGTTCCTGTTGGACAACACCATCCTGATCTTCGCCCGCAAGGACGCGCCAACCCGCCGCGACCCGAGCTTCATGAAGACGTTCCGGCTCCGCGGCCAATACATGGTGCCGGGCAGTTACATGCGCGACGACGGCCGCGTCGAGGTCGCCAAGTTCGATTGGTCCGAGGATGTGAAGGTCTGCAATGCGCCCGCCTGCATCCGCCTGAACATCGGCACGTGAGGCAGCATGGACTGGATCACCGCCAACGAAACGCTGGTCTTGGCGAACTTCCCGACCGACCTGCGGCCCGCCTATGAGCAGTGGCTCGTGGACCATCCCGACAAGGCCGGGCGGCTGGCGGAGATCGTCGCCGCGACGCGCGCCGAGTTTCGCGACGCGCTCGCGGTCAATCCGGCGAACGTGCTCGATCCCGACGAGGAGAAGATACCGCAGAGCTGCACCCGCGCGCTGCAAGCCCTGGTCGTCTTCCAGATCGAGACCGAGATGGGCCACGCCGTCAGCGAGGAACGCCAGCAGGCGATGACCCGCGCGGATTTGTTCCTGCGGCAGATTGCCTACCAGCACTTCGCCGCCCGGCCCGCTGGTGCGGCGCACGAGCCGACGCCCGCTTACACGCCGCCGCCGTGGAAGGAAGCCAATCAAGAAAGGAGTCTGCTATGAATCGTCTGATATTTGCGCTGTTGCTCTCGTTGGTTGTCAACGAATCCGCCTTCGCCGCCAGCCCGCCGCCGGCCAACGCCACCGTGGGCACGGAGTCGGTGCAGATCATGCCGGCGCGGCCGTGGAATGGCGCAGTGCGCCGGACCGGGTTCGCCATCGTCAACGATAGCGACTCGAAAATCTATCTCGCCTTCGGCTCCCCGGCCGAGGTCGGCAAGGGCATCCTGTTGATGCCCCACGGCGGCGCGGTGACGCTCGTGGCCGGTGTGCCGGAAACCGCCGTCTATGCCATCGCCGCCAACGGCGCGGCCAACCGTCTGACCATCCTGGAGTGGTGATATGTTCTGGCGCACTCATTCTCTTCGTCGCCTTGTGGATGTCATCATCTTTATCCTCGCCGTGTTTTTTCTGCTGACGTTCCTATCCTGCTTCGCCCCGGTCTACTCGCAGGTCGCCAACCCGCCGCCGGCCGGTTACCGCTACGGCTTCCTCACAGCCTCGAATCTGGTGTTGAACGTCACCACCAATGGCGACCTCGTCACTGCGGAAATCAACGGCACGAACCTGGTCGCCGGTACCGGCGGTAACATGCAATTCAACGCCAACGGTGCCTTGGGCGCCTGCACGGTGCTGACCGTCCACGCCGTCAGCCCCTATGACGACAAGCAATGGGTTCATTTCGGCATCTGCGGCTCGGCCAATGCCGAGGGGTTTCCGATTGTCTATGGCACCGGGCGGCGCGCCTACGACCATGACTACATGGCCAAATGGGAAACGCACGTGAGCGAGGAGGACACGTCGCCCTGCAGCTTGCAGATTGTTTTCCAGGTCACGACCGAAACCTACAAGTTGCAACATTACAAGGATAGCAGCGGTTTTCGCCCCTTCGTGTTTTTCGGCAGTGCCGTCCAGTTTGGCGGCGCGAGCGGCAACAGCGAGCCCGGCGTGGCCCTGTCGATTGCAGAGAACCAGGTCATGCTGCCGTTGCTGCCGGGCAGCGATCCGCAGATCGCCGGTGCGCTGTGGAACGATAGCGGCACACTCAAGGTTTCGTCCGGTCCCTGAAAGGAAAACAGATCATGAAGAAAATCCTGTTCGCCCTGTGTTTCACCAGCCTCACGGTTCTCGCCGCCGAGGTCTACTTCGACGCACCGCTCTCTTTGCCGCCGCGAACCGTGACCGGCTTTGCCGCGGTCACGGTTCAGCCTTCGCTGGATAGCGGCGACTGGCTGGTACGCGGCACGCCGCTCTTCAGCCCGCCGCTGCTGGCCACCATGGGCGATGTCTCGGTTACGGGCTATGTCGCCGTCACCGTCAAGGTCAAGGCGGCGGAGTTGGTCGCTGTGCCCGTGAACGCCACCAACGCCCGCGAGGCGCAAACCAAACTGCGCGAGGCTGCCACGCGGATCGCCCTGGCCAAGGTGCAGGCGGCTTTGCTGACCACGCCGGCGACGACCAATGCGGTTGTTCGCTAATGGAGGGTTGGGCGATGACCGAAGACCGTAAAATCAAGCTCAACGGCAACCTGAATCTGCTGATCAGCCTCTCGACGCTGCTGACGTTGCTCGGGTTTGCCGTCTGGCTGGGCCAGAAGATGGAACGGCTGCAGAACCACATGGACACCGATTGGAATGCGGCCGAGATGAACGTCTGGACCTATCGGACAGCGCAGATGAATACCGCTTGGAAGCCGGCGGACCCGGCCGCCATCCATCAGGAATTTCGTGCTAAATGAAAGGAGCACCCATGCAGAAGCATATCCGCAGTGTTGTTGGCAGTCTCGTCCTGTGCGGCCTGGCCGCACTGTCGTTCACCGGTTGCGCCACCCAGAACAGCGTGAAGCTGGCGCAGGAAGCGCGGTTGGCCTACGAAGCGTTCCTGAAGCAGCCGCGGGATTTTCAGCCCATGGCGATCCACGGCAGCAACATGACCTTCACCGTGAACGGCGCCAGCTCAATCGTGATGTCCGCGCCGCTCAACCCGCTGGAGGTCATGCCGCGCGATCCTGATGCCGTCGGGCGCATCGCCGACGCGGCCAAGAACACCGTGCTCGGCGCGGCGGGCATCTACACGCTCGGCAAGGTTGCCACGACGCCGACCGTCGTGACCCAGCCCGCGCCGACCATCGTGAAGCCCGAGGTCGTACAGGTCCCGGCCGGCTCGACGCCGTGATTGCGCTCTATCAAGGCCGCTCGTGGATCTCGCGCATCATCCGCTGGCGGACGTGGAGTCCGTATAGTCATGCCGCCTGGCTTTGTCGCGATGGCACTGTCATCGAGGCCTGGCCGGGCGGTGTGCAGTGGGTGAGTGGCTTGCTGACGCAGCACAAGGAACAGACCGCGGTCGAGGTCTATGAGATCGCCGGTCTGACAGAGGAGCAGCGAACGCGCATCGAGATGTTTCTCGTGGACCAGATCGGCAAGCCCTACGACTACCTCGCCATCCTCGGTTTCATGCTCCGCAAACCCATGCAGCAGCCTACGCGCTGGTTCTGCAGTGAACTTGTTTTTTCCGCCTGTCAGTCCGCAGGTGTAAATCTTCTCGCCCGCATCCCGCCGTGGAAGGTCTCCCCGGACCTGCTTGCTTTGTCGCCGCTACTGCTGAAGCAGTGATTCACCAGCCGCTAATTAGCACGTGATTTTGCGTAAAAAGCGGTTGGTGGTTTGGTTGGTTTTTGACCGGTATGTTTCTGGATGTCGCTGGGTGTTTCATTTTTTTCGCCTAAAAATCATGGCGTGAATTTTAGCCAATGTTTACAGTGGTAAAACGCATTTATTTCCAAGAAATCGTGAAGGGGAGATGGCGACCCCAACGGGATTCGAACCCGTGTTATCAGGATGAAAACCTGATGTCCTAGGCCTCTAGACGATGGGGTCGAAAAAAGGCGCGGCACACGATAGCAGAGTTTTTCTTTTGGACAACCGAATTGTTGCCCGCCAGAATGCGTCGCAAACAAAGGCCCCATATGAACCCAACCGCCACCCCCTCGCACTTCCAACGACTCCATCACATCGCCATCCTCGCCAGCGACTATACGCGCGCCAAGGATTTTTACGTGCGTATCCTCGGCTTTCGCATCCTGCAGGAGACGCACCGCGCCGAGCGGCAGTCATGGAAACTCGACCTCGCCGGCGCGGGCGATCTTCAGATCGAGTTATTCAGTTTCCCAAATCCGCCGAAGCGCCCGACCCGGCCAGAAGCCTGTGGCTTGCGGCACCTCGCCTTCGCCGTGGATAGTCTCGATACCGCCGTTACGCACCTGCTCAAGGAAGGCGTCGCCGTCGAACCGATTCGCGTTGACGACCTGACGGGCAGGCGCTTCACCTTCTTCAAGGATCCCGACGACCTGCCGCTCGAACTTTACGAGCGCTGATTTTCCGGGCCCTGGATTTTTTTCACCGCCTTTCCCGAGGGTTGGGAGATTTCCCGCGAGCTTTTCCAAGGCCTGGAAACCGCGGCGCGGTCACGGCGCGGCGGCGGGGGCGGTGTTGGTCACGGGGCGGTTGATGGTGATGCGGTCGGCGCTGATGCTGGCGAGCTGGCCGTTGGTGGATTGAAGCGTGCAGCCGCCCTCAATGTTCACGGTGTCGTTGCCGACGCGGAGCGTCGCCTGGTCGGGAATGGTGATCGTCGTCGCTTCCGCATCGCCGTTGTTGAAGGCGACCGCGGCGCGCTCGCTGGTGAGCCAGGTGCCATCCACGTAGGCCAACCCGATGCCGCCGCCGAAGTGCAGCAGGCCCGCCTCCGCGCTCTCCAGATAACCGGCGGCGAAGGTCCACGAGCGGTTATCGCTAATGACCACCGGCTCGGCCGGTGGCTGGCTGGCCGGCGTGGGCGTTTTGCTTTTGGCGGTTGAAGCCGGCGCGGCGGGCGGAGCCGGCTTCTGCTGCGCCGACAGTTCAGAACGGGCGGTGGACTTGGCGCTGGTCTTGGCGGTGTGCGTGGACGGTGCGGGGTGCGGCTGTCGCTCGGCACGCACGACGGTCAGCAGGGTCTGCGTGCTGTTCCACAGCACGACCAAGGCGACCGCCAGCAACAGCACGACGCAGGCCGTCAACCAATCCTTGGGCGTGAACGGCGGACGCACGGCGCGGCTCAATATTTCTTGTGGAAGCGCGGCTGTTTGTCGTCACCCTTCGCGGTATCGCTGGAGGGCTGGATGTCGCCGGCGGGCGCGGCCGGTTCCGCGGCGGGCGCCGGGGGCGGTTCCGGCGCGGGCGCAGGCGCGCCACCGTGGCCGGCCTGCATCTCGACGAACGTCAGCTTGAGGCTGGAGAGCATCTGCTTGAGCATCTGCTCCTCGTCGGCCGAGAGGTTGCCGCGCGTCTTGGCTTCGAGCATGTCGAGGATGTCTATGCTCGACTGCGCGGCGTCGAGGTCCACCTGCACCTTGCCGGTTTCGCGGCTGACGAGCTTGCCCATCTGCTGCATCGCCGCGCTCGCGAACATCATCACGAGCTGCGCGAACATCGCCGAGTAGATTTCCTCGACCGTGTATTCCCGATCATTTTCTTCCGCCATGGCCTGACTCCTTTTTGGATTCCTTCTTCGCGGGGAAAACCAGCGAGACGACGCGGCGGTTGTCCGCGAAAAATTCCGCCGCCACCTGCCGCAGCTTGTCGGCCGACCACGCGCCGAGCCGCGACTCGATCTGCAGGCTATGGTCAAAGCCCAGCCCGTATAGCTCGTTGAGCGCGCAGGTCTGGGCGAGCCCCTCGTTATGCTGGCGGCTCATCTGGCTCTCGGAGACAAGCTGCTCGCGGGCGCGGGCAAGCTCGTCGGCGCGCGGGCCATCCTTGGCGAGGCGCTGCAACTGCTCCGCCATCAACCGCTCGACCTCCGGCGCCTGGTCCTCGCGCGTGCCGGCATAGAGGAAGAAGTGGCCCGGCGCCAGCCCCGGCCGGTTCGAGGCGCCGACGTAATAGACCAGCCCGCGCTTCTCGCGGATTTCCGCGCCGAGGTCAGAGGAAAGGCCGCTCATGATTTCCTCCAGCAGCGCGAGCGCGTCCTCGCGCGGATCGTTCACCGTGACGCCGGGGTAGCCCATGATGACGATCGCCTGCTCGCGCGGTTCGCGCGCGCTGCGCCGCGCCGGCAGCTTGGGCTGCGCCGCCGCGACCGCGCCGGCCGGCGCGCTGCCTTTGGGCAGGCCCTTGAGGATGCGCCCGGCCAACTCGCGGGCGGTTTCCGGCGTCACATCGCCGAAGATCGCAAGCGCGAGGTTGCCCTGGACCAGATGCCGTTTGAGGTGCGCGAGCAGCGCCTCCTGCCGCAACTGCTTCACGCTCGCCTCGGTGCCCTGGATGTTCAGGCGGTAGGGATGTTGCGGGAACAGCGTCAGCCGCAGCGCCTCCTCGGCGATGAAGATCGGCTTCTCGCGCTGCTGGACGATCGCGGAAAGCTGGACCTCGCGCTGCTTCTCGATCTCCGCCGGCGGGCAGGTCGAGTTCAGCAGGCAGTCGCTGAACAGCTCCACCAGCTTGTCGGTATCCTTCACCAGCCCGGAGGCTTGCAGGCCGAAGCTGTTGCGGCCGGCGAAGCTGCCGAGCGACGCGCCGAGCTGCTCGGTCGTACGCGCGATGGCCTCGGCGCTGCGTCCGGCGGTGCCGCGCGTCAGCAACTCCACCGCCATCTGCGTGATGCCGTTATCGCCCTCGGTCTCCGTCAGCAGCCCGCCCTTGGCGACGGCGCAGATGTAGATCATCGGGATGCGATGGTCCTCGCGCACCAGTACCGGCACACCGTGGACCGCGCCGAGCTTCGCCGGTTCCTTGACGAGCGCGCCGGCGGCGGCGGTCGGGCCCGCGGCGGCCGCGCCCTTCGGCAGCAGCAGGATCAGCGAGCTGTTGTCGTCGGTCAGATATTTCTCCGCGGCGGCGCGCAGCTCGGCGGCGGTCACGCTGGTCAGCCGCCGCAGATACTGCTCGTTGAAGTGCGGCGTGCCGGCGTAGAACTCGCCCTGCCCGAGGCTGGCGGCCTGGCCATCCATCGTCTGCAGGCTGTTGAGCTCGCCGACGATAACCACGCGCCGCGCCTTCTCGATCTCCGCGGTGGTGAACTTGCCCGCGCGCCACTTGGCGACCTCGGCGCGCAGCGCGGCGACCACTTCCTTTTCCTTCGCCGGCTCGAACTTGGCAAACACGCCGAATAGGCCCGGGTCCTGCGGGCACTCGGAAAACGCCGAGATATCGAATACGAGCTTGCGCTGCTCCTTCAGCTCGGCGACGAGCCGCGAGCTGCGGCCCTGCCCGACGATCACCGAGAGCAGATGCAGCACCGGCGCATCGGGATGGCTCAAGGCGACCGTGTGCCACGCCAGGCCGAGCCGGCCGACGTTGAAGTCGCCGGTCTTCGTCAGTGTGCGCGCCGCGAGTTGCGGCGGCTCCGGCGGCAGGAACACCGGCTTCGTCGCGCGGCGGTCGAAGCCGGCGAAGGCCTTGCGCACCTGCGCCTCGACCTCGTCGGCCTGCACATCGCCGACGATGACGGCGATCATGTTGTTGGGCACATAGTGGCCGCGGAAATAGCTCACGAGGTCGGCGTGCGTCCGCGCCTTGAAGACCGGCTCGAAGCCGATCACCGGCACGCGGTAGGGGTGCTCGCGGAAGGCGGTCTCATAGAGCGCGTACCAGAGCAGGTGCTCCGGGCT
The DNA here is from genome assembly GCA_903889245.1 of uncultured Lentisphaerota bacterium. Taxonomy (GTDB): domain Bacteria; phylum Verrucomicrobiota; class Kiritimatiellia; order CAIQIC01; family CAIQIC01; genus DP16D-bin41. The sequence goes on along the minus strand of CAISWQ010000029.1, from coordinate 62,545 downwards.
GTCGCGCCCCATCGCGATCTCGCGCAGGATCACCTGCTGCTCGCGCTGCCACTCGTCGGCCGGGAAGGTCGCGTGCCTGACCATGTCCGCGAGCAGGTCGAGCGCGGTCGTCCAGCGCTTGGCGGGCAGCGTCAGGTGATAGACCGTGCGGTCCTGCGCGGTGTAGGCGTTGATCTTGCCGCCGGCGTCGGAGGCCTGCTTCATGATGTCGCCCGGCGTGCGCGTCGGCGTGCCCTTGAAGAGCATGTGCTCGACGAAGTGCGAGAGGCCGCTGCCGAGGAACTCGTCCTCGTGGACCGCGCCGGAACCGACCCAGATTTGCACCGCGGCGACCGGCGCGCTGTGATCCTCCTTGATCAGCAGCACCATCCCGTTATCGAGCACGACCCGCCGGAGCCCGGCGTTCGCCTGTTCCAAGACCTTGAGTGCATCCACGGTGTCACCTCCCCAGGTGGAGCCGCAGCTCCACAACCCCAGCACCAGCAACCCCAGCAATCTGCGCATGGCGTCATCCCTTTTTCGCGGTTCGCGGCGCGCGGCGCGCCGGCGCCGCCGGCGCTTCCGGCAGGAACGGCACGGCGAACGCGCGTTCAAAATCGTAGCCGCCCGCGAAGTCCTCGCGGCGGTCCTCCTCCGTCTTGCCGAGCGCGCCCGACTCGACGAGGTTGAAGACGATCTCCCCGAAATCCTCGCAGCGCTTCACGCCCCAGTGGTTCAGCACGCGCAGCGCGAGCGGACCGAACTCCTGCAACGCAAATTGCCGGATGCCATCGAGCAGTTCACCGCCGGTGACGTGCCGCGCCGGCCCGGTATTGGGCTTCTGCAGCAGCTTGATGGTGAAATCCAGTGCCTCGCGCAGGAACAGGTAGGCGTCCGGCGCATAGCGGTTGTCCTGCTCCAGGATTTTGCGGAGCGCCTCGTTGAAATCGGTCTGCTTCATGCCAGCGCCGCCTTGATTTCCGCCGCCAGCTTGTGCATTTCCGCCGGGTCGTCATACTTCTTCGCCGCCCAGTTCCAGCGGTGGCCGTCGGTCGCGTAGCGCGGAATCACGTGGAAGTGGAGGTGCGGCACCACCTGCCCCGCCGCCGCGCCGTTGGCTTGGAGCACATTGACGCCCTCGGCCCGCAGCCCGCTCATCTGCGCCGCGGCGATCCGCTTCACCACCACCATCAGCTTCGCCAGCACCGGCTCCGGCGTCGCGGTGATGGGATCGCAATGCTGCTTCGGGATCACCAGCGTATGGCCCTTGATGATCGGCCCGATATCCATGAACGCCAGCACATCGGCGTCCTCAAAGACCTTCGCCGCCGGAATCTCGCCGGCCACAATCTTGCAGAAAATGCAGTTCGCGCTCATTTGCTCTTTGTTTCCATCATCACGCCGGCGGGCTGATAGACCTCCGCCTGCTCGCGTTGCAACAGCCACGCCCGCACGCCGAGCACGACCAGCGCCGCCACCAGCACGCCCGCGACCACCAGGCGCTCCGGCGGCGTCAGCTCGAACAGCGCGCGGACACGCTGCCAGCCGCTGGGCCCTTGTGCGCCGCGTGACGACATGCGCGGTACAATACCCACGCCGCCGCCGTCCGCCAGCCTTAAATTCAGCGCCGCCCGCGCGCGCGGTTTTCCAGGGATTGGAAGCCCCCGACCCCGGTTTTTCCAAGGCTTGGAAAAGGCCCATGGGGACGCGACCTCCGGGCGCGTTTCTTAAGCGTGCCCAGAAGTCACGCTCCCCCTTTCATCACAGCACAGAGGGCGCGCGGAAATAGATGTTGCTGCTGCGTTCCTCGGCGATGGTGGTGGCGGAGCCGTGACCGGGATAGACCTGCGTCGCCAGCGGCAACACGGCGAGCTTCTTTAGCGATTGCGCGAGCACGCGGCCATCACCGCCGGGCAGATCGGTGCGACCCACGGTGCCTTGAAAGAGCGTGTCGCCGGTGAACAGCGCCTGTTCCTTTTCCGCGTAATAGCAGACGCCGCCGGGGGTATGACCAGGCGTGGCAAGAACGCGGAACACGAGGCCGGCGAGCGCGAGGACGTCGCCATCGCTGACGGCGCGCAGGTCAGCCGGCGGCTGGCTGGGTGGAAAATAAAAGGGCGGGAGCGAGTTCCGCGGCGTGAACGCCCAGTGCAGCTCCGCGGCGTGCAGATAGACGGGCGCGGGCGCGGCCGCGGCCGCGAGCATTTTTCCCAGTCCGCCGATGTGGTCGGCGTGGCCGTGCGTCAGCAGATAGGCCGCCGGCGTCAGTTGTTTGGCGCGCAGGTAACGCAGGAGCTCGTCGGTATCCGCGCCGGGATCCATCACGAGGGCCTGCGTGCCGCCCTGCTGGTGGAGGATGTAGCAGTTCACCTCGTAGGGGCCGGTGACGATGGTCTCAATGTGCATGGCGCGACTCTCCGGCAGCCGCATGGAGGTGTCAAGCGCGACACCTGTGTTTCCCGGCTTGACTCGGTGACTGCGCTCTTGATGATGGGCGCGTGAAAATTTCCCTCTTCAGATGGGCTGGTGCGTTGCTGGCCGCCGGTGTGGCGCAGGCGCAAGGCGACCTGATGAGCGATACGTGGGCCGCCACCGACGCGCTCGGCCGCGCGCTGCCGGCCGCGGAGCAGGCCGGCGCGCCGCGCACCAACCGCACGGTCGGCATCTTCTACTTCCTCTGGCATCAATCGTTCGCCCAACATGGGCCGTTCGATGTCAGCCAGATTCTCGCCGCGCGTCCCGACGCGTTGCAGCGGCCCGATGGCGCGGGCTGGGGCCCGCCGGGCGTGCCGCACTACTGGGGCGAGCCGCTCTTCGGCTACTACCGCAATGACGATGTTTGGGTCCTCCGCAAGCATGCCCAGATGCTCGCCAACGCCGGTGTGGATACGCTGATCTTCGACGCGACCAACGCGCAAATTTACCATGGCGAATTTCTCAAGCTGTGCGAGGTCTTCGGGCAGGTGCGGCGCGACGGCGTCCGCGCGCCGCAGCTTTGCTTCATGGTCAACACCCACGCCGGCGCGACCGCCCGGAAAATTTACGAGGCGCTCTACCGACCCGGCCTCCATCGCGAGCTCTGGTTCCAGTGGCAGGGCCAGCCGCTGCTGATCTACGACCCCAAGGAGGCCGACGCCGAACTGAAAAACTTTTTCACGCTCCGCCGCGCCCACTGGCCGTTCCAGATGGTGAACACGGAAAACGCCTGGCACTGGGAGGCGGCCTATCCGCAGCCCTACGGCTTCACCACCGATCCGCACAAGCCAGAGCAGGTCAATGTGTCCGTGGCGCAAAATCTCCGCGCGAGCGATGGCAAGGTGACCAACATGAGCGACGGCAACGCGCGCGGCCGTGGCTTCCACGACGGGAAGCAGGACGCCTCGCGCGCCGCGCTCGACCGTGGCGCGAATTGCGAGGAGCAGTGGCGGCGCGCGCGCCAGCTCGACCCGCCCTTCATCATGGTCACCGGCTGGAACGAATGGATCGCCGGCCGTTTTCTCCGCAACGGCAAAACCACGTTCGTGGACCAATACAATCGCGAATTCAGCCGCGACATCGAGCCGATGAAGGGCGGCCACGGCGACAACTATTACTACCAGCTCGTCGCCCATGTCCGCGGCTACAAGGGTGCACGGCCCGTGACGCCGGTGCAGCCGCAACCGATCGCGGTGGATGGCCGCTTCGACGACTGGGCCAAGGTGCAGCCGGAATTCCGCGACGCACCCGGCGACGTGCTTTCGCGCCTCGCCCCCGGCATCGGCCATAGCGGCACTTACACCAACCTGACCGGCCGCAACGACATCCTCGCCGCCAAAGTCAGCGCCGACACCGCGAGCATCTATTTTTATGTCCGCACCGCCGCCAAGCTGACGCCGGCAAGCGACCCGCACTGGATGCTGCTCTTCGTGGATACTGACGGTCGCGCTGATACCGGCTGGCTCGGCTACGACTTCGTCATCGGCCGCAACCGCACCAAGCCCGGCTGGGCCGCGCTGGAGAAAAACAGCGGTGGCTACCGCTGGACCTTCATCGCCGAGATTCCCTGCGCCAGCGGCGAAAAGGAAATCGAACTGGCGCTGCCGCGCGCCGCGCTCGGCCTGACCGCACCGCTGACTGAACTCCAGTTCAAGTGGGCCGACAACCTCCAGCAGACCGGCGACGCGAGCGACTTCACGCTCCACGGCGACGCCGCCCCCGACGACCGCTTCAACTACCGCGTCCGCTGGCCTGTTGCGGGCACACCCAAACCCTAAGCGCGCCAACCCCTACCACTGATCGTGGTGGAGGATTTCAGCGAGCGCCTTGCGGGTCTTCGGCCGACCGGCATCGGCGGGATAACCCAAGGGTGTGAGCGCGAGCGGCTCGATGCCCTCCGGCAAGTGCAACGCGGCCTTCACCCTGGCGGCCTCGAACGCGACCACCCAGCAGGTGCCGAGGCCGAGGTCGGCGGCGCAGAGCGTCAGGTGGTCCATCAGGATGGCGCCATCCACGTCCGCAAAATTTTTTCCGTCCAACCGCTGCCACGCCTTGGCCGGCTCGACGCAGACCGCGAGGATCAGCGGCGCCTGCTGAAACCAGTCGCGGGTGTACGCCTGCCCCAAGGCCAGTCGCGCCGCCTTGTCGCGGATGACGAGGATGTGCCACGGCTGGCGGTTGGCGGCGGAGGGCGCGACGCGCGCGGCCTCCAGCACCTGCGCCAGCGCGGCCTCGTCCACCGGGGTGGAGTGATAACCGCGCACGCTGATCCGTTTCGTGGCCAGTTCCAGAAAATTCATGAGTCCCTCATGTGGTGCCCGGGGCGGGGGTCGAACCCGCACGACCTTACGGTCAAGGGATTTTAAGTCCCTTGTGTCTGCCATTCCACCACCCGGGCGGTTCGCGCGGCATGTGTAGCACGCCCGCCCGCCCCTGTCAGCCCCGCGAAAAAAAGTCTTGCCCATGCCGGACGCTCCGCCCACAGTACGCATTATGTGAGCCGGCGTCTGATGCCGGGTGGCGTCAAGCGGGCGAGGGTAACACCAGGGCGGAAACGCCCGGCGATGAGGGAAAGAGATACATGAAAACTGAAACAGCCTATACTTGGAAATTCTTCCGCGCGGGTGGCTTCGACCAGGTCCGCCTGCAATCCGGTAGCGACCTCGCGAATCTCGACAAGCTGGACCAGAAGCTGTGGGTCGCCCTCGCCTGCCCGACCAGCGGGCTGGAGTTCGATGCGCGCACCCTCGCCCTGATTGATACCGACAAGGACGGCCGCATCCGCGCGCCGGAACTGATTACCGCCTGCAAGTGGACCTGCGGCCTCCTCAAGAATCCCGACGACCTGATGAAGGCCGCGCCCGCCCTGCCGCTGGAAGCGATCAACGACGCCACGCCCGAAGGCAAACAGCTCCTCGCCTGTGCCCGCCAAATCCTGCGCCATCTTGGCAAGCCGGACGCGAAGGAGATTTCGATTACAGAAACCGTGGATACGGAAAAGATCTTCGCCCAAAAACCATTCAACGGCGACGGCATCATCACCACCGAGGCGACGGGCGATGACGTGACGAAGGCCGTCATCGCGGACATCATCGCCTGTGTCGGGTCCGAGGCCGACCGCAGTGGCAAGCCCGGCATCAGCCAGGCCAAGGTGGACGAGTTCTTCGCCGAGGCCAAGGCGTGTTCCGACTGGTGGCAGCAGGCCGAAACCAACAAGGACATCCTGCCGCTGGGCGAGCAGACGCCGGCCGCCGCCGCCGCCATCAAGGCGGTCAAAGCCAAGGTGGACGACTACTTCTTCCGCTGCCGGCTGGCCGCGTTCGACCCTCGCGCCATCGCGGCGCTGAACCGCGAGGAGAAGGAATACCTCGCCATCGCGGCGAAGGATCTCAACGTGGCCGCCGCCGAGGTCGCCGGCTTCCCGCTGGCGCAGGTCGCGGCCAACCGGCCGCTGCCGCTGCGCGAGGGCGTCAACCCGGCGTGGGCGGCCGCGCTCGCCACCCTGCAGGCCGCGGCGGTCAAACCACTGCTCGGCGACCGCGACACGCTCGCGGAGAGCGAGTGGGCGACCTTGGTCGCCAAGCTGACGCCCTACGAGACTTGGACCAGCGGCAAGAGCGGCGTGCTCGCCGCCAAGCTGGGCCTCAAGCGCATCCGCGACATCCTCGCCAGCCCGGCGCAGGGCACGCTCACGGCGCTCGTCGCGGAGGACAAGAAGCTGGAGCCGGAGTTCAACGCGCTGACCGCCGTCGAGCGGCTGGTGCGTTTCCATCACGGCCTGTTCACGCTCTGCAACAACTTCGTTTCGTTCCGCGATTTTTATGGGCGCAAGGCCAAGGCCATCTTCCAGGCCGGCACGCTCTACCTCGACCAGCGCAGTTGCGAGCTGTGCATGACGGTGGAGGATGCGGGCAAGCATGCCGCGATGGCCGCGCTCGCCGGTACCTACCTCGCCTATTGCGACTGCACGCGCAAGGGCACCAACGAGAAGATGCAGATCGTCGCCGCGTTCACCGCTGGCGATGCTGATAACCTCATGGCCGGCCGCAACGGCATCTTCTATGACCGCAAGGGCCGCGACTGGGACGCTACGATCAGCAAGCTCGTGGATAATCCCATCAGCATCCGGCAGGCCTTCTGGTCGCCATACAAGAAATGCGTGCGCCTGATCGAGGAGCAGGTGGCCAAGCGCGCCTCCACCGCCGCCGAGAACGCCAACACCAAATTGCAAACCACGGTGGCCACCGGCCTGCCCCCGCCGCCGGTCGTGGTGCCGCCCGCGCAGCAGAAGAAAGTGGACCCCGGCCTGCTCGCCGCCCTCGGCTTGGTCTTGAGCACCTTGCTGGCCGCCTTGGGCGGCATCTTCGCGGCCTTCACCAAGTTGTCCCTCATTCAAATGCCCCTGGCCATCGGCGCGATCCTGCTCGCTATCTCGATCCCCTCGATGATCATCGCGTGGCTCAAGCTGCGCAAGCGCAACCTCGGCCCGATCCTCGACGCCAACGGCTGGGCGGTCAATGCCAAGGCCAAGCTCAACGTCCCGTTCGGCGCGTCGTTGACCAAGGATGTCGTCCTGCCGCCGGGTTCGCTGCGCGACCTCGTGGATCCCTTCGCCGAGCGCGAGCGCCCGTGGGGCATGTACGCCCTGATCGCCGCAGTCCTGATCCTGCTCGTCTCCTGGTACATGGGCAAACTCGACCGCATGCTACCCGGCCAGATCAAGAGCACCAGCGTACTCGGCACCAACGCACCAGCCTACACGCCGCCGGCGCATGAGACCGTCGCACCCGCGCCGGCGCCTGCGCCGGCGTCTAAATAACGGCGACTACCTTTCCAAGCCTTGGAAAACCCTCCCGAAATTTTCCAAGGCTTGGACAAAGCGGGCGTATCACTTTCCAATCCTTGGAAACGGTAGCAGTGTCCAGTTTGCCGCGGCGAAGTCCGCCACTACAAAACTGATCTGTTCAGGCGAAGGGCATCAGGCGGGCGGGCGGGCCGTTGAGTTCATCGTTCCAGTCGGCGGGCTTGGCGCCGGCGATGGCGGCGATGCGGCGCGAGGAAAGCACCGGCGCGCGCGCGTCGCGGTCGCGGACGGGCACGGCGTCCAGCGCGAAGATCTGCTGGTGAATCGGCGGCTTGCCGGGATCGCTGTAGCGGATGAACAGCGTGTCGAGCTTTTCATCGGCAAAGAAGCGGACCTGCGAGCCTTTCGCGGCCAGCCGGTACTCGCGGTTGGTGATCAATCCGCCGACGACACAGCGCCGGATGTAGGTGAAGAAGTCGAGTTCAAACACCACGGTCAGCACGCGCTCGCGGTCGAGGATGGCGCAATAGAGCAGCGAGGAATCCACGAACAGCTTGTCGGCGGGCGCGACCACCGTGCAGCGGCCGTCGCGCCAGACAAGCAGGAGCTTATCGAGCGGCGAGCAGGTCAGCAGCGGCTCGCCGGCAATCTTGTGGCCGAGGTAACCCTTCGCGCGGTCATAGCAGATCGCGAGCGCGTCGGCCGTCAGCTCGCGTTCGGAGATTTCGCCGAACTGCGCGAGCTGCGTGCGCCGCGGATAGTCCGCGCCAAATTTCTTCAGCAGGCCGCGCAAATAGCGGATCGCATAGGGCGCGAGCGAGCCGAGGTCGGTCTCCACCTCCGCCAGCTTGGCGCGGCAGCGCTCGAGCTCCAGCCGGTTCTTTTCGAGATCGAAGAGCGAGATGCGCCGGATCGGGATGCCGAGCAGCATCTCCAGGTCCTGCTTGGTGAGGTCGTGCTGGAGCTGCTCGCGGAACGGCGCGAGCCCGTCGAGCACGGCCTGCTGCACGGCCTCGGCGCTCTCGCAGGTTTCGAGGCGCTGGTAGATGCGCTGCTCCACGAACAGGCGGATGAGCGTCTGGCTGTGGAGTTCATCGAGCAGCTCGCGGCGCTCGTGCAGCAGCTCGGCGCGCAGCAGCGCGAGCAGCCGGTCGGTGTTGTGCTGCAGGATTTCCGGCACGGTCAGCTCGACCGGCTTCTGGTCGCGGATCACGACGATGCGGCTGGCAAGCTGCACCTGGCACTGCGTGAAGGCGAAGAGCGCCTCCCGCGCGCGCGCCGCGTCCTGCTCCGGCGGCAACTGGATTTCGATCTCGACCTGCTCCGCGGTGTAGTCGTTGAGGCTCTTGAGCTTGAGCTGCCCCTTGCGCGCGGCCTCCTCGATGGAGGCCATGACGGAATCCGTGGTGACGCCCGGCGGCAGCGCGCGCAGTACGAGCGTCTGCGCGTCCTTCTGCTCGATCTGCGCGCGCAGCAGCACGTGGCCGCGGCCGTCGTCATAGGCGCGCGCATCCATCAGGCCGCCCTGCGGGAAATCCGGCAGCACCTGGAACGGCTTCTTCTGGAGGATGGCGATCTGCGCCTCGAGCAGCTCCGCGAAGTTGTGCGGCAGGATGCGCGTCGCGATGCCCACGGCGATGCCGTCGGCGCCGAGCATCAGCAGCAGCGGGATCTTCGCCGGCAGCGTCACCGGCTCCTCCTTGCGGCCGTCGTAGGAGGGGACCATCTTCGTCAGCGGGTCGTTGAACAGCACCTCGCGCGCGAGCGGCGTCAGGCGGCACTCGATATAGCGCACCGCCGCCGCGGGATCGCCCGTGAAGAGATTGCCGAAGTTGCCCTGCCGCTCGATCAGGTACTGCTTGTTCGCCAGCGTGACGAGCGCGTCGCCGATCGAGGCATCGCCGTGCGGGTGGAACTGCATGCAGTAGCCGGCGATGTTGGCGACCTTGATGAACTTGCCGTCGTCGTTTTCGTGGAGCGAGAACAGGATGCGGCGCTGGACCGGCTTGAGGCCGTCATCCACGTCCGGGATTGCGCGGTCGCGGATCACATAGGCGGCGTACTGGAGAAAGTTGCCGTCCATCATCTGCTTGAGCGCGCCATCGCCGGTGGCGGCGAGGCCGGTGGCAGCCTCGGCGCTTGCGGCAGGCGGATGCGACGAAGCGCGTCCCTCCACGTCGGGTGTTGAGTCTTGGAGGGCCACGCTCTGTCGTGGCCGCTCCCCGGCGAGGCCGAGATTCGGCAGCTCCGGCTCCGGCGTGCCGTTGAACAGCGGCAGGCTTTTCTCGTCGCCGCCGCTCATGCGTCTGCCTCCACGACGAGATGGTTCATGATGTAGCCGCGCCGCTCCGGCGTGTTGCGGCCCATGTAGAAGTTCAGCACCGCCGGCACGCTGTGCCGCTGGCTGACGCGCACCGGCGTCAGGCGCATCTGCGGGCCGATGAACTGCTTGAACTCCGCCGGCGAAATCTCGCCGAGCCCCTTGAAGCGCGTGACCTCCGCGCCGCGCAGCGCCTTGACCAGCGCGTCGCGCTCGGCCTCGGTATAGCAGTAGTTCGTCTGCTTCGCGTTGCGCACGCGGAACAGCGGCGTCTCCAGGATGTGGACATGCCCGTTGTGGACCACCGACTCGAAGAAGCGCAGGAAGAAAGTCAGCAGCAGGTTGCGGATGTGCAGCCCATCCACGTCGGCATCGGTGGCGAGGATGACCTTGTTGTAGCGCAGCCGCTCCGGCGCTTCCTCGATATCGAGGCTGCGCATCAGGTTATAGAGCTCCTCGTTCTTATACATCACGTCGCGGTTGAGGTCGCAGACGTTGAGCGGCTTGCCGCGCAGCGTGAAGATCGCCTGCGTCGCCACGTCGCGGCAACTGACGATCGAGCCGCCGGCCGACTGGCCCTCGGTCAGGAAGATCATCGTCTCCGGGTTGGCGCCGGTGGCGGCGTCGAAGTGCAGCTTGCAGTCCTTGAGCTGCGGCACGCGGATCGAGGTGGCGCGCGCGCGCTCCTTCGCCATCTTCTTGATCGACTGCAGCTCCTTCCGCAGCTTGACGCTCTCGGCGATCTTCACCAGCGCCTTCTCCGCCGCCTGCGGATTGCGGTGGAGCAGGTCCACGACGACCTCGCGCACCTGGCCGACCAGTTCGCCGCGCAGTTCGGTGTTGCCGAGCTTGTTCTTTGTCTGCGACTCGAAGACCGGCTCCTTCAGGCGGACCGCGATCGCGCCGGCCACGCCCTCGCGGATGTCGTCGCCCTCGAACTTCTCCTTGGAGAATTCGTTGAACGCCTTGACGAGCCCCTCGCGGAACGCGCTCAGGTGCGTGCCGCCGTCGCGCGTGAACTGGCCGTTGACGAACGAGAGGAACGTCTCCTCGAAGCGGTTCGTGTGCGCGAAGACCAACTCCAGCGTCTTGGAGCGGAACGCGAGCGGCGGGTAGAGCGCCTCGTCGCTGACCTCGTCGCGCAGCAGGTCGCGCAGGCCGTCGCGCGAGAGGAAGACCTGTCCGTTATATTCCAGCCGCAGCCCGGCATTGAGGAACGCGTAGAGCTGGAGCCGCCGCGTGATGTGGTCATCGAGGAACTTCACCTCGCCGAAAATCCTGGCGTCCGGCTCGAAGCTGACGAACGTGCCATCGGGCTCGTCCGGCGCCTTGCCCTTGGTCTCCTGCTTCAGCTTGCCGCGCTCGAAGACCGCGCCGGCGAACACGCCCGCGCGGAAGCTGCGCACCTCGAAATGATGCGAGAGCGCGTTGACCGCCTTGGTGCCCACGCCGTTGAGGCCCACGCTGAACTGGAACACCTCGTCGCTGTATTTCGCGCCCGTGTTGATCTTCGAGACGCACTCGACCACCTTGCCCAGCGGGATGCCGCGGCCGAAGTCGCGCACCGTGAGGCGCGCGCCCTCGCGCGTCACCAGCACGCGCTGGCCCGCGCCCATGATGAACTCGTCCACGGCGTTGTCCACCACCTCCTTGAGGAGGATGTAGATGCCGTCATCGAAATCGGTGCCGTCGCCGACGCGGCCGATGTACATGCCCGTCCGCTTGCGGATGTGCTCCAGCGGCGAGAGGCTCTTGATCTTGGCCTCGTCGTAGTTGTGTGCCGGCGTTTTGCTCATGTTCGGGGCGGTGAATGTAGCAACCCCGCCCCCGGAAACAACCGCGAAATGCCGCCGCGCCAACTTTTCCAGGGATTGGAATGGGGACCGGCCGTTTTTTCCAAGGATTGGACGATTTCGGCGCCAACTTTTCCAAGGCTTGGAAAAACAGACCGAAAATTTTCCAAGCCCTGGAAAAAGCCAGGAGTCTTCGGCTGACTGGGAGCGGCGGCTTTCCAGCCGCCGCAAGGAAAACCTCATGCCAGAGCGCTGCTCGTATAGCTGGCGGAAAACGCACACCACCGCGATGCGGAAGGGCCATAGCTGCGGTTGGTTCTGCGGCGGTGAGACACCGCCGCTCCCAGTCGGACGGAGATGCAGCCCAACACTTGTCAGGAGCCCCGCAAACCGCGGTGCCCCACCCCGCGGCGGCTCACTTCGCGGGCAGTTCGCGAAGCTTGAGGTTGCGGTACCAGGCCTCGTCGTTGTGGTCGGTCAGCATGATGTGGCCGGTCAGCTTGGTACCGAAGTCGGGATACTTCTTGAACTTGCTCTCGGCGACGCCAGCCTTGACCGCGTCGCTGCCGAGTTCGTAGTCGAGCACCTTCTTGCCGTTCAGCCAGTGCTCAACGTGCTGGCCCTGCACGATGATGCGCGAGGCGTTCCACTCGCCGGCGGGTTTCAGGGGCTTGTCGGCGGCCGGCGGGAGCACTTCGTAGAACGACGCGGTCAGCGCCTTGGCGTGAAGCTTCTTCCACTTGTCGGACTGGTCGTCGAGCATCTGGTATTCGTAGCCCGGCGCCTGCGGGCGGGCCTCGGTGACCATGTACTTGACGCCGTTGTTGGCGTTCTTCTCCAAACGCCATTCCCACGCGAGTTCGAAGTCGGTGTACTTCTTCTCGGTGATGATGTCGCCGCCCTTGACGCCGGGGAGTTTCTTCAACACGCCATCCTGAATTTTCCAGCCGCTGGCAATCGCGTCGGCGCCTGCGGTCGGCTTGCCGTAGGGCCGCCAGCCCTTGAGCGAGGTTCCATCGAACAGCAGCGTCCAGCCCGCCGACTGCTCATCGGCCGTCAGCGTATTCTCCGCCCGCGTGGCCACGCTCAATCCAAGCACAGCCGCCAAGATCAGTGAGGTCTTCTTCATTGGTTTTTCCTTTCAGCTTTTCGCCGCGTGAGGTCACGCGGCCTACAGAACTCGCCGGGTAGGTGACCCGGCCTACACTTTGATGTTCGGTGTTCGATGTTCGATGTTCGCTTCAATACCATCCGGCTTCCTTCGCCGCCGCGATCATGGCCATAACGTTCTCACGCGGCGTGTTCTTCTCCAGAAAATCGGACGCGGAGAAAATGTAGCGCCCGCCGGGCTTGCCGACAGCCACAATCTCGCGCGCCTTCGCGGAAACTTCCTGCGGCGTGGCGCGCTTGAGGAAGTCCACCTGGTCGAGGTTGCCGAGCAGGCAGATCTTGTCGCCGAGCAGCGCCTTGGCCTCGGCGAGGTGGTTATCGCCGCGCGGCGGTTCGGAGACGGTTTCCCAGACGGTCATGCCGAGGTCGCGGTAGTTGCTGTAGAGCGAGCGCGCGAAGCCGCAGTTGTGATAGACCGTGAAGCCGCCGGCGGCGTGCACCGCGTCGAGCATCCGCTTCTCGTACTGCAGCACGAACTGCCGGAAAAAGTCCGGCCCGGTCGTCATGCCGCCAGCCATGTGGCCCTGCACGCCGACGCAGTCGCAGCCCGCCTCGACGAGCACGGGGTTATAGGCGCACATCTCGTCGGTGATGCGCTCCATCAGGAAGCGGTAGAGCTCCTCGTCCTCGTAGGGCGCGGCATAGAGGTTGTCCATGCCGATGAGCTCGGCGGCGAAGTTGAAGACGCCGGCGAAGCCCCACGGCGCAAGCACGCCGCGGTCGCCGATGATCTGCTTCCACGGGGCAACGATGTCGCGGATCTCGCGGCGGTCGGCGTCGTCGAGCGGCGGCAGCGCGGCGCAGAAGCTTTCGATTTCCTCGCGGCCCGCGAGCAGCGGCTTGGTCTGCGCGAAGGTCGCGCCCGCCGAGCCGGCGCCGGTGTAGGGCCGCGCCTCCTCCTTCACGAACGTGCGCCCGGGCGTGACGATCTCGAGCCGCCGGCGCTCGATGCCATCGCTCGTGGCCGCGGTGTGGCGCAGCTCCCAGCCCGGCCGGCTGCGGCGGAACCAGTGCGGCAGCTCCAGCGCGCGGTGCTTCGCCATCAGGTCGAAGTCGAGCTCGTTGGCCAGCTCGGTCGCGTCGATGACGCGGTCCACGCGCGCCTTCTGCGGGTAGTAGCAGGCGAGATATTCCTCCTGCACGAAGAGCGCGACGGGGACGCGATCGGCCAGGTCGCCGCGCAGCGTGGTCAGCAACCGCTCGCGTGGCGTCATACCTGCTCCGGCACGATGAACGGCGCGCGGTACTGGCGCGTGAGCATCCGGTTGGCCTCGTCGTCGTGGGGGAAGCGCATGGCGACGGGGTCGAATTCCAGCGAACGGCCCAGGCGGTGGGAGATGTTGCCGAGGTGGATCAGCGCGCAGGAGTAGAAGCCCTCCTCGATGCTGCGGTTGAACTCCTCCGGCTTGGGCGCGCGGATGGCGTTGACGAAGTTGGCGTAGTGGTTGCCCAGCCCCTTGCCGGCCGCGCCCGGCTCGCGCTTCTCGCCCATGAACGCCTGCCACGCGCTGACCGTCTTGGCCATGTAGCCCTTGGAGCCATAGAAGAGATTGCCGACGGAATTGGCGGCGCTGGTGGCCCCATAGCCGCCCGTCTGATCGCTCACGGGTTCCTTGACCATGACCTCGTTGTTCGTGATCCAGTGGCGCACCTCGAACTGGAGAAACTTTTTCTTTTCGCCGCCGCCCTCGGGATTCGGAAACTCGAACATGGCGTGGAGCACGTTCGGCGTCTGCTGGTCGTCATCGAACATCACATGGCCGCCCATCGCGCAGACGCGCGTCGGCAGCCGGACGCCAAGCCCCCAGCGGGCGATATCCATCTCGTGGACGCCCTGGTTACCCATGTCGCCGCAGCCGTAGTCCCAGTTCCAATGCCAGTTGTAGTGGAAGCGGTTCTGGTTGAACGGCCGCTGCGGCGCGGGCCCGAGCCAGAGGTCGTAATGGACGCCCTTCGGTACGGGCTCGTCCTCGAAGTGGCCGATGTTCTTGCGCCACTTGTAACAGGTACCCTTGGCCATATAGACCTCGCCGAGCCCGCCCTCGTGCAGGAACTTCGCCATCGTCTGCGAGCACGGATTGCTGCGCTGCTCGGCGCCGTCCTGCACGAGCACGCGGTACTTCTTGGAAGCCGCGACCAGTTGCCGGCCCTCGAAGAAATTGTGGCAGCACGGCTTCTCCACCGAGACGTGCTTGCCCGCCTGGATGCCCCAGATCGAGGCGAGCGTGTGCCAGTGGTTCGGCGTCACGACGGAGATCGCGTCAATGTCCTTGTCCTCCAGCAGCCGCCGGATGTCGGTGTAGGTCTTCGGTTTCGCGCGGCCCGGCTTGGTGAAGTGCTTCTCGATTACGCCCGCGAACAGGTTCTCATCCACATCGCAGAGCGCGGCGACCTCGGTATCGGGCAACGCGGCGTATTCCGTGATGTGGTTCTGGCCCATGCCGTGGATGCCGACCACGGCAACGCGGACGCGGTTGTTCGCGCCGGCCCACGCGCGCTGCGTGCCCCACAACATCGCCCCAGTGGCGAGCGAACTCTGCTGGATGAATGTGCGACGGTTCATGTTTTGTCTCCTGCTTATTCCAAAACGCCGGCCATCTTCTTCCACGCGCCCATCGAGCCGGTCAACAGCTCCTGCGGGTCGCCCTTGATGTTGTAGCACTGCAACCCGATCGGCCCCTTGAAGCCAACGGCCTTCAGCTTCTTCAGCACCTGCGCGACATCATAGGTGCCCTTGTCGAGCGTCTGGATGATGCGACCCATCTCGCCCTTCTTCGCGCCGCTATCCGCGCCGTTGATGGTGGCGCACGTCATATAAGGCGCGACCTCCTCGATCAGCGCCGGGATGCGATCCTCCGCGCCATCGAGCAGCGCGTGGCAGAGGTTGAACGAAACGCCGACATTCTTCCGGTCCACTTTCTTCACCAGTCGCAGGGCGTCTTCGATGCGATGCACCCACATGTTCACGTGCGGATAGATCGCGATGCGCAGGCCGTTGCTCGCGCAAAGGTCGGCGAGGTCGCGCACGCCGGCGACGGCGATCTCGTCGCCCGCCGGGTCGGAGGGCTTGAACTGCTTGCTCGTCAGGTTCGGCCAGATCATCACGTCGATGCCCTTGCACAAGGCGATGAGTTCCTTGATGCGCGGATCATAGACCAGCTTGCCATCCTTGAGGTCGAGGTTGACGTAGATGACGTAGAGCTTGAGGCCGCGCTGCTGGCAGCCCTCGAGCACCTCCTTCAGCCGTTCCGGCGTATCGGTGCGCCAACTCAAACCCTCGAAGCCGACCGACTTCACCAGGTCGAGCTGCGCCTCAATCGTCTTCAGCTTTTCGCCACGCAAGCCGTTGTCGAAGACAAAGAACGGATTCGGCGCGGCCCATGCCACACCGGCCAACAGCAGCAATCCCAGCAATACCTTTTTCACATGCCCTCCATCGTCCATGGCGCACGCATCGGCGGGCGCTTCGCGAGCTTGTTGGCGGCGGCGTTGCCGACGAAGACTTCCTTGTCGGGATCCCACGCCAGCTTGCCACCGCCGAGTTGCACGGCAATATGCGCCAGATGGCAGAGGCTGGTCGTGCGCTGCCCAACCTCCTCGTCCTCCAGCGTCTTGCCGCGCGAGCGGACCGCGTCAATGAAGTCCTGTTTCTCGCTCTTGAGCGGGAAGTGGATTTCCTCCGGCCCAATTTTTTCCTTCAGAATTTTCGGATCGCTGGCTTTGATGCGCTCGGGCGAGAGCTTGCTGGCGGCGTAGTTGACGTGAATCCAGCCCTTCTCACCCTCGAACCGGACGTGCGGCTCGCCCATCTGATAGTAGAATTCCATGCCGTTGGCGAACTTGTACCACGCGTCGAAGTGCTCCAGCACGTTCCAAACCTTGCCGTCGTGGAACTTGCCGGTGGCCTTGATCTCGACCGGCCCGGTGCGCTCCGTACCTGCGCCCCACTGCCCGATGTCGTTGAGGTGCGTGCCCCAGTTCGTGATCATGCCGTCGCAATAATCGAGGCTGCGCATCCAGCCCGGCCGGCTGTTGAGATTGTTGGGCGTGTGGACGCGCTTCTGCATGTAGTCCACCTTCGGCGCCGGCCCGAGCCACAGGTCGTAATCCAGATCCGGCGGCGGCGCGCTGATGGTTTCCGCCTCGTTCGGGAAAACCTCCTTCGGCGAACCGGTGCGCACCGCGAGCACCTTGCCGATGCGCCCATTGCGCACCAGCTCCGCCGCGCGATGCATCGGCTCCAGCGAGCGGAACTCACTATCCACGCGGAAGACGCGGCCATGCTTCACCACTTCGTTCGCGAGCAGGCGACCTTCGTCAATGTAGCGCGTGATCGGCTTCTCCAGCGCCACGTCCTTGCCCGCGCGCACGGCAGCGATCGCCATCGGCACATGCCAGTGGTCCTGTGTCGAGATCATCACCGCGTCAATCGTCTTGTCGGCGAGCAGCTCGCGGAAATCCTTGTAGGTCTTGCAACCCTTGAAGTCGCCGCCCTTCTCCTTGGCGTATTGCTTCTCGATGTACTGCTTCGTCTGCGCCATGCGCCACGCGTCCACGTCGCAGACCGCGACGCATTGCGCGTCGGCGACCTTCAGGAAGCCGGGGATGTTCGCGTGATAGGTCTGTCGCCCGCAGCCGATGAAACCCACCGTCACCTTTTTGCTGGGCGCGTCCGCACCGAACAGCCGTTGCGGCAAAATCAGCGGCGCTGCCGCCGCACCCGCCGCCAAACCCAGTCCGCCCAAGAACCCACGCCGCGTCATGTTGTGCATCTGCCTGTCTCCTGTTTTCTGGCCACTGCCGCCGTCGTTGTTTTCCAAGGTCACACCGCGAGTCACACTGTCGCCGACTCGGAGAGTCGGCCTACAGAAGCCTTAAAGCAAACCTTTGCTGTAGGCCGGGTCTCCGACCCAGCGAAACTTGCGTATGTCATGGCCATGTTGCTTTGCCACTTGTGCGCTGTTATTTCCAAGCCTTGGAAATTGCCACGCGGATTTTTCCAAGCCTTGGAACGCCCGTCCGCAGCGTGGCCATGCTGCCACAGGCGCGCGCCGCCGTAAACAGCCAAGTGCTAGCACTGGTTTGGCTGCGGCGAAAATGCTAGCCCGCCTTCTGCGCCGCCCGAGCATTCTCCTTGAAGTAACGCTTGTAGGCCCGGCTGAAGTCGTTGGCATGACGGTAGCCCAGCTCGGCGGCGATCTGCTTGACCGACGCGCCGTGCGCGAGCTGGTTGCGCGCGTGTTGCATCCGCAGTTCCAGCGCGACCGCCTGCGGGCTGCGGCCCAGATGTTTCTGGAAAAGCTCGCGCACGGAGGCGGGCGAGACCTGCAGGTAGTCGCACAGGCATTTCGCCGGCTTGAGCGCGCCGGGATTGTGCCGCAGGTAATGCACCGCCAGGTTGGCGCGATACTGGCGGTCGGCTGGTTCGCTGCGGCCAAGTTCCGCGGCGAGGCACAGGTCCAGATCGAGGCGCGCACGGCGCAAGGCCAGCGCCGCCATCTCACCGGCCTCGCCCACCGCGCGCAGGCAGTCGCGGTTGATCGTCACCAGCCGGCGCAAAGCCTGCTCCCCGACACGCAACTGCCGGTACGCACTGGCCGCCGGCGCCAGTTGCGAGTGCGCCGGTGGCGTCCGCCAAAGCCAGGTCAGGAGCCGGCTGGGGCGATGGCCCTTGTCGCGCCAACCATAGGCGCAATCGGGGTGGAAGATGAGGACCTCGCCGCGTCGTGTCGGGCGGGCGCGCCCGTTGATGAGGACACTGGGTGACCCTTCGAGGATGACGGCATAGACCCAGCCCTCGTGACGCGCGAGCGGGATGGGATGCTCACCCATCCAGCGCAGCCCCCACGAGAGATAAAGTAGTTCCCAGCCGGCGGGGTCGCGCGGCATCCAGCGCGGCCGCCCCTGCGGCGGCAGCATGATGCCACGCGGTATGACCTTCTCGCTCACGTCGCCAACCTAGCAGAACCGCCGGGCAGGGCCAAGCGCGCTGCCAGCGACATCTGGAGTCAAGCACTCCACCATTCGTGCCCCAGTGCTAGTAGTTTTTACGCTTGCTTTGCCGGCCAGAATTTCACACCTTGCAAGGTGTGAAATGGATGTAAAGGAAGGAGTTCAGCATGGACCTCATTGTCGCTGCCTGCCGCGTGTTGGCCAACCGGCATCGTCTGCATCTGTTACAGGCCGTATTTACCCACCCGAACAGCCATGTCGCTGCGTTGGCCGCGAACGTCGGCCTGCCCCCGGACATCGCCTCTCAACAACTGAAACTGCTCGGCAGTTTCCATTTTATCCACGCACGTCCCAAAGGTCGCTATGTGCTCCACCAAACCGCCAGACCCGACGATGTAAGCAGCCCGTTTCTGCGCGATGTGCTCGCACTATTACAGCGCGCTCTGGCCCACAAGGCCCTCACTCCATGTGGAGCCTGGCAAACGGAGTCACAGCAAAAGCGTGACTATGAGCTGATCAGGACGTTCACGACCTATACCCATCTTCGTCGCTTGGTCATCCTGCGAAACCTCGCAGCAAGAACAAACTGCACAGCCCTCGAACTGGGACAGCTTGTCCACATGTCCCCGGCAGCCACACGCCGTCATCTGGAAAAATTAAAACGGCGCGGCGTGGTACGTAGCGACGGGGAAACAACCGATAGCTGGCGGCTCGAACACCAGATGGAGGGAGTCTTGCCGCGGGACATGCTTAGGATCATCCTGCGCGCCCTCCAAGTCCCCGCCCGCGTTTGATGGATTCAATTTCACACCTTGCAAGGTGTGAAATTCAGTCTGATCGGAAGACCAGCCGGCAGCAGCCATGGTGCGTGGGCACGACTGCACGATTGCTCAGGTTGGCAAGGAGACATCCGGGTAGAGGGCGCGCAAGAGCCCGGTCGGCAGCAGGAAATACACACCATCCGCTTGCGGGAAGGTGGCCCCGCAGAGAGCACAGCGTAAACCACCGGCACAGGGCTGTACGCGTTGCTCGGCCTGATGCTGCGTCAGGCAGTCGGGGCAGATGAGCGCCTCAAGAGGATGGGATGAGGTTGGCACTGCGGTGGCAGCGTGTTTTTGGCAGAAGCCGGTGATGCCGCCGCCGAGCATGAGGTTCAGTAAATTGCGTGGGCCGAGGCGGTCGCCGAGCCGCGAGCGGATCCGGCCTTCAAGGCTGGCGGCGGTCAGTTCACGCGCGTCAAACAGCCGGGAGGCAGCGATCCACTCGCGCAGCGGGATGTCGTGATTTTCGACGATCCCGTGCTCACGTTCGTCACACCATTCCTCGGTGAAGAACTTGGCGAGATACCGCAGCACCTTGTTGCGCCGCAACGAGGCGGCCGCATAAACCTTCTGCCGCTGGCGGAAGAGCGGCAGGCGCGGCCGGTGATAGGGCTCCTCGTTGAAGAAAAACGCGCCGTTACCGAGGACACGATGAATGTCCCGCACGATGGGCGCAAGCGCCGGGAAGTGGTGAAGAAATTCATAGCAGAACACGAAGGGGAAAAAACCACTGCGGAATGGCAGGTGGTTCACGTCGCAGCAGACGCGGAGGGGCAGCTTCGGCTTGCCGAACAGCCGGGCAAAATGCCCGGCGGTTTTGAGCTGATCGAAGGAGAGGTCGGCGGCGATGCCATCGCAGCCGAGGTCGTTGACGAGCACCAGCGAGCGCTGGCCACGCTCGGCGCCGAGCTCGAGGAACGGCGCGAGTTGCACGCCGCGGTCGCGCAGCGCGCCGATCTCGCGCAAGGTCGTCGCCATCCGCTCGCGCAGGATGGCGTCGTGGGCCTCCTTGCCGTAGTAGTCGGGCAGCAGCAGGCGGCCGGTGACGTGCTGCTCGGCCAGCTTGCGCCGGAACTCGATCTCGCCACGCAGATTGGAGAGCGTTTGCGCCTGCATGTTCGCGCGCCTGCTTCCAAAGATTGGAAACCGCACCCGCCGGTTTTTCCAAGCCTTGGAAAATCTCACGCGATTTTTTCCAAGGCCTGGAAATCAGCCCTGCAAGGCCATCAGGAACTCGACGTTGCTCTTGGTCTTCTTGAGGCGGTTGATGAGCAGTTCCATGCCCTCGACGGGCGGCACGCCGTTGAGCGCCTTGCGCAGCACCCAGATCTTGGAAAGCTCGTCGGGATGCAGGAGGAGTTCCTCCTTGCGCGTACCGGACTGCTCGATGTTGATCGCCGGGAAGATGCGTTTATCCACCAGACGGCGGTCGAGGCCGAGCTCCATGTTGCCGGTGCCCTTGAACTCCTCGAAGATGACCTCGTCCATGCGGCTGCCGGTATCCACGAGCGCGGTCGCCAGAATGGTCAGGCTGCCGCCGCCCTCGATGTTGCGCGCGGCGCCGAAGAAGCGCTTCGGCTTGTGGAGCGCGTTGGCATCCACGCCGCCGGAGAGAATCTTGCCGGAGTGCGGTTGGAGGGTGTTGTAGGCGCGGGCGAGGCGCGTGATCGAGTCGAGCAGAATCACGACGTCCTGGCCGCACTCGACGCGACGCTTGGCCATTTCGATGACGATCTCGGCGACCTGGACATGGCGCTCGGGCGGTTCATCGAAGGTCGAGGAAAGAACCTCGGCCTTGGTGTTGCGCTCCATGTCGGTGACTTCCTCGGGGCGCTCGTCAATCAGGAGGATGATGAGCTTCACCTTGGGATTGTTGGCGCTGATGCTGTTGGCGATCTTCTGCATCAGGACGGTCTTGCCGGTACGCGGCGGCGCGACGATCAGGCCGCGCTGGCCCATGCCGATGGGCGTGAGCAGGTCCATGACGCGCATGGAGATTTCGCCGGGTGCGACCTCGAGCACGAGGCGGCGGTTCGGGAAGAGCGGCGTCAGGTTCTCGAACGGAATCTTATTGCGCTGCTTCTCGGGATCCTGCTCGTTGATGCGGTCCACGCGCAGCAGGGCGAAGAAGCGCTCCTTCTCCTTCGGCGCGCGGATTTCGCCCTCGACGAGGTCGCCGGTACGCAGGCCGAAGCGGCGGATTTGCGAGGGCGAGACGTAGATGTCTTCCGGGCACGGCAGGTAGCTGTAGTGCGGCGAGCGCAGGAAGCCGAAGCCGTCGGGCAGGATTTCGCAGACACCGCGGCCGAACATCGTGCCGTTGAGCCGACCGTTCCAGCGCAGAATCTCGAAGATCAGCTCGTGCTTGCGCAGCGCGCCGAGCTCGACGAGGCCGTAGCTCTCGGCCATCTCCTTGAGCTCCGGCACCTGTTTCTGCTGGAGTTCAAACAGGTCGAGGCGCTGGCCGCGCGGCCGGACGTTCTGTTTCTGCACCGCCTCGACCGGCGCGGGTGGCGGCGGCTGCGGCAGCGTCGCGGTCGGCGGCGCAGCTTGCGGATCCACAGCCATCGGGACGGCCTGTGTCAGGTCGGGCTGCGAGGACGGCGCCGCCATGGGCGGCGGCGGCATCACCGGCTGCGCCGGTGGCGGCGGTGGTTCGACCGCGGCGGGCTGTTGCTCGACGGGCGCTTGTGGCGGGGCGGGTTGACGCGGCGGACGGCCGCGACGACGGACGGGTTTCTCTTCCATGTTCACTTCTCCTTCGGGCAACATGCCCAGAATTTCTTAACCTGTGCGGCGAGTTGGCGCCGCGTTCCATTGTTCCAAAGCACAACATCGGACTGCCGCACCTTGCGCTGGAGCGGCCACTGTGCCGCCATCCGGCGGCGGGCCTCGGCGGGCGCTACGCCGCGGCGGCGCAACCGGCGCAACGCCACGGCTTCGTCGGCGGCGACGCAGACCACCGCGTCCCAACCGCGCTGCAAACCGACCTCGAACAGCAGCGGCACGACGGCGACCGCTGTCCGCCGCTGCTCCGCCAGCCAGCCGCGCATCTCGCGGATGACGGCCGGATGCAAAATCTTCTCCAGCTTCTTCCGCTGGCGCGCGTCGGCGAACACCGCTTGCGCGAGCGCCACGCGGCACAGCCCGCCACCGGCACGGACCACGCCCGGCCCGAAGGCGCGGCCGATCCGCTGATAGGCGGCGGTCCCGCGCCGCAACAGCCGGTGGACCGCCTCGTCGGCGTCCCACACGGCGGCGCCGAGCGCCTGCAACTGCCGCGCGGCTTCGGTCTTGCCGCAGCCGATACCGCCGGTCAGCGCGATCCGCCACGGCCGAGGCCTGTCATTTTTCCGGTTCACGCTTTGCACCAAAACCCTGGTTACGCAACGAGATCACATGCCGCAATACGGTTTGCGCGCGGCTGTTATCCGGCGCCCGCACGAGCACCTGGACGGCCAGGCGCTCGGCGCGATCAAGCTGGCCGCTTTGCAGCGCGCGCTCGGCGGCCTCGGCCTGTTCGTTGGCCAGTTCCGCATCGTCGCTGCGGTGGATGCGGAACACGCGATACTTGGCGTTGCCCCAGACCTGCGTGAACAGCCGCAACTGCTGCGGCGCACGCTCGAACAGCCACGCTGCCGTATCGGTGCGCGGCTGAAGCGCATCCACCATGTAACGCAACTGCTGGTTCAACCCGACGCTGGCATACTCGCCCAGCGAGTGCACGTAGTAGGACGCGCCTTCCAGCTCCGCCCAGTCACGGAATTCCACCTCGGTGCCCTTGAACAGCGCCTCGGCATACCGCCGGACGCGCTCGCGGATCCACGGCGTCTCGAACTTCGGATGCAGCAGCACCGGGCACCGGCCGTAGGTGACGAGCGCCGCGCTCACGCCGAAGTTCGCCAGCACCGGCTCCGGTGCCGCGTTCTTCTGCAGCCAGTCGGTCAGCGCGTTCAGCTCACGGTAATACACGCTCAACCGCCCCTGCTCTTCCGGCCGCCGGATGGCATTCCCGGCTTCCGCCACCAACGTCAGCACCAGCGTCACGCCGACCGCCGACCGCACCCAGGCGCCACGCCGCACCGCCCAGCCGACCCACGCGCCCAGCAGCGCCGCCAGGAACAGCACGGTGAACACGTGCAACCGGACGAAGAACCAGTAGCCGATGAAGGAAACGACACAACCGATCACCAGCAGCGTTAGATTGGAGTTTTGGTCTTCGTCCTTGCGGCGGACCAGACAGGCCAGCGCGATCAACGACGCGGCGAATATGGCCGGAAACAGATGGAATGTCAAACTCCATGTCGCCGAGTGCAGCGCCGGCACCCAGAGGATGCGCTGGTTGAAGGTCAGCAGCGCCGGGTCCTCGGGCTTGACGTTGAGGAAGCGCAGCTTGGCCACGAGCAACTCGCCGAAGTGGCTGTAGGCCGAGCCGTAGGTCCGCGCCAGCAGCAGGCCGACGACGACGGGTGCCAGCGCGATGACCAGCAGCAGCAGGCGGCTTTTCCAAACCTTGGAAAAACCGGCCGCGTTGTTTTCCAATCCTTGGACAAGCTGGCGGGCGCGGTCGGCCAGCAGCGCGCCGAACGCCAGCAGCAGCGGCAGGGAATAGAGATAGCCGTGACTCCGCAAATAGGGATTCACGGCGCCGGCCAGCACGAGCGCGCCGAACTGCAGCCACGCCAGGCCCGCCTCGCCCGGCGTCAGGCCGGCGCGACCGGAGAGCGCGCGGCCGCCGAGCCAGAGCGCCCAGAGGAAGACGAAGAACTGGACCAGGTCCCAGGTCATCTGCGCCAGCGCCAGCAGCGCGGCGGAGAGCAGCGCGCGCCGCAGGAACGACCCGCGCGGCCCGGCCCGCAACGCCCACGCGCCGGCAGCCAGCGCGGCGAGCAACAGCGGCAGCGCGAAATTCTCGTGCGAGATTTCCTGCCCGGTCGAGCGGATCACGCTCGCGAGCGAGACCGCGTAGAGCGCGGCCGCGGCGAGTCCCGCCCACCACGAACGCGTCGTCAGGCGCAGCCAGAGCGCGAGCAGCGGAATGCCCAGGCAGAACCAGACCACCTCGCTCCAGCGCACGCGCTCGGCCAGCGGCACGGCGGCGGGGAACAGCTTGCTCATGGCGGCGAGCAGCCAGGTATCGGCCACCGTGTCGGTGGCGCTGACGCGGATGCCGCGCGGGAACTCGAGGTTGTGATCCACCGCGGGCAGGCGGCCCTCGGCGAGCAACTGCTGGAGGCGGTGAAAATGAATCGCGCCCTCGAGGGTGAACGGCAGGTTGCCATCGGCGAGGTCGCGTTGCGCGTCGAGGATATAGCGGCGCGCGCCGAGGCCGGCGGCGAACAGCGCGAGCAGCGCCGTTACCAGGAGCCAGAATGTGAGCCGTTGAAGCATGATCAGAACAACTGCAACTGTGGATCGGGCGGCGCCGGCCTGGCCGCGCGCGGCGGCGGCGCTTCCGCCGGGACGGCGCCGGCATCCAGTTCGCGGACCAGCGAGTGCAGTTCCATCGCCATGAAAAATTCGCGTAGCGGGCCGGCCGCGGCGGGCTGGACGCGCAGCGCGTCCCAGTCCACGCCCGCGACCAGATCGGTCCGCAGCCGGATGAGCCGAACGTTGCGTTCGACCTCGGCGCGGTGGGCGGCGAGCGCGGCGCGCGTCTTCTCGCCGGCGACGGACTCGAGCGAGGCAAAGAGTTTTTCCAGCGAGCCGAACTCCCCCAGCAACTTCGCCGCGGTCTTCGGGCCAACGCCCGGTACGCCGGGGATGTTGTCCACATTATCGCCGGTCAGCGCGAGCAACTCGACGATCTGCCCCGGCGGCACGCCCATCTTTGCGCGTACTTCCGCCGGCCCCATGCGCTCGCCGGCCGAGGCGGGCGAGACGATCGCGACGCGCTCGCCGACCATCTGGAACAAATCCTTGTCGCTGGTGGCCAGCAGTGTCTCGGCCTGATCCGCGAGCGCGTGCGCGGCGAGCGAGGCCATCGTGTCATCGGCCTCCTCACCTGCGACGCGGAGCGTGGCGATGCCGGCGCGGCGCAGGTAGTCCTCGATCAGCGGGAACTGGCTGCGCAGCTCGTCGGGCATCTTCTCCCGCTGCTGCTTGTAGGCGGGCAGCAGGGTCATGCGCGCGGCGGGCAGACCGGCATCGAAGACCACGGCGCGGTGCGTCGGCCGCCAGCGCGCGGCGAGCTGGCCGGCCATGCGGATGAAACCGAAGAGCGCGTTGGTCGGCTGGCCGGCCTGCGTCGAAAGGTTTTGAATGGCGTAGAAGGCGCGATAGGCCATCGCGGCGCCGTCCATCAAGAGGAGGATGTTGGCGGACATGGAAGCACTTGATTGTCAGACACCGGCTTTTCCGAGCCTTGGAAAAAATCCGGCTGGTTTTTCCAAGCCTTGGAAAGAGAGCGCGCCGGAATTTCCAAGCCTTGGAAAAGGGAACATCCTTTTGTTCCAAGCCTCGGAACAACCGCCCGTACCGGCTGCCAAGGCTTGGAACGCCACCCGCGCGTCAGCCGCCACTTACGGCGTGGCGGGCGGCGTGGTCGTCGCGGTCGTGCTCTTCGCCGACGTGCCGCTGGTCAGGGTCGGCTTTTCCTTCTTGTGGATCGGCCGGCCGGAGGAATCCACGATGCGCGCGGTAACGAAAATCATCAGGTTCTGCTTGAGGCTGTAGGTGCCTTTACTTTGAAACAGTTTGCCGAGCAGAGGAATATCGCCGAGCACGGGGATCTTGTCATTCATGTCGGTCAACTTTTCCTTGATCAAGCCGCCAAGGACAACCGTCTCGCCATCCCACACGACGAGCTTACTGGTGACCGTGCGAGTGGAGAAGAACGGCTGCGCGGCGTTGAGGCCGTTCTGCGTGCCGTACTGGTGCCACTCGGTCAACTCGGAGACTTCGGGGACGAGCGTGAGGTCAATCGTGTAGCCGTCGGGGCCAATGGTCGGCGTGACGTTGAGGATGACGCCGACTTCGCGGGTCTGGAAGTCCGCGGGTGTGAAGACGGTGACGTTGAGGGGCTGGGTGTTGACGATCGCGCCGCCGGTGGCGTTGAGGCCGCCGTAGGTCTGAATCTGGTTGGCCTCGTAGGCCTGCGGGTAGCGGATTTCCTCGATGACCTTGATGGTCGCCTGCTCGTTGTTCTTCGTGGTGACGCGCGGCGAGCTCAACACATCGGCGTGGCCCTTCTGCGAGATGGCGTTGATCGCCAGTTGCAACTCGGGATTCGTCAGCACGCTGGCGAAGGTGAGCAGGTTGCCCAGCGGCACGATGGAACTGGACGAGCCACTTGAACTGCTGCTGGCGCCGGCTGTCACGTCGGCACTCGACATGCGCGTGACCTGCGAGTTGTTCAGGTTGAAGAAACGCAGGGCCTTCGTGAAGCCACCGGTATCCTTGTTGATCTGGATGCGCTGGTTGAGCGAGGGGTTCGCATACTTGTTGTTGCTGGCAATTTCCCAGTTATCGGTCAGCCCCCACTGGAAGCCAAATTCCTCGAGCGCGTCCTCGTTGACGTCCACAAAGCGCGCCTCGATCTCGACCTGCTTGGCACCGACATCGAGTTCCGCGAGCATGCTCTCGATTTTCTCCTGGTATTCCGGCGTGTGGGAGACAATCAACTTGCTGATCGCGCCGTTGTAGGTGACGGAGGTGCCCGTCGGGAACGGGACACCGGCGGCGGTGAAAAAGGTGCCCAGATCGCTCTTCGGGGTGGTGGTGTCGGCGGAGCCGGCGCCGGGCGCCACGGCAGGGGCCCCCATGCCCGCCGCCGGTGCCGCGCTGGCCTTCTCGGAGATGGCGCTGATCAGGGCCGGACTGACTGGGTACATGCGCGTCACGAGCAGCGTGGGATCCACGCCGCGCGGCGTGACGAAAACCACGTTCTTATCCACGCGGTAACTCAAGCCGGCGATATCAGTGATGTACTTGATGGCGTCGAGCAGGTTCACCTTGCGCAAATTCAGGGTAACGGGTGGTGTCGCAGAAGCGGCCGCCGGTGCCGCCACAGGCGTGGCCCCGGTCGCATCGGGGGCAGGCGGCGGCACAGCACTCGCATCCGGCGAGGCTGCGGTCGGAAGTTTCAGCACGATATTCACGCCAGTCTTCTCTTCAGTATCCGCCTCCAAGCTGGCCTTGGAGAGAATTTCCAACACGTCGGCGATATTGGCCTGCTTGAACTCAATCTGCGGGATGACCAGCTTCTGGAGTTTCTGGCGCGTGCGCAGCACCTCGCTTGGCTCGACCACGGTCGGCTTGTTTTCCACCGGCTTGGCCAGGGAGGATTCCTTGCGGATGTGAGGATTCCATTCGTCGCGGACGGCGTTCATCATCTCGGTGATAGTGGCCTCGCGCTCGGTGGTGCTGCGGTCGAACTTGACATCAGCGATGCGCCGCAGGAAGTGCATGGCATCCTTGTTGTAGGGATCCACACTCAGCACCTTGTCAAACAACACCTCGGCATCGTCATACTTCTTGAGCTCAAAATATTGCCGCCCTTTCAACAGCGTGGTCTTGATTTCATCCCGCTCCTGCTTGATCGGGATCACCACCGTGGGACCGAGGGGTGGGTACTTGCCCAAGTCGGGCGGGCGGGAAGATACCTTGTTGACATAGTCCAGCACCTTGGAGGCGCGGCGCTCCGACTTGTTAAAACTCAAGGCGCTGTTGGCATACGCAATGGCCTTGGTGTTGTCTTTCTTCTTGAACTCGTCCGCCGCATAGGCATAGGCCTCAGCGATTTTGTTGGACATACCACCCAGTTGCACGCCAGGGCCGACTTGCTTCATGTGCGCAAGGCTCATTTCATAGGACTTGGCCGCCTCGAGATAGTCATCGGCCTTCATGAAGGCATCGCCGGCCTTCTCTTCCTTGTCGGCTTGCTGTTTCAGCGCCTTGCGGCGCAGTTCTTCCTGGATCTGCAATTCCTTGGCGTCGGCTGTCGTGGGCTCCTTGGGCGGCACTGCTGGAGGCTGACCAACCGCCGTTTCCTCGGCCGGCGCTGTTGGAGCAGCAGGCGTCGCGGGAGCCGCAGGAGTGGCGGGTGCTGCCGGGGCGGCGGGAACCGCACCGGGTTCTGGAGCCGGGGCCGGGGCAGGAGCCGGAGTCTCGGGCGCTGGTGCGGGAGCCGGGGCCGGCGCAGGCGCTTCAGGTGCAGGCATGGGAGCCGGGGCGGGAGCAGGGGCCGCCGCCGGGGTCTCTGGGGCAGGAGTTGGAGCGGGAGCGGGGGCCGGAGTCGCTGGCGCTTCCGGGGCTGGGGCCGGAGCAGGCGCAGGGGCCGGCGCTGGAGCCGGAGCTTCAGGAGCAGGCGCGGTGACCGCGGGCGCCGCTGCGTTAGATGCCTTTTGCGCATCCTGTAGAAGTCCGTTGGGGTTCGCTTCCTGGGCATTGGCCATACCGCACCAGAAAGCGACGCTCACAAGTGTAAGTTTGAGGACCAGCCTGTTCTTTGTCATGGATGACTCCTTCTAATCACATTGTCGCCTAACTACGCGGACGCGTCGGAGGAACCAAGGGAGCTTCTCCGCGCACGCGCCCCGGCACCCGTTCTGTCCTGACAGGCACCGGCAACCCTTCTGACCGCATAACCGACGGCGGCTGCACCGCCCCCGGCATTGTCGCCGCTGGCTCTTCCACAACTTCCTGCGCCAGCGACTCGCTTAAGACATCTTTCTTTTCCGCTTCGGTAATGAGCGGCACGACCACATCGCCACCCGACTGCGGGCGGCGTATTGTGACGGCATTGGTAGTGATGTCAATGACATTGTAGACAACGTCACGGATTTTGAAGGTGCCGCCTTTGCTCAAGTTCTTGTAACGCGTCCGATCCA
This sequence comes from uncultured Lentisphaerota bacterium, assembly GCA_903889245.1. GTDB lineage: Bacteria > Verrucomicrobiota > Kiritimatiellia > CAIQIC01 > CAIQIC01 > DP16D-bin41. The sequence continues at coordinate 33,401 of CAISWQ010000029.1, read as the reverse complement.
GCAACAGGACCAGTTCAGCGGAATATTCTGCGCGCCCCTGGAGTTCCTTGTTCTTGGGCAACCGCAGTTTTTCCTTACCATCATCCAGCACTAACACGTCACCATCTGCCGCCGCCGGCTCGTGCGCCACGACCTTGAACCCGTCAGCCGCGATCTCGCCAATCTTCACCATTAGCGAGCGCGCACTGCCGGCCACGTTGATCTGGAAGGTTTCGCTGGTCCCCAGTTTCATCGCCGACATAAAGCGCAGCTTGAAAGGCCGGGCCTTGAGTTCCCAGACCCGTAAAGCTGAGGCAAAATCTGGATGGCTATCGGGCTTCAGCGGGTCCGTTCCAGCCCGAAACTCCTCCAAGGTGCTGAAGCCATCACCATCCGGATCCGCAGCCGCCACCAACTGGCTCTCGACATCCAGCCCATATTTCTTCTTCCAAACATCAGGAATCCCATCCTCGGCCGTCGAATGCTGCAACAAGTTGACCACCGCTGGTTGATTCGTGGAACAGAAGGGACACACCGTGGCGTCATACGGGATAGGCCGGTTGCATTTGGCATCAATACAGGTCACCCGTACTTCATCGCCCATCACACCGCGCGCCACCTCCATAAGATTGGTCTGCTGCAGGACTTCCAGCCGTTTTGCCATCTCGGCAGCATCCACACTCTTCGCCGGGGCAAATTGTACCGGCGGCGACACCACCGCCTGCTCCTCACTCTTCGTCTGCACCTGCAACACCAACACGACCACAGAACCGAGCAGCAACAGCAGAATCACCACGAGCAATAGTTTCTCGTAGTTCAACCTCAACCAATTGGTTTTGCGGGTGGAGGTGCTCACGGGACCCCCTTCTCTTTGGTGACCGCGGCGGGAGCAGTGAACCGGTACACATCCACATCCAACTGCACTGTGACGGGATCCCGGCCAGCCACTACACGATCTTCGCGTTGTTTGGGCGGCGCGGGTTTCTCAGTCGCGGCAACCTCGGCCGGGAGTGGCGTTTCTGGAGCAGGCACGGCGGCTCCCCGGCCTTCGCCACGCACCGCCGAGGGCTCGGTCTCAGCCGCCGCGCCAGCCTTCGGCAAGCCGACCCCACCCAAGCTGATCCGTGAAACGGCCACGAACATCCGTTGCGAACCCGAGAGCACATCCCGCGTCAAGAGATTCATCAAGGCCGCCAACCGCTCGTCGGTCATGCGTAACGTCAACGTAAAATGCTCCCGGGTGTAGAGGCCCATCGCGTCAGGCGGCTCCAAGGGGTAAACCGCTGCACCCGGTACGGCAGGATGCGCTTCGCCACCGCGCCCCTCACCACCCCGCCCTTCCGGTGCTGCCGGAATCACAGCCGGAGTTGCGCCTTCCTCGAACATCTGCCGCTCAATGGCGACCATTTCCGCAACCCTGGCCTGCAACAAAACATCCATCAAGCTCTTGACCACCTGTACTTGCACTGTGAGGCGCGCTACCTCACCGGTGGCCGGTTGCCGGCCCTCAACATAGGCCTTGAACCCGTAATCAAACTTGGCCGGCACCAGCATCTTCTGTTTCTCGGCCGCCTTGTTGATCTGATCAATCATGGTCTTGAGATAGAAATTGAAAACCGAGCCCGGCTTATGCACGGGCTCGATCTGGTTTCGCCGCAATTCCGCTTGCAACCGCTTCAGACTTTTCTCCAGCAGCACCGCATTGCTGGAAACCGTCTGCACATTCGCGGCCGTCGGCCCCGGTTGGCGGGTTTCCAGTTGTGTCAGACGACTCTGGTTTTCCTCAGCCGCACCGGTATCCGTCGCATATTGCCGGAGGTTGAGGAACAGAAACGCACCCGCCACCAAGAACAGCACGAGTGCAATCGCACCACCCACCACCAACAGCTTATTTTGCTTGATGAACTCCATCAGGGCCTCAAGGGCTGTTTAAGCACAATATGCACGACAAATTCCTGAGCGAAATCATTGGGCATCGGCGTGCTCACAACTTCGGTCTTGTTGCTGAACAACGGCTGCTCCCGCAACGCTTCGCAGAACAGACGCACAGGGTTCTTTTCGTCCGAGGTGTCTTTGATCTTGTCGCGGTAGATGAATCCCTTGGCTTCCAACGTACTGATTTCTCCGGCCACGGTCGGCGCGGCCGCCTCCCCACCCGGAGCCGGCGGAGGCGGGGCCGCTTCGGGCGCCGGCGCCGTACCCCCTGGCAGGGCGGCACCCAACGGGCCCAAGGACACCAAGGTCATGCCATCGGGCATGCTGCTGCGAATTTGCTTGAGGAGTTCCAACCACTGGGTCCGTCGCGCGGTCAACCCCAGCAGCTTCTCCACCTTGCCTTCCACATCCTTCACGCGGCTTTCCTGCTCGATTAACCGCGCCTCGTCGCCGGCGAGTGCCTCCACCTTGGTTTGGAGTGTCTGCGCCCGCGCGTGCGCCAGTTGCGCCATCTTAAGGAAATAGAGCGCCCAGACGGCCACGGTCAGGACGACGCCCAGCATGGCCATGATGAAGAAGGGCTGCTTGCGGCGGAAGGCGCGTGTCGCCAATTTGGCCGGCGGCATCAGGTCAATTTCAATCGGACACGGCATCCGACGGCGCAAGGCCAGCCCCACCACCTGCCCCAGCACATGCGCACTCTTCCCGATCTGCTCGCCCGGAATGCTCGTATGGACGGTGACGTTGTTGAACGGGTTGAGATAATCAACCTCAACGCTCAACTTCTCCTTCATAAAAGTGTCGGTGTAGGGAATGATCGAGGTGCCGCCCGCCAGCAACACCAGCGTCGGGGCCTCGCCCGCCTGCTGGCTGCGATAAAAATTGATGGAGCGCACGATCTCCGCATGCATCCGCGTCATGACGCCACGCACGCTCTTGGAGACTTTGTCCACCACCTCGCTCTTATGGCCCTCGTAGGCGCCGCCAAAAGCGACAAAGGCGTGCGCCTTCTTCATCTCCTCGGCATCCGCGAACGTCAGATTGAACTCCTGCATGATCTGTTGCGTGATCGCGTTACCCGCCACGGGGATGCTGCGATTGAACACACGGCCTTGCTCGATAAAAATCAAATCTGTCGAGCGCGCACCCATGTCCACCACCAGCGTGCAGGCCGGCAGCTCGGCATAATTATAACGCGTCGCGTTATAGAGCGCCATCGGGGCCACGTCCACGAGTTGCGGGTCCAGCCCCGCCGCCTCAATGGCGGCAAACAACTGCTCGATGATGTCCGCCTTGATTGCCGCCAGCATGACATCGAGCTCGGCCACGGCCGGACCAATGAGCTGATAATCCCAGACCACCTCATCTATTGGGAACGGCACATTCTGCTGGGCCTCGAACTGCACGATCTGCTGGATTTTGTCGCGATCGGTGGGCGGCAGCTTGACGAACTTGGAGAAGACCGACTGGCCCGCCACCGACACCAACACCGGACCCGGCTGGATGCCGCTTTCGGCGAGCATCCCCATCAGGGTGCTGGTGATGACCGTGCCCCGGTCGGCATCGCCGTGCGGATCAAGGTTGAGCGCGCCCACGGCATACGTCACCAACTCCACGCCGCCGGCCTTGAGCGGGACAAACTCCGCCAGCTTTAGGCCGCTCGCGCCAACATCCAGCGCCAAAATGCGTTCCGCTTTGAACATGTCGGGGGCTTCCTGCTCGGCTTCACCGCGCGGCTGTCGCCGGTTCCTTCACCTGCTCGTAGTCATCGTAGTTGATCAGCGCCCACGGCGTCTCGCCACGCTTGAGTACCATGTTCGGCACCGGCGAATAATCCTCCCACCAGCGCTTCGGGCTGGGCGGCTGACTCATCATGCCGATCACCTGCTCTGCTTTCGAGAGCACCACCGCCACGGCCTCGACCTCGCCATAGCGCAACATCGTGCTGGGATGCACGAAGAAATCCAGCTTGTGTTTGCCCTTGGCCACATTGACCAGCGTCGTATCGCCGCGCAGCAGCATTTGCTTGCCGGCGCCGGCGCCCGGCTTCGCCTTGAGGAGCACGTAACAACGGAAATCCAGATCATCGAGCCACTCCAGATGCGTGTCGAAGTGCAGCGTCATCTGGTACCAGTAGCGCGGATTCTTGGAGGCTGGCGGCAGCGGTGTCACCTGGTAGGTCGGCGTCAACAGTTTGGGCTGCACATCCAATTTTTTCAACGCGACCGCGTTCTTAGGCAGACCACCTGGACCGACCGCCGGGGGTGGCGCCGGCACCACGGCCGACCACGCGACCACCGCCGCGCACGCCACTCCGCACATTACCATCCATGTCCAGCGTTTCATCATGATACGCCTCCGCCGCTACACTTGGGACAACCCACAAAAGCCGCGCGACTCTATTCGGCGACCCCATCCACGTCAATACAGAAACCATTTGGCCCTCAAAAAAATGACCTCCCCACAAAGTCTTGCACCCAGCCCGGCATGATGATGGAGCGGGTGAACGGAATCGAACCGTCATAGCCAGCTTGGAAGGCTGGAGCTCTACCGTTGAGCTACACCCGCGTGCCGCGCCCACATAACCCGCCGGCCGTTGATGGGTCAAGTCTGATGTGCTCGCACGCACAACGAAAAAAATTCAGCCCGCGTTCCAAGCCTTGGGGAAAAACCGGCCGCCGTTTTCCAAGGCCCGGGGAAAAGACGTCCGAACTTTTCCAAGCCTCGGAAATCCGAAGGGAAATTTCCCCAATCCTTGGACGCCACCCCTCACCACTCGTCCCCCGCTCTTCACGCCTCGCCGAAGGGCAGCTCCGGGTGCGCGTCGAGCCGTGGCAGTTTTTCCGCGCCGGGCGCGAGCGGGAGTTGCCGCGCGGCGGCGGCGGCGATCATCGCGGCGTTGTCGGTGCAGAACTTCGGCGGCGCGAGCAGCAGCGGCACGCCCACCTGCGCGGCGAGTTCCGCGAGCTTCGCGCGCAATCGCTTGTTGATCGAGACGCCGCCGCAGCAGCCGAAAAATTTCACGCGCTCGCGCTCCAGCGCGCGGGCGCTGCGCTCGATCAGCGCCTCGAACACGGCCTCCTGATAGCTCGCCGCGGTGTGCGCGAGTTCCGGCGACTGCGCGGCCGCGGGCTGCGCCTTGAGGTGATAGAGCAGCGCGGTCTTCAGCCCGCTGTAGCTGAAGCACAGCGCGGGTTCGAGTCCGCCCGCGCACCCGGTCGGCTGGCCGCGCGGAAACTTGACGCTCTGCGGGTCGCCGCCCTGCGCGGCGCGCTCGATCACCGGGCCGCCGGGATAGCCGAGGCCGAGCAGCTTCGCACCTTTGTCGAGCGCCTCGCCAGCAGCGTCGTCGAGCGTCTGGCCGAGCAGGCGGTAGACGCCCGGCGCCTCGACGCGAACGAGCTGCGTGTGGCCGCCAGAGACGATCAGCGCGAGAAAGGGCAACGCGTCGTTAAAGGCGGGCGCGGCCTCGTCGAGGAAGAGCGAGTAGAGGTGCCCCTCCAGATGATTGACCGCGAGCAGCGGCACAGCGAGCCGTAACGCGAGCGCCTGCGCCGCGGAGAGCCCGACGAGCAGCGCGCTCGCGAGACCGGGCCCGTGCGTGACGGCGACGGCGTCGAGATCGCCCCAGCCCAGCCCGGACTCGGCCACCGCCTGCCGCAACAGGCCGGGCAATTCCTCAACATGGCAGCGCGAGGCGATCTCCGGCACGACGCCGCCGTAGGGGCGGTGCTTGGCGATCTGCGTAAAGACCAGGTTCGCGCGCAACTGCCGGGGCGCGGTGAGCACGGCGACGCTCGTCTCGTCGCACGAGGTTTCGATGGCGAGCAGGTTCATCAGGATTTCGGGGCGGCCGGCCGCGTCTGCGCGCGCTTGCCGAAGACGAGCACGCCCTTGAGCGCATCCACGGCGCGGTCGAGCTGCACATCGCTGACGCGCGCCTCGGCCTCGGCCTCGTCGGTGGGCGTCGCATTTTTCGGGCGCTGGCGCTGGAGCCAGAGCTTGCGGAAATCCTCCGGCGGCATCGCCACAACGATGTCCGGCTCGATGCCGTGCTCGTGAATGACGCGTTTGCCGGGCGTGTAATATTTCGCCGTCGTCAACTTCAGCGCGGAGCCATCATCCATCGGGATGACGCTCTGCACGGAGCCCTTGCCGAAGGTTTTCTCGCCAACGAGGAACGCGCGGTGCTGGTCCTGCAACGCGCCGGAGACAATCTCCGCGGCGCTCGCGCTGCCGCCGTTGACGAGGATTGCCATAGGGAAGTCGAGGTAGTGGACGCGCCCGCCGGCCTTCTCGACGAGCAACTGCTTCTCCGTGCGACCGATGGTGGAGACGATCAGGTCGCCCTTCTTCAGGAACTTCTGGCTGACCTCGACCGCAGAGGAGAGCAGGCCGCCGGGGTTGTTGCGCATGTCGAGCACGAGCGCGCGCAGCCCCTGCTTGTTCAGCTCGTCGAGCGCCTTCTGTAAATCCGCGGCGGTGTGCTCGCTGAACGAGAGCAGGCGGATATAGCCAATGCCATCCTCGAGGAGTTGCGCGTCCTTGATACTCGGCACGTTGATTTCCGCGCGAACCACCTCGACCGTGCGCAGCGCCTGGGTCTTCGGCCGCATCAGCCGCAGCACCACCTTGGTGCCCGGCGGGCCGCGCATCTTCTTGACGACTTCGTCGAGCGCGAGCCCCTCGGTCGTCTTGCCGTCAATCTCGATGATCTTGTCGCCCGGCAGGATACCCGCGCGGAAGCCCGGTGTATCCTCCATCGGCGCGATCACGGTCGGCAGGCCATCCTTCATGCCCACGAAGATGCCGAGCCCGCCAAACTGGCCGCTGGTGTCGTCCTTCATGTCCTGGTAGGTCGCCGGGTCGAGGAACTGGCTGTGCGGATCGAGCGACTGGAGCATGCCGCGAAGCGCCCCATATATAAGGTTGGTGTAGGCGACCTTATTCGTCTCCACGTAGGCCTCGCGGACCTGCTCGATGACCTTGGTGAACAGGGCCATTTTTTCGTAGGCCTGCTCGCGGTCGCTGCGGCTCTCACGGGCGTGGAGTCGCGCGGCGCTGACAAGGTTGACCGCCAACGCCGCCGCCAGCAACGCCCAGCCCACGCCCCACCCCAACTTTTTCAGTTGCATCGTCGCCTCTTTCGCGCGCCCTGCGGCGCGGGGCGGACTTATAGCCCATCCGGCCCCCCGAAGCAACCGCTCCGCCACACGCGACCATCAAGGAGCAACGCCCCTCTTGGCTCACAAAACCAAGGACGTTTCACGCCCGCGCTGCCTGCCCGGTCCGCGTCTCCATAAAACCGCCGCTGGCTGGAATAAAATGTGCTCCCTGCCTCACCAAGTAATTGCGCAATGCGGGTAATTCGTTTATGGTGCGCGTGACTCATGAGTACCCTTGGCTTTGAATTGCCGGGTTATGAGATTTTGGAGAAATTGGGCGAAGGCGGCATGGCTGTCGTCTGGAAGGCCCGTCAAGTCTCATTGGACCGGATGGTGGCGATCAAGATCCTGATGCCGGAATGGCGCCAGGATGCTGACGCCATGGCCCGCTTTCGCAAGGAGGCGATGGCGGCGGCCAAGCTCAAGCACAGCGGCATCATCCAGGTCTTCGACGCCGGCGAAACCGCCGAGGCCGTCTATTTCGTGATGGAGTTCATTGATGGCTACACCATCGGCCACCGCATCCACAAACGCGGCGCACTCGACGAGGAGACCGCGCTCGACATCACCCTCGGCGTCGCCGCCGCGTTGAGCTACGCGTGGGATTCGGCGAAGATGATTCATTGCGACATCAAGCCCGACAACATCATGATTGACCGCGACGGCACCGTGAAGGTCGCCGATCTCGGCCTCGCCCGCGCGCTCGGTCCGCAGGGCACCACTGGCCACGACGACTACATCGTCGGCACGCCCAACTACATCTCGCCGGAGCAGGCGCGCGGCGAGGCGCACCTCGACTGCGCCACCGACATCTATGCGCTCGGCGCCACGCTCTATCACATGGTCACCGGCCGCCTGCCGTTTGGCGACACGCCCGGCACCGCGCCGCTCGAACGCCAGCAGACCGATTTCCTGCTCGACCCGCTCGACCTCAACCCGAACCTGACGCCCGCGCTCGGCGCGCTGATCGAGCGCATGATGATCAAGGACCGCACCCTGCGGCCCGTGAAGTGGACCGAGGTCATCGCCGACCTGCAGGAAGTACGCGAGGGCTATCTGCCGCCCGGCGACCTGCCGCCCGCCGGCGCGAGCACCGTGTTGCGCGGCGCGTGGCGCACCTCCAATCCCGGCAAGTACCGGATGCAGGTCACCGCGCCCAAGAAAAATGTGCTGACGATTTCCGCCGGCGCGCTCGATGGCGGCTCGACGCTCGCCGCGCAGACCACGCCGGCCAACTCGCGCCGCCCGCGCAACTGGACGCTGGTGATCATCCAGATCATCATCATCGCCTCCCTGATCGCCATCGGCCTCGGCGCGACCTACATGTACCTGTTATTAAACGACAAGTTGCCGCAGCCGTTGCGGCCACCGCCCGCGACCAAGACCAACGAAGTGCGGAAACCGCCCAAACCACCGCGACAGACGGGCGCCGTGGCACACGTCACCAGTTCCGAAAAATTTGTCGTGGTGCCCGCCCCGCCCTCCACGCGGACCAACGTTCCGCCGGAGGTCGCCACGCATGAAACGGTGGCGCCGACCGTCACCACCACCAGCGCGCCGCCGCCCGTGGCCGTCCGCACCAATGGCGTCGCGCGCCCCGCCGCCAACGAGGTGGTGCATTCGGCGCATTACCAGCGCGCCGCGCGCTTCTTCAATTACGCCGTGGACCTCTACAAGTCCTACACCGGCCGGATGAACATCCCGGTCGTCCAGCGCGTCGAGATCGCCGTGCGCCAGGCCATCAGCGACTTCAACGCCTCCAAGGAGGCGCAGTTCGACTCGGCCACCGTGGATCGCCGCGTGCAGAAATGCTTCCAACTGCTCGCCGACGCGCGCCTCTCCTCCAAGGTCGCGCCGCCGCCCGGCTTCAGTGTCGCCACGCTGCCGCCGCTGCCGAGCATGGACCTGCCGCCGGAGCCGCCGCCCGAGGCCTTCAGCAACATGCTGGCGCGCACCCCGGCGCGCGTCGTGACGCCCACGCCCGTCGCCACCAACAAGGTCGTGACGCCCGCGCCGCCGCCCGGCATCCCGCCCGCACCCGTGGACGAGGCCGCGCTGGCCGCCGCCTGGAAGACCAAGCCCGCCGCGCGCGCGGCCGCCATGGATGAGTTCCGCGACCTCTTCAGCCTCTATGCCCCCGATCCCGACGCCAGCACCCTGAACCTGCTGCTCTACGAACGCATCCCCTACGGCGCGCCCGCCGAGACCGCCGCGCGCGCCTTCGGTGCCACCGCCGGCGGCATGCAACCGCTCAAAAGCCCGCTGTTCCCCGACGGCCATTACTTCGTCCACGACCTGACCATCCCGCTGGTCAACGGCTTCAACCGCCTGCTGCTGATCGTGGACCGTGCTGACAAACTCGTCGCCATTCAATTGATGAACGAGGCACCCACCGACACCGCGTTCCAACTGCCCACTTCGCTCTTCCAGGCCCGCTGGCGGCACTACGACTTCGTGCGCGGCGTCCCCAAGACCAATGCCCGCTGGAAGATCGCCTACCGCGTCGCACTCATCGGCAACCTCGCGCGGCTCGACTGCGAACTCGCCACCGACGACCCCGCCGCCGCCTACGGCCTCGGTGCCGTCAGCGCCCGCGTCTTCCTCTACTTCCCGCAGGCCCTCGCCGCCCGGATGCTTGAGCGCGTGGACGCGCCCTGACGCCGGTACGTTTCCAAGGCTCGGAAAAAATTTCCTGAAAAGTCCAAGTCGCGGAAATATGTCCGTGAAGTTTTCCAAGGCTTGGAAAAACGCGGGCTCAGCTGTCCAATGCTTGGAAAGGAATCAAGGCTGCCGCACACGCACGTTCAGTTTTTTCACACCCCACTGCCGCGCCTGCGTATGCGTCTCGAAGAAGAGGTCGAGCTTGTTCCCTTGGATGGCGCCGCCGGTGTCCTCGACCGTGCCATAGCCGTACCCCGGCACAAAGAGCTGCGTCCGCATCGGCAGCACGTCCGGGTCCGCCGCGATCATGCCGCGCCCCGCACGCTTGCCGCTCGCGGTGATGCCGACCGCCTTGCGCTCGCCGGCGCGCGGCCCGCTGGCGATCACCGCGCGGCCGTACCACGTCCGCCGCCAGTTGCAGCACGCGCCGCACGGGCAGTAGCCGGTGACCGTCATGGCCAGCGTCCGCCAGCGGGGGTCGTTGGCCGCGGGCGGGCTGCCGCGCCGGCCCCCGCCCGTCGTCGTGCACCCCGCGGCGAACAGCAGCACAGCCAGCGACAAAATTTTTGCGAACCGGCGCACGCGCGCACTCTGCGCACCACCGCCGCCGCCGTCAACTCTTTGTGAGCCTTGGAGGGCGGCGCGTTGCGCCGCCGTACTCCCAAAGGTTCACGACCGCAAAGCGGCCATCATCAATTTTCAATCGGCCATTCCCTTCCGCGCCTGCTCCCGCTAGACTCGCGCCGTGACCAAACACACATCGCAAACTGTCCCGCTGAACTCGCGCGGCGTCGCCGCCGGCATCCTCGCCAAATGGCTCGAACGCGGCGAATTTCCCGACCGCGCGCTGGAGAGCGTCACGGCCGACCGCGCCTTCGTGCAGGAAATTGTGTTCGGCGTCGTCCGCCAGCGACGCGTACTCGAGTGGGTCTTCCGCAAGCTCGCCGCGCGCGAGCCGGGGCGCCCACTCCTGGCGCTCGCGCTCGTCGGACTCTATCAACTGCTCTACCTCGACGACGTCGCCCCCTTCGCCGCCGTCCACGAGACTGTCGAGGCCGCGAAGACGCTCGCCGGCGCGCGCGCCGCGAACTTCCTCAATGCCATCCTGCGCCGCGCCCAGCGCGAGACCGAGGCGCTCTCCAACGAGCTCAAGCAACTCCAACCCGCGCTGCGCCTCTCGCATCCCGACGTGCTCTTTGACCGCTGGACACAGCACTACGGCAAGGAGAAAGCGCTCGCCATTTGCGCCTGGAACAACCAGCCGGCGGCGACCGTGCTGCGCCTCAATGCCGTCGCGCCCGAAAAATTTTTCGCAGAGCTCAAGCAGGCCGGCATCGCCGCCGAGCCGCTGGCCGCGCTCGGCCACGACTTTTGCGTCCTGCCGCGCGGCGTGCGTGTCGCCGAGGTCCCCGGTTATGCCGAGGGCTGGTTCGCCGTCCAGGACCCCGCGACCTCGCTCGCCGTGGACCTGCTCGCGCCGCAGCCGGGCGAGAGCATCCTCGACGCCTGCGCCGCGCCCGGTGGCAAGGCGCTCGACATCGCTGCGCGACTGCAAGGCAACGGCCTCGTCGTCGCACTGGAGCGGCACGCCGACCGCCTCGCGCGGCTGCGCGAGAACGTGGCGCGCGCCGGCGGCGGCCTGATCCGCGTCGTGCAGGGCGATGCCGCCGCGCCGGAGCCCGCGCGGCAGGAGCTGCTCGCCGCGGGCCGCGGTGAATACTTCGACGGCCTCCTGCTTGACGTGCCGTGCTCGAACACCGGCGTCCTGCGCCGCCGCCCCGACGCGCGCTGGCGCTTCAGCGAGGACCGGCAGAAGAAGCTCATCGAAACGCAATTCCGTATTTTGCACGGTGCCGCCGCGCTCGTGCGGCCCGGCGGCCGGCTCGTCTATTCCACGTGCAGCATCGAGCCGGAAGAGAACGAGCCGCTCATCAAGCGCTGGCTCGCCAACCACTACGAATTCCGCCTCGAACGCCAGCGCCTCCTGCTGCCCGCCGCCGAGCAGACCGATGGCGCCTACGCCGCGCTCCTCTCACGCGCCGCCACGCTCGAACCCTAAGTGTGGCCCCTAGGGCGCGGATCTGTTGCCTCTGACTGCGCCGCGCCAAGCCCCAAGGCCTTCACCCTCCCGGGACCCGCACCACGCTCCGGCCCCTTCCGCCGAAGACAGCGATAATACATGTTACTAACATGTATCATGGGCTGACTGGAGGGGAGGGTGGCTGGCGGGACGACCATGCAGGAGCCACGCCGGTATCCTTGACGCCGGCGCGCAGCGCGCACTATGCTCCGCGCGCACGTTCCAACCACGAGGAGCAAGCACATGAGGCAGACATGGCCGCGTTGCATGCGTCACGCCGCGGGCCTGGCGCTGGTCGCCCTGATCGCCGGCTGCGCCAAACCGCCACCGATTCCGGTGGTGCCGAAGACGGCCAAGGCCATCGTCCCCGATCCGCACCAGGGCACGATGCCGCGCCACGAGAAGTTCAACGCGCTGGCACAGGCCGGCGGCTTCGACGTGCTCTTCGTCGGCGACTCGATCACGCACGGCTGGGAGAGCGGCGGCAAGGCCATTTGGGACGAGAAGATCGCGCCGTTCAAGGCGGCGAACTTCGGCATCGGCGGCGACCGCACCGAGCACGTGCTCTGGCGCTTCGAGCACGGCAACCTCGAGGGCGCGCTCAACCCGAAGGTCATCATCATCATGATCGGCACGAACAACACCGGTCACCGCAAGGACAAGCCGGAGGAGACCGCCGCCGGCATCGGCGCGATCTGCGCGAAGCTGCACGAGCGTTTCCCGCACGCGCAGCAAATCCTGCTCGCGATCTTCCCGCGCAGCGCCAAGCCGACCGACGAGATGCGCGTGATCAACGACCAAGTGAACAAGATCATCGCGCAGTACAGCGGCTACTGGAACATCAAGTTCGTGGATATCAACGCGAAGCTGCTTGAGGCCGATGGCACGCTCTCACGCGACATCATGCCCGACCTGCTCCACCCGAACGCGAAGGGCTACGCCATCTGGGCCGAGGCCATCGTCCCGGAAATCCAGGCCGCGCTGAAAAAGTAAGCAGCAGAGATCAGAGGACAGAATTCAGAGGTCAGCCGGAAGCGCTGCCATCCACTTCTTTCTTATCGCTGTAGGGGCGCAGTCTGGCTGCGCCCGGAGTGGGTGGCGTCGCTGGGTGCGCCGGGTCAGAAACCCGGCTTGCGCAACAGCGAGTATCAGCTTGGCTGTAGCGGCGACCTGCGGTCGCCGTCGGCGGCCACAGGCCGCCGCTACAGAGGCCGTCATTTTTTCAGCAGCGTTTCCACGCTCTGTGTCAGCGCTTCGCTAACGAGGCTATCCACGGAACATTTCTTCTGCGCGGCGAGCGCGGTCAGTTGCTGCATCTGCCGCTGGGTCAGTTTCAACTTCGCGCCGACTTCGCAGGTGCCGGGGATGTCCAGCCAGTGGTCGCGCGCCTTGGCCAACTGCGGTTCGGCCAAGCCAAAGCCCTTGAGCACACCCAGCGCCATCATCTGATTGCCCGCCGGACCCATGTGGACGCCGTCGCTGGTCAGGAAGTTGCCCTTCGCGGGTCGCGGTTGGTTTTTTTTCGCCTGCGCGATGGCCGCCTGCATATCGGCGTTCAGGTCGGCCAGCGCGCATTTCTTCTCGGCGGCCAACTGGCGCAGAAAAGCGTTATAGGGGATCAGTTTCTGGTTGTTCTCGGCCTGCTGGTCCTCGGTGATCATCGTCGCGGTCAGGATCATCACCTTGATGCCGGCGGTCTGGCAACGCTCCACGATCTTCGTGATGTTCTGCTTGTACTGGTCGAGTGGCACGCCACGCGCGCCGTGCCAGACATCGTTGACGCCGCAACTCAAGGTCATCCAGTTGGGCTTCTTGGCGAGTACATCGCGTTCGAGCCGTTCGAGCATCTGGTTGGATTTGTGGCCGCTGATGCCCGCAGGGACCGCCTCGGCCTGCACGCCGTTGGCTTCGAGCCCACTGATGACGAGCCGCACGTAGCCGCCCGGCCCGCCGGCGCCTTGCTGCGTGATGGAATCGCCGAGGAAAGCGATCTTCTCGCCGCTCTTCACGAGCTGCCCTTGGGCCAGGGCGCTCGCCAGCAACACCGCGCAGCCACACAAACGCATTTGTTTCTTCACCATGTGCTCCTTTGATTCCAGCATTCCGTCATGTAGCAAAACTGTTTCGCCGGGTTTCCGACTCGGCGTTCGTCGGACTTTGTCATCACATGTTCTGCCGGCCTTGCAAGGCGCGGGCGAGCGTCAGCGGATCGGCGTAGGCGATCGCGCTGCCGGCGGGGACGCCGAGCGCGAGGCGCGTGATCTTCAGGCCCGGCCGGCCTTCCAGCAGATGGCGGATGAAGGCGGCGGTGGAGTCGCCCTCGACATCGGGACTCAAAGCAAGGATCACCTCGGCCATATTTTCCGCCTCGATACGCTTGAGCAGCGCCTCCAGCCGCAGATGGCCGGGACCTTCGCCGCGCATCGGCGAGAGCCTGCCAAACAGCGCATGGTAGCGGCCCTGAAACGCGCCGGAGGCTTCGATCTGCTGGATGTCGCCGGGTTCCTCGACCACGCACAGCACGCGTACGTCGCGCCGCGGGCTGGTGCAAAGCGCGCACGGATCGGTGCCGCGCAGCGTGAGGTCGCCGCACTTGGAGCAGATGGCGACGCGGGCGGAGAGATCGGCCAGCGCCGCGCCAAGTTCGCGCGTCAGCCCCTGCGGATCGCGCGCGAGTTTGACCGCCATACGCTCGGCCGTCCGCCGCCCCACCCCCGGCAGCCGCGCCAGCACCGCCATCAACTTCTCTACTGGTTCGATGCGGTTCATAAAAGCGATCAGCTTTCAGCGGTTAGCGGTCGGCAGATGGAAACAGCACTCAGCCGAGGCCGGGGATGCCGAGGCCGGCGGTGACTTTGCCGAGCTCCTTCGCGGCCATCTCTTTGGCGGCGCCGAGCGCGCCCTCGACGGCAGCGGTGACGAGGTCCTCGAGCAGGTCCACCTCGGCGGGGTTGACGACCTTGGGGTCAATCTTGATGCCGGCCAGCGAGCCATCGCCGCGCGCGGTCGCCGTCACGGCGCCGCCGCCCGCGGAAAACTCGATGGTCTTCTGGGCCAGTTCGCCTTGGACGCGTTCCATGTCCTTCTGGATCGAGGCGGCCTGTTTCATCATCTTCATGAAGTTCGGCATGTTCTTTCTCCTGTTGAAATTTACTTCAGCGGACTTCGCCAATGTCGCCATTGAAGGCTTCCAGGACGTTGTTGACCGCCGGGTGCTTGTGCCACTCGCGCTTTTCCTTCGAGGTCGGGCGCGGCGCGGCGGCCTCCGGCGCAGCCGCCGTCGCGGTACGCACCTTGAATTCCACCGTCACCTCGCGCCCGAGCGCGTCGCTGATGACGCGCTGGACCACCTTCTGCGTCCGCACATTCTGGACGTTGCCCATTTCGCTGGCGAACTCGGGATCAAAGCCAATGACGACGTGGTTGCCGGCGACGCTCACCGGCCGGGCGTCCACGAGATATTTCTTCGCCAGCAGCACGGCGTTGCCCACCTGCTCGACGAGCTTGGGCCACTGCTGGTTCAGCCTGGCCACCTCGTCGCTGGCCGCTGGCGGCGGACGCGCCGCGGCCGGCGCGGGCTCGGCGGCGTACTCGGCCGGTTCCTCCGCGACCATCGGCGGCGCTTCCTCGGCCGGGGCGGTGCCACCGCCCGCGGCCAGCTCGGCGCGTGCGGCCTGGACGCCCTTGAGCACCTCGTCGAGCGAGGCAATGCGGGCGGCGCGGCAGCCGCGGACGAGCGCGATCTCCAGCAGCGTGCGGCGCGAGAGCGCGTAGCGCATCCGCGTATCGGCCTCGACGAGCAGTTCCACGATGCGCAGCAGGCGGTCGGGATCCACTTGCGCGGCGGCCTGCTTGAGCCGTCCGATCTGGTCATCGGTCAGGTCCGGCAGCGCGGCGGCGTCGCCGGCGTAACGGCACACGAGCAGGTCGCGGAAGTAGCCGAGCAGTTCGACGACAAGCCGTTGCAAATCTTTTCCGTTCGTGTCCAGCTCGGCGACGATCCGGAGCGCGGCCGAAACCTCGCCCTGCACCACGGCCTGCGCGAGCGCCTCCAGCGTCTGGTGCGACACGAGACCGAAGACGGCGAGCACATCGCTCTCGGCGATTTTTTTACCGCGGAAGGAAACGAGTTGGTCGAGCGCGCCGGTCGCGTCGCGCAGGCCGCCCTCGGCGCCGCGCGCGATCGCGAGGAGCGCATCGGGCGCGAGCTCGATCTTCTCGGCCTTGGCGATCTTCTCGAGCTGGGCAACGATCTCGCGCAGCGAAATCCGGCGCAGATCGAACCGCTGGCAGCGCGAGAGGATGGTCGTCGGCACCTTCTGCGGATCGGTGGTGGCGAACAAAAACTTCACGTGCTTCGGCGGCTCCTCCAGCGTCTTGAGCAGCGCGTTGAACGCGGAGAGGGAGAGCATGTGAACTTCGTCAATGATGTAGATTTTGAACGGCCCGCGTGCCGGGGCAAAGGCGACGCCCTCGCGCAGGTCGCGTACCTGCTCCACGCTGTTGTTGCTCGCGCCGTCAATCTCGATCACGTCGAGGCTGCTACCGGACATGATTTCCCTGCACGAGTCACACGTGTCGCACGGCGTAACGGTTGGGCCACCCTTCTGGCAGTTGAGTGCCTTGGCGAGGATACGCGCCGTGGTCGTCTTGCCCGTGCCGCGCGGGCCGACGAAGATGTAGGCGTGCGCCACGCGGTCGCTCGTGATCGCGTTGTGCAACGTCTGCGTGACGTGCGTCTGCCCGACCACATCCTCGAACTGTTGCGGCCGCCACTTGCGGGCCAGAACTTCGTATGCCATGACATTCCTCAAATCAGGCCGTGCAGCCCGGGTTGGACGACCACCACGCGCGCTTCCGGCGCTTCCGCGGCTCCGGTCAGGCACCCCACGGCGCCCGGAGGAGCCGTCGTACCGTTGCTACCTTCCGGTCCTGGCGGGGTTTGCCGGACTCCGTCGCATGGGACCCGGCCTTCGATGCCGCATCCGCGCCTTCCACGCCCGCGAGGGCCGCCGCGCCCGGGCCTTCCCTCCTGCTGAAGCGGGTTGCAGGTACAGGGCACCGCTAACTCCCCAGGTAGCACGGCGCGGGGACGATACCGCCGCCCGCCCACCTTGGCAACGGCGAAGATGTCCGCACCTTGGAAACCATGCACCAATTTTTTCCAAGCCTTGGAAAAGTCCGCCGTGAAACCTTCCCATCCTTGGAAATTCAGCGCGCGGCTTTTCCAAGGCTTGGAAAACCGGCGCGCGCGGGCTATAAGCGCGCCACGCAACAACCCAATCAGGAGCCATGATGAGCGCGAAAATCTTTCCCGATGAACTTTCGGCCCGCATCCGCCAGACCGGCATGATTGCCGTGCTCGTACTCGACGACGCCGAGGCTGCCGTCCCGCTCGCGCAGGCGCTGCTCGCCGGTGGCGTGGACTGCATCGAGCTGACGCTGCGCACGCCAGCCGCGTTGGAGTGCGTACGCCGCATCCGCGCCGGCGTGCCACAGATGCTCGTCGGTGTCGGCACGATCCTGACGCCGGAGCAGGTCAAGGAGGCCGCCGCGGCCGGCGCGGCGTTCGGCGTCGCACCCGGCCTGAACCCGCGCACCGTGCAGGCGGCGCAGGCGGTCGGCTTGCCGTTCGCGCCCGGTATCTGCACGCCGAGCGACATCGAGCACGCGCTCGAACTCGGCTGCCGGCTGCTGAAGTTTTTCCCGTCAGAGCCCTGCGGCGGGCTGGCCTACCTGCGCAGCATCGCCACGCCGTTCGCGCACCTCGGCGTCCGCTACATCCCGCTCGGCGGCGTCAGCGCCGCGAACGCGGAGACCTACACGCGCGAGCCGCTGATCCACGCGCTCGGCGGCTCGTGGCTCGCGCCGCGCGAGGCGATCCAGAAGCGCGACTGGGCGGCGATCACCAAAAATGCCCGTGAGGCCACCGACATCGTCAAGCGCGCCCGCGCGGGTGGCACGAGATGAAACGCGTCATCACATTTGGCGAGATCATGGGCCGCGTTGCACCGCGCGGCTTCCTGCGCTTCCGGCAGGCCATGCCGGGCAGCCTCGACTTCACGTTCGCCGGCGCGGAGGCGACGGTCGCCGCCTCGGTCGCCTATCTCGGCGGCGAGGCCGCGTTCGTCACCGCCCTGCCCGCGAACGCCATCGGCGACGCCTGCGTGGCGAATTTGAAGGCGATGGGCGTGGACACGCGGCACATCCAGCGCACGAAGCGCGGCCGGCTCGGGCTCTACTTCCTCGAAACCGGCGCGAACCAACGACCGAGCAACGTCATCTATGACCGCGACGGGTCGGCGATTTCGTTGACGCCGCCGGAGAGCTATCCGTGGGCGGAGATTTTCAAGGGCGCGAGCTGGTTCCACCTCTCCGGCATCACGCCGGCCATCTCCGCGCTAGCCAGCCAGGCCGCGCAGGCGGCGGCCCAGGCGGCCAAGGCGCAGGGCGTGATCGTCTCGTGCGACCTGAATTTCCGCCGCAAGCTCTGGAGTTGGGATCCGGCGGTCGAACCGCAGGCGCTCGCCCAGCGCACGCTGCGGCAACTGCTGCCGTTCGTGGATGTGGTGATCGGCAACGAGGAGGACGCCGGCGAGGTGCTCGGCATCCACGCGCGCGATACCGACGTGCAGTCGGGCCGGCTCGCGACCGACAAGTATCCCGACGTCGCGCGCCAGATCGTCGCCCAGTTCCCGCAGGTCAGGCTGGTGGCGGTCACGCTGCGCGAGAGCTTCTCGGCCTCGCACAACAACTGGGGCGCGATGCTCTACGACGCCGCGGCCGACCGCGCCCACTACGCGCCGCTGCGCGAGGGGCACTACCAACCCTATCAGATCACGCACATCGTGGACCGCGTCGGCGGCGGCGATGCGTTTGCCGCCGGGCTGATTTTCGCAAGGCTGACGCCGGAACTGGCCACGCCGCCAACCGCGGTCGCGTTTGCGGCGGCGGCCTCGTGCCTCGCGCACTCCATCCTCGGCGACTATAACTTCTCCAGCCGCGCCGAGGTCGAGGCGCTGATGGGGGGGTCCGTCTCCGGCCGCGTCGTACGTTAGGAATTTGAGGGGCTTGGGAAGATAGGCGCATGAAACTTTACACCTTGTCCGTCTTGGTCACCGGCCTGGCGATCACCGCCATCGCGGCCGAAGATCGGTACACGCTCAAGCCGCTGCCACGGCAGCAGACACCCGTCGCACCGGTTGAATTCACCGCCCTCGGCGCGGGCCATGTGTTCGTGGACTTCGGCCGCGCGGCGTTCGCGGGATTGGAGTTGCACATCCCGGCCCCCGCGGCGGGCCACAAACTGATCGTGCACCTCGGTGAGCGGCTCGCCGCGCCGCGCAGCCTCCACCGCCAGCCGGGCGGCTCGGTGCGTTATCACAAAACCGAGGTAACGCTCGCCGCCGGGCAGTCGCGCTACGTCGTGCCGTTAAAGCCAGCAGACGCGCGGCTGATGCCGCCGGAGCTCGGGCCGGTGATGCCGTTCCGCTATGTGGAGATCGAGCAGGCGCCGCCGGGGCTCCAGGCCACGCACGTGCGCCAGCTCGCGGCGCAGTATCCCTTTGATGACACGGCGGCCTATTTCAACTGCTCCGAGCCCAAACTGAATGCGATCTGGGAGCTGTGCAAGCACACGATGAAAGCGACGAGCTTCGGCGGCGTCTTCGTGGATGGCGACCGCGAGCGCAAGCCTTACGAGGCCGATGCCTACCTCAACCAGCTCGGCTGGTATTACACCGCCGGCGAGGCGACCCTGCCGCGTTACACGCACGAATACTTGATCCAGCATCCCACGTGGCCGACGGAGTGGATTCTCTTCTCCGTGCTCATCGCGTGGGAGGATTATCTCTTCAGTGGCGACGCCACGAGTCTGCGCGCGTTCTATCCCGACCTGCAGGCCAAGACGCTGCTGGCGCTCGCCGGGCCGGAGGGCCTGATCTCTACCCCCAAAAAATTGCCGGACGCGGTGGGCAAGGCGATCCACATCAAGTCCATCCGCGACATCGTGGACTGGCCCGCCGGCGAACGCGATGGCTGCGAAATGTTGCCCGTGAACACGGTCGTCAATGCCTTCCACGCGCAGGCCCTGCGGCAGATGGCGGACATCGCCGCCGTGCTCGGCAAGCCGGCGGATGAAAAGAACTACCGCGCCGCCGCCGCCCAGGTGATACGCGCGCTGAACGAGAAGCTCGTGGACACCGCTACGGGCCTCTATGTGGATGGCCTGGGCAGCCAGCACAGTTCGCAGCACGCGAACCTGTTCCCGCTCGCGTTCGGCCTCGTGCCAGAGGAGCGCCGCGCGCGCGTGGTGGCTTTTGTACGCGGCCGTGGCATGGCCTGCAGCGTCTATGCCGCGCAGTTTCTGATGGACGCGCTGTTCGATCACGACCAGGCCAGCCACGCGCTGGCGCTGATGCTCGCGCCCGGCGACCGGAGTTGGCGGCACATGGTCGAGGACATCGGCACGACCATCGCACTGGAGGCGTGGGACACGAAGTACAAGCCCAACCAGGACTGGAACCACGCGTGGGGCGCGGCACCGGCGAGCGTTCTGCCGCGTAAGCTGCTCGGCGTGGCGCCACTCGCACCTGGCTGGACAAAGCTGCACATCCAGCCGCGCCTCGGCCACCTGAAGTGGGCCGAGGGCCGTATCCCCACGCCACGCGGCCCCGTGACCCTGCGCTGCGACAATGGTAACGAGTTCCGCCTGACCGTGGACCTGCCAGCGACTTCAACCGCTCGCATCGTCCTGCCCGCCAAACCCAAGGCTATGTTGCTGCTCGATGGCAAACCCGTGCTGGGTAACGTGGCCGACGCCGTCCCACCCGGCAGGCACGAGTTGGTTTTGCGTCCGGTGCCATGATAAAGCGCTGGAGCCAAACCCGCTGTTGCGCTGACGACGCCAGCCCGTTCAGGTGCTGCTGGGCAGCGCGGCGCTGGGCAGCAAACTGCCGAGCGCCTTCACGGTGGCGGCGGCCTCTTCCGCGAGTTGCTGCGCCTGGGAGGAAACCTGGTTTTGGAGCGCCGCCGGGCTGACCACCGCGGCGGCGGAGTCGTAGATCTTCCGCATCGTCTGGAGGGCGGCGAGCCGCTGCTCCACCTGCGCGGCGCGCCATTGCTGCCAGCCGAAGGCCGCAAGGAGCAGCAGCACGGCGGCGGCCAGCGCGGATTTCCAAGGCTTGGAAAAAATTCCGGCGGTTTTTCCAAGACTTGGAAAAGCCCACGGATTTTTTCCCACGCCCTGGAAAATTTCCGCGCGGTTTTTCCAAGCCTCGGAAGTGGCCGGCGCGCGGGTGGTCTGCGAAAGAATTTTTTGTTCGAGCCAGGCGGTGTCCGGCGGCGCGGGCACGGCGAGGGCGCGCGGCAGGCGCGTACAGAGCGCGGCGTAATCGCGGCAGGCCTCGCACCCGGCGAGGTGCGCCTGCGTGGCGGGCGGCGCGGCGCGGCGCGCATCGGCGGCGCGGGAGAGTTGCCAGCGGTGATACCAGCAGATCATGGGCGCGCTCCTTCCTGCCAGGCGAGCAGCGGCGCCTCGCCCCCGGCCTGCTGCCGCAGGGCGACGCCGAGCCGGCGGCGCGCGCGGTGCAGCAGCACCTTGGCGCCGATGGTCGTCAGTCCCAGGATTTTCGCGGTTTCTTTCACGGACAGTTCCTCGACATAGAACAACCACAGCGCCTCACGCTGCGCCGGCCGCAACACGCGCGCCGCCAGCGCCCACAGGCCCGCGCCGCTTTCCGCCGCGGCGAGCTGCTGCGCGGCATCGGGCCCCGCGGCGGCGATGTCGTCGTTCCACTCGGCGAGCGGCAGCGCCTTTTTCCGGCGGCGGCTGGCATTGAGCCGTGCGGCGATCGTCCACAGCCACGCAGCGAAACTGCGACCGCGCTGGAAACGGTGCAGGTAGCGGTAGGCGCGTACCCACGTCTCCTGCACCAGGTCCTCGGCGTCGTGGCGGCGGCCGGTGCGGCGTTCGAGAAACCGCAGCAGCCGCGGCGTAAACAGCGCGACAAGCTGCGCAAAACTCGCGGCGCAGCCGGCCTGCGCACGCTGCACAAGCAGGCCCTCGTCCACCGCACCATCAGAAGGCGCTGGTCTGGTCCTTGGGTTGTCCACGTTTGTTCTTGAGGAATTGTAACACATCCTCGGGCGGACAACTGACCAGCACCTTGATCTTCTGGCCGTCCTGCTTCACCTGCGCGGTCTGCGCCAGGCGGGCGACGGCCGGCGGCATGTCCTCGTTGAGCAGGCCCAGCGCGATCAGGCCGCGCACGATCTCGGCGATACGCACGGCGTCCTCGGCGGTGGCCACCTGTACGGCGAGCTCGCCCTGCACGCGGCCGGCGTTTTCCGTCACGCGCAGCGCGGCGGCGGTGATCTTGCGCAGCACGGCGGCCTGCGGCTGCTTATCGCCGGGCAGGCCTTCGCCGCCATCCACCGCGGCAAAGATGATGCAACCGGCCCCTTCCTTGGCAAGCCTGCCAAGCGCGCTCTCGGGCGTGAGGCCACCCTGGCCGGTGCGGATGACATCGGCCGTCGTCTTGGCGGCCTCGCGGTTCTCGCTGAAGACGCAGCGGCCGCCGGGGAGAAAGGCGCCGAAGTTGTCGTGGCCCTTGTCAAACCACTTGTGATAGGAGGCGTCGCCCTCGGCCAGTTCCTCGTGCTGCGGGTTGGCGCGCAGCGCCACGAGCAGCTTCTCCGTGTTGAACGGGCCGCGAACGATCATGACGCCGTGGTTCTTCTTGTCGTCGCCCCCGCCAAGCGTCAGGTCGCTGATATCCTTGCGCAGGTCCACACCGACGGCATTCTGGACCGCGTTCAACTGCGCGGTCGCCTTGGCATCGGCCTGGATTTCCGCGAGCAGCTTCTGGCCGACCTGCGACGCGCGCAACTTCTCGGCGTCGAGGTGCGCGACCCACTTCGCCTGCGCCGGCACTTCCGCGATTTTCAGTTCCGCCGCCCGCGCGCCGACCGCCGCGAGCGCCACCGCCAACCACAACACGCTATGTTTCATGATGTCTCCTGGGGCCGCGCCATCCCGGCGCCGCCTTCACCTGTCCCTACGCCGCGCCCCGCGGGAAGGTTACACCTTGTTTTCAGCCGATCGCTTGGCATACTCCGCGCCAGGAAACCCATCATGCTGAACATCGCGATACTCGGCTCCGGCAAGGGCAGCAACGCGCAGGCGATCATCGAGGCCATCGCCGCCCGGACACTCGACGCGCGCATTGTCTGCGTCATCTCCGACGTGGCCGACGCTTTCCTTTTGGAGCGCGCCCGCCAGCACGGCCTCCCGGCGCTGCACGTGGACTGCGCCCCTTTCAAGACCAAGCTCGACGGTGCCGCCGAGCAGCGCGTGATCGAGATCCTGCGTGCGTACCAAGCCGACGTCATCGTGCTCGCCGGCTTCATGCGCATCATCAAGGCCGGCCTGCTTGGGGCCTACGCCGGCCGCATCATCAACATCCATCCCGCCCTGCTGCCCGCGTTCCCCGGCCTCGCCTCGTGGCAGCAGGCGCTCGACTATGGCGTCAAGGTCGCCGGCTGCACCGTGCACTTCGTGGATGCCGGGACCGATACCGGCCCGATCATCGTCCAGCGCGCCGTGCCCGTGCTCGATGGCGATACGCCCGCGACACTGCACGCGCGCATCCAGGTGGAGGAGCACGAGGCCTACCCCGCCGCGCTGCGCCTGATCGCTTCCGGCAAGTTGCGCCTCGCCGGCCGCCGCGTCCTCGCGAGCTAAACCCTGTAGGAAGGCCAAGGCCCTTCCCCCATGGCTTGGGAGTATCGGTCTATGTGGAAAGACACAACCTTTGCGACGGCCTAGTCAGCCAGGCTCAGCAGGACCAGTTCGGCCTGCGGCCAGTCCAGCCGCAGGTTGCGCAGGTCCAGCGTGAGTTGCGCGATCTCCTGCGTCAGGCGCTCGAAGGTCGCGCCCTGCGCGGTGGCGCGCTGTTTCTGTTTTTCGGCGCGCTGCCGCTCCAAAACGCCGCGGGCAATGACGATGATCAGGTCCTGCGCGGCTTCGCGCGGCGTATATTCCGCGCCGCCGACGCGCTCCGGCGCCATCTGGATCTGCGCCGCCAGCCGCTGGCACTCGGCGCCCTCCTCACTCACGGCGGCGTTGAGGTCAGGCGGCGCGGCGAGCAAGAGGCGATAGAGCACGCGGCAATCGGCATCGGTCAGCAGTGTTTCCGGGAGGTGCCCGCCCACCACACCGGCGAGGTCCGGGTTGTGCACGAGCAGTTCGAGCAGGCGGATTTCCTCCGTGGGGTGGACCATCGGCTTTTCCGGCGGCGCCTCGGCGGTCTCGCGCGCCGGCGCGCGCTGCAGGCGGCGCGCGTCCTGGCGCAGGGCGTCCTCGGAGACGCCCAGCAGTTCCGCGGCCTGGTGCAGCAGCAGGTCGCGCTGTACGGCGGTCGGCGCGCGGGCGATCAGCTCCAGCATCGCGCGCGCGCTGCGGGTCTTGCCGGCCTCGCTGGCCAGCTCGCCGCGCGCGCCGAGCAGCGCCGCCTGGAATTCCAGCGTGCTGACCGCGCCGGCGAGTACGCGCTCGAAACCCTCGCGCCCCTGCTTACGGATCAGCGAGTCGGGGTCCTCACCCTTCGGCAGCGCGGCGATGCGGATGCTCAAGCCCGCGCCGAGCAAGACCTCGGCGGCGCGCAACGCGGCGTTCTGCCCGGCGGTGTCGGCGTCGAGCACGATCAGGATTTCATCGGCATAGCGCTTGAGCAGCCGCGCGTGGTCCTCGGTCAGCGCCGTCCCCTGCGAGGCGACGACGGTAGTGAAGCCCGCGAGGTGGCAGCGGATGCAGTCAATCTGGCCCTCGCACAGGATCGCCTGCCGCGCGTCGGCGATCGCGCGGCGCGCGCGGTCGAGCGCGAAGAGGATGCGCCCCTTCTTGAACAGCAACGTCTCCGGGCTGTTGACGTACTTGGCCGTCTTCTCGTCGGGGTTCATCACGCGGCCGCTGAAGGCGACGACGCGGCCGAGCTCGTCGCGGATCGAGAACATCAGGCGGTTGCGGAAGCGGTCATAATAGCCGCCCGCGTCCTTCGCCAGCACCAGCCCGGCGGCCTCGAGCAGCTTGACGGGGATTTTCTTCTTCTCGGCCCAGAGCAGCAACGTGTCCCAGCGGTCGGGCGCGTAACCGATCAGGAAATCCTTGGCGACCTCCAGGCTCAACGCGCGGCCGGCGAGGTAGTCGCGCGCCGCCGCGCCATGCTTGTCGTCGAGCAGGCAGCGGTGATAGAGCTGGGCGACGTCCTCGTGCAGCCGCAGCAGCGCGTCCTTCTCGATGCCGCCGGGGCTGCGCTCGCGGCCCGACTCCTCGAATTCCAGGTGCACGCCGGCGCGCTGCGCGAGGATGCGCGCCGCCGCGCCGAAGTCCACGTTCTCGTACTCCATCACGAACTTGAACACGTCGCCGCCCTTGCCGCAGCCGAAGCAGTGGAAGATCTGGCGCTGCGGATTGACGTGGAACGAGGGCGTCTTCTCCTTGTGGAACGGGCAGAGCGCGCGGAACGTGCTGCCCGCGCGCTTGAGCTGGAGGTAGGCGCCGATCACGTCCACGACATCGCAGCGCGACCGGATGTCCTCCAGCAGGTTTTTTGGAATAATCCCACCCATCAGAAACGCCCAGCCCTTTAGCGGACCTACAACACCCGCATTCCAACCTTAGGTTTCCGCTTTCCGCTTTCCGCTTTCAAACCTACTTCTTCGTCCCTTCCACCACCGCGTCGCTCACGCGCTTCTTGGCCTGCTTCACCTTTTTCTCCGCGGCCTGTTCCGTTTGCTCGACAGTCTTCACCGCTTCCTCTTTGACATCCTTGAGCGTATTTTCGAGACGCTCCGGGCCGGACTCGTCCGGCAGCTTGAGGGCAGGATAGCGCTTCTCCAGCCGCTGCCACGCCGGTCCCAGTTGCGCATGCACCACGCTGCCCAACCACGATTCCTCCACGAACCACTTCTTCATCAACGGATGCGGCCACAGGCCCGCCAGCAGCACCACGGTAATCATAACGCCGAGCGAAACGAGCAGGCCAACGCAGCCGCCACCCAGTGGCTCCAGCTTGCCCTTGAAGGTGAAGGTGATCGTGTTCTTGAGCAGCAGCCCGATCAAGCGCAACCCCACATAGACCGCCACGGTGATCAGGGCAAAGGCCAGCAGATCGCCCGCCGCGCCCGCCAAGCGGCCGCCGCCGGACATCTTTTCGCCGAGCCAGGCGTAGCCAAGCAGGCCCACCCCAACCGCGACCGCGACCGCGAGCAACCGCAGCAGCGCGCCGGCCAGCCCCTGGCGCAGGCCGCGCCAGACGCCGATCAGCAACCACACCAGCGCCACGATATCCACCGCATTGAAGCCGTTCACATCCGCCTCCGCCAGTAGCTTTGCACGCGCGCGAGCCTACTCCCGCGCCCCGCCCCCCGCAAGCTGAAGAAACGGCGCGGCGGATTTATGCTTGCCCAGCCGCAGGACCTCGCAGAAACTCCGCCCGCTTCATCATGTATCGCCTGCTATTCCAAAAAGGGCCGCAACAGGGCCGCCGGGTTGCCATCCGGCAGGGGCCGGTGATGATCGGCCGCCATCCGGATGTGACGCTGCGCCTGCCGGAGCCGGAAGTGGCGCTCCAGCATCTCCTGCTGGAGGACCAACCCGGCGGCGGGGTACGCCTCCGCCGTCTGACAGCCGGCGCGCCGGTGCGAGTCAACCACCAGGAGGTGGAGACGGCCGCTCTGCACCATGGCGATCTCATTGAGTTCGGCCCACATGGCGTACAGTTCAGCACCGGTACGGCCACGGACAGTGCGAGTGCGCCCTCCAAACGGCGGCTGGGGCTGCTGCAACTGGTGACGCTGCTCGCCGTTGGCATCCTGCTGGTGGGGCAGATGCTTTTCCTGTTTGTCATCTCGCTCGCGCCACAGCAATCGGCGGCCACGAGGGCCACGCCCACAAATGCGCCGGTGCTCGCCACGCCGACCTCAACAGCGGTGGTGGCTGTGGCAACCCGGACCGTCGCGCCCGTCGCCACGCCACTGCCCCCGCCTGTTGTCAGTGTACCAACCACTACGCCCATCCGCGTGGCGGCCACAGCGTCACCGCCGACGCACACGGCGTTCTCGAATGAACTGCAACAGATGCAGGCGGAGTTGGCCAGGCTGCACCAGGAGGTGCAAGCTCTGCCGCCCCCGCAGCCGGCGGTCATCACCAACCTCGTGGTCGCGCCCAATGTGCCGCCGCCCGCGCCCATGACCCAACCCGCGCCGGCGGATCTATCGGCCGACGATCTCGTGGTGACGCAGGCACGCAAGATGTTCAAGAAGGCGCTGGAGCGCGCTGCGCAACTGGAAGCCGACGAGCTCGATGGGGAACTGGCGACCATCCAGAACATGGCCCCGGATTTCCTACCGCCCTATATCGAGCGCGCACAGCGCCTGCAGCAGCACGGCCGGCTGGCCGAGGCCTTGGACCAGTGGAAGCGTGTGCAGATGCTCGCCGGCACCAACGCCGACCTGAAGGCGCGC
This sequence comes from uncultured Lentisphaerota bacterium, assembly GCA_903889245.1. GTDB lineage: Bacteria > Verrucomicrobiota > Kiritimatiellia > CAIQIC01 > CAIQIC01 > DP16D-bin41. The sequence goes on along the minus strand of CAISWQ010000029.1, from coordinate 6,056 downwards.
GCCGGTGAGGAACTGGCCGGTCTCCAAAAACGCATGGCGGAACCGCCGCCCCGGAAGCCGGAGACCAGAAGCCAGCCGGCAGCAGTCAGTCCGGAAAAACCCGCAGACCGGGAACCGCGGTCGGACGTCGGCGTCGTGAAGCCGCCGGGGAAGGTTGTTGCCTCCCGCGCCAAGCTCGCGCTGGCAGCACAGCCGGTGGCGCGAATCACGCAGGTCGAGGCGCAGAAGCTGCTTGGCGGTGAGAAATTTGACGAGATGCGCCTGCTGCGGGTCACCGTGGCACCCGTCGGCGCGGCCCCCTGGGATCCGGCGGTGTTGGAACTCTTCGTGACCTTCTTCGACCGCGGAGAAAAGAGCGGGCTGGTCGCGCCCTCGCGCGTGGTCGTACCGGGGGCGGCGTTGCACGCGGCGCCGCAACCTGTGCCCGGCGCGCCGTTGGAATTCAGCGCCAGCTACCTCGTCCCGCGCGGCTTCCGGCAACAGGAACTGCAACAGATGGGCGAGCGCCGCCGCTACTTTGGCTATCGCGTGGAACTGATCAGCCATGGCGAACTGCAAGACCGGCGCGATCAACCGGCCCAACTCATCCCGACCGAGTGATGCGGCGGGACGCCGGTTTTCCAAGGCTTGGAAAAATCCGCGCGGTTTTTTCCAAGCCTTGGAAAGCCGCGCCAAGCGTGCTAGTTTCCGCCCATGTTTCGCTATCAAACCACGGTCAAACTCTACGACACCGACGCCTCCGGCGCACTGTTCTTCGCCGCGCAGTTCCGCCTCGCGCACGACGCCTGCGAGGCGTTCCTCGCCACGACCGGCATCCTTGCCAAAGGTCCCGCCGCGCTGCTGTTCCCGGTGGTCCACGCCGAGGCCGACTACGCCGCTCCGCTGCGCTGGGGCAACGCCGTGACAATTGAAGTGCGGCCGGGCCGTGTGGGAACCACTTCTTTTGCGATGCGCTACACGCTGCGCAACAGCGCCGGCAAGGTGGCAGGGATGGTGAACACGGTACACGTTGCGATCAACGGCAAGACCGGCCGCCCGATGCGCGTGCCGCCGAAACTGCGCGCGGCGCTCATCGCGGCAGGCACGCCGCAAAAAACGGCCGGCTGAGCTTCAGTCCCGCCGGAACATCTTTGGGCCACGGCAAAAACTCCACCGGCACTTTGTAGGCGGGCAGTTTCTTTTGTAACGAAGCACGCAGCTTTTCCGCCGGAATTTTCCGCGCACTCCCGACGAAGGCGACCGGCCGCGCGCCGAACTCGGCATCGGCACGCGGCACGATCACAGCGGCGCTGATGCCCGGCAGCGCGAGCAACGCCTGTTCGATCTCCTCCGGCTGGATGTTCTCGCCGCCGGAGATGAACAGGTTGTCCTTGCGCCCCAGCACGGTCAGGTAGCCGGCGCGGTCGAGCGCGCCGAGATCGCCCGTGGCAAACCAGCGCTTCGGCGGCAGCCGCTGCAGTCGGCCACGCACAAGGTAACCAAGAAAACGACAGGGCCCGCGCACGAGAATTTCGCCGGCGCTGGAGAGTTTCAGTTCGCGTTGCGGCAGCACGCGGCCGGACGTGAACCATTTTCCTGATGGCGCAGTTGGAGGCAACGTGCAAACCTGCGACGCCATCTCGGTCATGCCGTAGGTGGTCAGCACGCGGATGCCTGCGGCGCGCGCCTTTGCGATCAGGCGCGCATCGGCCGCCGCGCCGCCGAGCAGGATGGCCTTCATCCGCCGCAGTTGCTGCGCGCTGCGCGGCTGGGTGAGCAGGCGCCGCAATTGCGTCGGGACCAGCGAAATATGCGTGGCGTTCTCCAACGCGTCGTCGCGCGGGCCGATCACCACCGCCGCGCCCGCGAGCCACGCGCGCAGCAGCACACCGAGCCCGCTGACGTGATAGAGCGGCAGTGCGAGCTGCCAGCGGTCGCCGCGCCGCAGCCGGATGTTCCGGTTGGAGCCGCGCGCGTTCGCGTGCAGATTGCCGAACGAGAGTGCCACCGCCTTCGCCGCGCCCGTGCTCGCGGAGGTGAAGAGCACTACCGCCGGAGCGTTGAGCGAAATGTTCTTCGCACCACCAGCCGCAATCCGACTTGGCGCCGTAATGTCATCAACGCTGATGCGATGAATGCCAGTCAACTTGCTTCCAGCAGCGACGATGGCACGGCGAACACCAGCATCACGCAGTTGCTTGGCTACAGCCGCCGGCGGCAGGCGCAGGTTGGTGAGCACAGCGCACGCGCCGAGGCGCAGCAGCGCGAAAAGCACGACCGGATAACGCCAGCCATTCGGCAGATGCACGGCGATCAGTTCGCCGCGCTTCACACCCCGACTGCGGAGTTGCTCCACCGTCAGCGCGACGGCGTCATCGAGTTCACGGTAGGTCCACGTCCGCTGTGGCGTGATCAGTGCCTCCGCCAGCGGCCAGCGGCGCGCGCCGGCGGCAACGGGACAAAGCACCGTCTTCACGCAAGCTCCTGCAATTTTTCGACGCAGACTTCTGCGCGCTCCGCCTCCGCCAGATCAAGTGCACCATCGCGGAAGGCGAGGCGCGGCTGGAGGACATCGTCGGCGAGGCAGCGGTAGGTATCGTAGCCCATTGCCACGCCGGGCGTACCGCAGCGCGCGGCGAGCCGCGCCAACGCGCGAATGCCGACGCCGCTCTCGTAGACCGCGCTAAACACCGGCTGCCAGCCAAAGTGCCTCACAAATTCAGCTACGCGTTCAGCTGTGATCAATCCTCCTATAATGGTAGGTTTGATGATCAAGGCATGAACAAAACAACCATTGGTGAAGTCGGTGATCGGGCGCGTCCAGTAGGATTCGTCCACCGCAACAGGCAACCCGCTGCGGTTGTGAAATTGCGCCAACTCGGCGGGGTTTTGCAGTGGCTCCTCAATATATTCGAGTGATATGCCGTCGATGCGCCTCGCAAAGTCGAGCGCCTCAGAAAGCGTCCACGCACGGTTGGCGTCGAGCCGCAATTTGATGTCCGGGCCGAGCTGTTCGTAGACCTCGCAAACGCGTTCCACATCGGCGCGAAGGGATTGGCGACCAACCTTGATCTTCACGGTTCGGAAGCCGGCGGTCCGCAATGCGGGGAGTGCGGAGTCGAGAGGTTCATCGGAGAGCAGGCCGTTGATGGGAATTTTGATGGGTGATGCAGGATCGGGAACCCAGCGCACAGACTCTACGGCGGAAACAACGGACGAAAGTCGTGGCGTCAAAATACGATCGCTTTGTGGATCGTTACGCCAAATTTTCAACCCGGCTTCGGCTTCTTTGAGACTCTCGCGGCTCAGCCCGGGCCACGGCGCGGCCTCGCCCCACGCGTCGCCCTCGCGCACGAGCAGGCCGGTGCGCGTCGCAAGCACGCCGTGACGTGTGGCCACGGGACGCACGAACGGCAGCGTATAGCGGTAGAGCGTGATCATAGGAGCCAACTGCACGCGAAGGTGGCGCTGTAGAGCAGCAGGAGGCCGCTGGTTTTGCCGAGCACGGGATTGAGCCGGTCGGGTTGCTGGAAGACGATCTGCACGAGCGGCAGCGCGGGTAGCAGCGCGAAGCTGGCGAGCCATGCCCAGCCGCTGCAGCCGCGGGCGATCCAGAGCGCGACCGGAACCAGCGCCGCGCCGACGAGGCACGCGACATATTCCCAGCGCGCGAAACCCGCGCCGAAGCGCACCGCGAGCGTGCGCTTATGGTTCGACCGGTCCTGCTCAACGTCGCGCAGGTTGTTCACCGTGAGGATCGCCACAGAGAGCAGGCCGGGCGCGAGGCCGGCGAGCACGGCCGCGCCGGTCAGGTGCTGCGCCTGTACGAAGTAGGTGCCGCCGACCGCGACGGGCCCGAAGAAAATCAAGACGAAGAGATCGCCGAGCCCGACGTAGGCCAGCGGCCACGGGCCGGCGGTGTAGAGGATGCCGCAGAGGATGCAGATGGCACCGGTGAGCGCGATCGGCCAGCCGCCGCGCGTGACGAGGTAGAGGCCGCATAACGCTGCGGCGAGGAACGCCAGCGCCGTCGCCGCGATCATCGCGCGCGGCGAGACGAGGCCGGCCTGCGTCGCGCGCACGGGGCCCTTGCGCCCGTGGGCGTCAGCGCCGCGGACCGCGTCGCCGTAGTCGTTGCAGAAGTTCGTGCCCACCTGGATCAGCAGCGCGCCGGCGAGCGCGGCGGCGGCGGCGGGCACGTGCGAAGCGCCATCGCGTGCGGCCAGCGCGGTGCCGACCAGCACCGGGCCGACCGCCGCGCCCAGCGTCTTGGGCCGGGCCGCCTGCCACCATATCGCGGGCGAGGTCATGGCCGCTTGGGGAACCGCGCGAAGTTGGGCGCGCGCTTTTCGAGGAATGCGCGTTTGCCCTCCTGCGCCTCCTCGGTCATGTAGTAGAGCAGCGTCGCGTTGCCGGCGAGCTCCTGCAGGCCGGCCTCGCCATCGCAGTCGGCGTTGAGCGCGGCCTTGAGGCAGCGGAGCGAGAGCGGCGACTTGGCGAGAATCTCGCGGCACCAGCGGACCGTCTCGACCTCGAGCTCGGCGAGCGGCACCACCGTGTTCACCAGCCCCATGTCCAGCGCCTGCTGCGCGTTGTACTGCCGGCAGAGGAACCAGATTTCGCGCGCCTTTTTCTGGCCGACGATGCGCGCCATATAGGAGGCGCCGTAGCCGCCATCGAACGAGCCGACCTTCGGGCCGGTCTGGCCGAAGACGGCGTTATCGGCGGCGATCGTCAGGTCGCACAGCAGGTGCAACACGTGGCCGCCGCCGATCGCGTAGCCGGCGACCATCGCGAGCACCGGCTTCGGGCACGTGCGGATCTGCCGCTGGAAATCGAGGACGTTCAAGTGGTGCTGGCCCTTGGCGTCGGCATAGCCGGCCTCGCCGCGGATGCGCTGATCGCCGCCGGAGCAGAACGCCTTTTCGCCCGCGCCGGTCAGGATGATGACGCCGATCCGCTCATCGTGCCGCGCCTCGTCGAGCGCGCGCATCATCTCGGTCACCGTCTGCGGCCGGAAGGCGTTGCGCACCTCGGGCCGGTTGATGGTGAGCTTCGCGATGCCCTCCGCCTTGTGGAAGAGGATGTCGGTGAACTTCCCGCACTTCCGCCATTTGATGTCGCTCATATCGGTTTTCTCCCGCTGCCCTCGCGCCAGAATTTTTCCAGCAGCCGCGCCACGCGCGCCGGCTGCTCTTCCACGACCGCGTGCGCCGCGCCCGGCACCACACAAAATCGCGCGCCGGGAATCTGCCGCTGCATCAGTCGCATCAGCCGCACATATTTTTCATCGCTGCGCCCGGCGATCAGCAGCACCGGCATGTTCAACTTCGGCAACTGCAGCCACAGCGACCGCTGACGGCCCACGCTACAGCCGCGCAACGCCCGCGCCAGTGCGGCCGCATCGTTCTGCCGCCGCCGCGCCAGCAGCCGCCGGAACAGCTCCGGCTTACGGCGCAACCCGCCGAACAGGGCGAGAGCATACCACGACGGCAGGAACGCCTTCAGCCCGCGCGTTTCCAGGTCCGTTGCGAGCGCGTCATCGGCCCGCCGCCGCGCGGCGCGCCCGGCGGCGGACGGCAAGCCCGGCGATGACGAGAGCAGCGTGAGCGAAAGAATTTTCTCCGGATGCCGCGCCGCCAACTGGAGCGCCAGCCGCCCGCCCAGCGAGTAGCCGACCAGATGCACCGGCTCCGTCGCGCAGGCGAGTACGGCCTCCGCTGCGCCAGTGAAGGAATAAAGTTCTGGCCGTGTTGGGAAGTGCGCGCGCCCATGACCGGGCAGATCCGGCAGCAGACAGCGATGTCCGGCCTGCAACCTGCGCGCCACCGGCAACCAATCGCGCGAGGAACCGAGGAAGCCGTGCAACAAAAGCGCCGGCGGCGCATTCCGCCGACCGCAAACGCGCAGGGGAAGCTGAACCATGGGGGCGGACTTTTTCATGCAGCCATCATCGTGCCGCTTCCTAACACAGCCCCCACCTCCATACAAGGACGGCTCGCGAGTACGCTCGCCCTCCCACAGCAAGAAAGACCCGAGGCAGGCGATGATACCTAGTAGTTCTAGGTATCATGGCG